>CAZAQD010000055.1:0-11623 GCA_964487425.1 uncultured Marvinbryantia sp. | reverse complement strand
CTTGAATTTAAGTATACAAAATCTTCTTATTTTCATCAAGTGCAAATTCCTCTGGTATTTTAACCGCAGTTCGTATATAATAAAGGAGCTATGAAGCATATGAACGCAAGAAAGGATATTCATTATGAGTTTTCAATTTATAAAGAAATTACCGATCCCTGCTGAAATCAAGAAACAATATCCGATTTCTGAAAAGGTCGCTGCAATAAAATCACAAAGAGACGCTGAGATAAGAGCGGTCTTCACCGGCGCTTCCAAAAAATTCCTGGTCATCATCGGGCCATGCTCCGCCGACAACGAGGACTCTGTCATGGACTACATTCACCGCCTGGCAAAAGTACAGGAAAAAGTCGCAGACAAGGTTCTTCTTATTCCGCGTATCTATACCAACAAACCCCGTACTACCGGAGAAGGATACAAAGGTATGGTCCATCAGCCGGACCCGGAGAAAAAGCCGGACATGCTTGCCGGGCTTGTCGCCATCCGCAAGCTGCACATCCGCGCCGTGGAGGAAACCGGGCTTACCTGCGCCGATGAAATGCTTTATCCTGAAAACTACTGGTACCTGGCAGACATCTTATCCTATGTGGCAATCGGCGCCCGTTCCGTGGAGGATCAGCACCACCGTATGACTACCAGCGGCATGGATGTGCCCGCCGGAATGAAAAACCCCACAAGCGGCGATTTGTCTGTAATGTTAAATTCCGTTGTCGCGGCACAGGCGTCCCATGATTTTATTTACCGAGGCTGGGAGGTAAATACCAGCGGCAATGACCTCGCACATGTAATTTTAAGAGGTGCGACCAACAAACACGGGAACTCGATCCCCAACTACCATTATGAAGATCTGATCCGCCTTTTACATATGTATGACCAGCGGGATCTGAAGTATCCATCCGTAATCATCGATGCCAACCACTCGAATTCTAACAAGCAATACGAAGAGCAGGTGCGGATCGTGAAAGAGGTTTTAAACAGCCGCAGTCTCCATCCCCGGCTGAAAGACCTCGTAAAAGGCGTGATGATTGAAAGCTACATTGAGCCGGGAAGCCAGAAAATCGGCTGCGGCAAACATATTTATGGAAAATCGATCACGGACCCCTGCCTGGGATGGCAGGAATCCAAGCAGTTGATTTACGATATCTGCGATATGTGCTAAAAGACGATATCTGTTTTTATCCTATATCACAAAAAAATCGTCCGGCTGATATGCCCCGGACGATTTTTCTTTATCTTCTCGGATGTGATTTTGCATAGATTTCTCTTACCCGCCTCACATTCATGTCCATATAGATCTGCGTTGTGGAAATATCCGAATGCCCCATCATCTCCTGCACTGCCCGCAGGTCCGCGCCGTTTTGCACCAGATGCGCGCCAAACGAATGCCTGAGCGTATGGGGGGTAATATCTTTTGTAATTCCCGCCTTCTGCGCGTAGAATTTAATCAGTTTCCAGAATCCCTGCCGGCTCATAGGCTTTCCATAACAGTTGGTGAACAGCCATTCCCCCTCCTCTCCCTTCATCAGCACAGCGCGGCTCTCATCCAGATAGCGCTTTAATGCCCTGGATGACTCCTTGCCAAAAGGAATCACCCTTTCCTTACCCCCGCTGCGGCAAACCAGATAGCTCATGGAAAGATTCACATCGGCGCATTTTAAGGAAATCAGCTCCGATACCCGCATCCCCGTCGCGTAGAGAAGCTCCAGCATGGCTTTATCCCGAATGCCCTTTGGCGTCGTACCGTCCGGCTGTTCAAGCAGTTGTACCGCTTCCTCCAAAGTAAGAATCTCCGGCGCCTTCTTATCAATGCGCGGCGCCTTCAGTACCTCGCTTGGATCCTCCTCTGTCTTTTTTGTCTTAAAAAGGTAATGGAAAAATGACCTCATAGACGCAATGCTTCTCGACACGGAGGAAGTGGAAAAGCCGTCCTTCTCCATCTGCAGAATATAAGAATTCAAATTGGTGGCGGTAATTTTCCCCACCGATTCCACACCTTTTTCCTCCATAAAGCAAAACATCTTTTTCAAATCTCTCTGATAAGACATAATCGTGCTGTTGGATGCGTTCTTCTCCCGTTCCAGATACGCAACAAACTGCATCATATCCTGTTCCATTTCCTGTATCCCATTCTGTTCTGTTATCATCTCAGTAAATCTCATCTTTCCTGCCTGCGATTTCCCTGCCTTGCTGTCTCTTTTCCTTTCATGCAGCCTTGCTATGCCTCCTGCTTTTTTCACTCCTCCACAAAAGCCGGTCGCCCTATGCTGCACACTTTTTCGGCAAAAACGCGCAAAAAAACAAGGATGTTCAGATCCCCTTGATAATTCTCCCCAGAATTATTAATTATGTAAACATTATAAGTTTCTTTTTTTCAAAAAACAATCCTTTTTTATGCACAAAAATGCGGACTTTTCCACATTTTTGTCCCAAATACCAAATATCGAATTATTAATTTATGTTTACCACTATATCTTGTAATTTTCTCCGTATCCTTTATAAAAAAAATTTTACAATCTGCCGGATTAACCACGAATTCGCATATGCCTCCAGCGCCGCGCCCAGGATCGTTAACGGGATTCCTGCCGCCAAAACCAGAAGATATCCCTTCTCTTTCTGCCATTCCCACTGATGGCGCCGCTCCCCCGGGCGGACGCACCCTTTTTCATATATACTGCCTGCCAGCATCAGCACAAGCGGAATATAAATGATCGCCTGCGGCAGTACGGAGGAGAAAAAAATCAAAAGCCCTGCCATATGCATCTGCACGACCGACATGGTAAGAAGGACTCCTGATGCAAACCCCAGCCAGCCCAGCGCCAGCAGAAGAATCGGCAGTCCCGCAATCGTATAACCAAACAGCCATAGCGCCAGATACCCCTTTCCCCGCAGCCCCAGCAAATATAGAAAAAAAGCATTCTGGTCGATCTGTGCCGTTCCCGCCATCAGAAAGTTTTCTCTTCCAAAAATTGCAGTCTCCCTAAAATACGTATCGCCCCACAGATTGATAAACAGAATCCCCAGCATAAAACCTGTGAAGAAAATCACGGTGAAGAGAATCTCTCTTTTTCTATATTTTTTCATAAAAAACCCCTGCTGCTCTTTGTCCTATCCTATGCAGCAGGGTACTTAAACATGTCTGAAATTATATGACGCTCAGATATGTCATCTGATAGACTCCCATAGAGGAATTATAGTAATAACCAACGGATACATAAGCGCCCACATAAAGCTGCCCCTTCACATACGCATCGGGATCTTTATAAAAGGACATCGAAGCGCCGTCATCAAGCGATATCGTCATCGTGCTCTTTCCATAGGTCATAACCACACCGTAGACCAGATCGCCGGAGTCTTTATCATCCGGCTCCTCGTGATAAGTGTAATCATTTACCTGGGTCGCTGTATATTTCCCATCGGAATATTTATAGGTAACATCCACCTTATCGCCGACTTCCAGTCCGTCCACAGCATTCATATAGGCTCCGGCAGTTGTAATAGTATATACCCTGTTCTGCTCGTCCTCAACCGTGATCGCGGACGCAGTGATCGATGTAATCTCACCGGACAGGGAGCCGCTTGTTACCGGCTCGTCCCAGGAAAGATAAGCGCCGCTTACGTAAGCAGTGTATCCCTTATACTTCACCCGAATCCAGTCATTGTCCGCATACCCGGTAACCGTGACCGCCTCCTGGCTTTGCAGGGTTCCCAATATTGCTCCCTCCACGCCGGCTTCCTCTCTTACATTCACCGTGGTCGTCGCATACATGATGCCGCTCATATCCGCTACCGTCACCGGTTTTTTCTCACTCACATAATCTGCGGATACATAGCCAAACGCCCCGTTATAATCGATCTGTATCCATCCATCGCTTGTATACCCGGTCTGGTTAAGCGCGGTTGCCCTGAGCGCTCCCCCGATAATCGCCGAAGTGATACTGTTCTGTGCGCGGATATTCACATCCTCCGCCGCATATACGATCTGGCTTTTCGCCGTAATCTCAACTGCCGCTTCCTTCTGTCCCTGCTCCTTATATGCGGATAAATCCGGCAGAGACACAGACACAGCCTGTCCCGGATTATTCACGACCATATCGGAATCCATGATGCACGCCTGCCTGCCCTCCTCTGTCTGAAGTGTATACACCGTCTGCATACGGCGTCGGACAACCTCATTCTCTTCGTTGGTATTTACCGTTCCCTGGACAGCAATAATTTCCACATGGTGCTCTTCCTGCGCTCCTTCCAGGATCTGGTCTGCATAACCGCCGAGCGTTTCGCCGGTTGCGGAAAACGTATACTGCGTTCCTCCGTTTTTATCTGAAGCCTCCAGCACTGATAATTTCCCGGAATCAAAGTTCAGATAAACGTCATTATTGATTAACTGCAGCATCTCTGATTTGTCCATTTTGTACTTGATCTTCTCGCCCGACTGGTCTGTATAAAAATATCCGTCTGAGTAGTACTGCGCCGTTTCCCCCTCGTCGGTGCTTACCGAAACAGATACTTCCATATCCGTCTCCGTCTGCATACCGCTGATTTTCATTTTAATCGTTTTTACCGTCTCAACCTGCCCCGGAATCATCGTCGTCTCTTTTAATGTCACATCCAGAGAGTCCGTCGTATCCTGCAGATTTGCCACCGCATCATACGCTTTGGCAACTTTCGTATCTTCCACCGCCGCCCGGGCATAAATACCCGGTATTCCCGCTGTTATCAATACCGTTGCCAGCGCAGCCACACGGTATCTGTATCTTCCATACCTCATCCTTTTCCCTCCGTTATTTTCCTTTCGCTATCAATCCAGTGAAAATAACTTTTCTCTTGCCACTCCAAGCCTGTCCTTTTGCAGAAGCGTCTGCGGCGCCTTCTCCCACAGTTTTACGCCTTCCGACTGGATGAGCTGCTGCTTTTTGCCCTCTTCGGACTCAAGCGCTTCCTCATCCTGCCCTGCTTCTGCCTCCTGCGCTTCAGACGCTGTGCCAAGCGTGCGCGGATAGAACTCGTTCATCGCCAGGTTGCCCCGCAATTTTGAATTCGCCTCTGTATTGGACGGAACCTCATAATGTGAGCACCAGTAATATGCTGCGTCATATGCTCCCTGCGCCGTGTCCGGCACACTCAGCAGATAATTATAAACGCCTGCGTAGCCATTTGCCAGCTCGTAGCGCATATAACCAATCTGCCCCTCTACCAGATGGTAATTATAACCATTTGCATTACACCACGCTACCAACTGAGAAAAACGCTCCAGATGCCACTGGCATAATCCATAGCTGGTTCCGCCGTCTCCCACTGCGGTGGTTGCAAAATCAGATTCGCACTGGATATTTGCCAGCACGCCGCATGCCGCCGCATGGTTCAGCCCCATCTCATTGCGCAGAAAATCGTAAATGATGTTCGTATTCTCTGTAATATTGCCCGCCGGATACGCGTTAAAATCGATCACGCTTTCTCCGATCAGCTCCTCATAAAGCCGTTTTGCTTCCTCTTCTTTTTCCTTCTCTTCCTGTTTCTTTTGTTCGGCTTCCTTCTTCTTTGCTTCCTGCTTTGCCTTTTTCAGCTCTTCTTTGCTCTTGGCTTTGCTGACCGCATCCGAAACCTGGCTTGCTGCCGATTCCGCTACTCCCGCAGTGCCTTCTGTCTCAGGCGCCTCTGTCTCAGGCGTTTCCGTAACCGGAGCCTCGGTAGGCGCCTCAGTCGGTGTCGCGGTAGGCGCTTCTGTCGGCGCTTCTGTCGGAGCCTCGGTAGGCGCTTCCGTCGGCGCTTCCGTCGGAGCCTCGGTAGGCGCTTCCGTCGGCGCTTCCGTACTCTCGGTCGTCTCCACCTTCTCCGTCTCCTCATTCTCTGTACCGGACTGCATCTGCGCCAGCTCTGCCTCTGCTGCATATCCTGCCGTACCCATCGCTGCGATCGACAATGTCAATATTCCAAGTACCACTAATTTTTCTAATCTCTTTTTCATATTCTTCTAAAAGTCAACGGACTTTTGTACCCCTTTCTAACCAAAAACGCTCCTTCTCAAGTGGACATATAAATCAGTCTAACATATATTCGCGCAAATTACTACTACTTTTCCAAAAAATCGCCGTACTGCCCGCCATAGCTTACGCATTCCTCATAGCCAAGCGTCTGATAAACCACCTTCAAAAGGCGCCTTACGCACGCTTTCAGTTCCCCTCTGTCAAGCTTTCCTTCCTGCAGCGCCGCTTTTATATTCGCACTATCCTGTTCTGCGCCCGGCATAATCAAATCATTGCCCGCTGCCGCGCATTTCCACGCGATGCTCCCGCCTTTTGGGGAAGTTGTCGTCCAGTCCGTCATGATGACCCCCTGGAAATTCCACTCCTCCCTTGCCGCGACGGTGCAAATATCCCTGCAGTTAGCCGTATGTACGCCGTTTATCAGATTATAGGAAGACATGATCGCCATTGGCTGAGCCGTCTTTACCGCAATCTCAAAGCCCCGCAGATAGATCTCACGCAACGTCCGCTCGGACAGAATGCTGTCCGACCCCATCCGGTTATCTTCCTGGTTATTGCAGGCAAAATGTTTGATGGTCGTGCCGACTCCCGGCACGGATTGCACGCCCCTTGTGATTGCCGCCGCCATCATACCGCTTACCAGTGGGTCCTCCGAATAGTACTCAAAATTCCTTCCGCACAGGGGATTTCTGTGAATATTCATCCCCGGCGCCAGCCACCATGCGATTCCGAATTCCTGCATTTCCACAGCCACCGCGCGTCCCGTTTCTTCCAACAGCGCCGTATCCCATGTCTGTGCCAGCAGCGTACCGGTGGGAATTGCCGTACAATACTGGTAATACGTCACCGCACCTTCGTACTTTTTATGCTGCGCAAAAATACCATTCTCGTGTGCGCCCAGAAATCCCTCACTGTATACCTGTCCGCTTGCTTCATCTGCCTGGTATTCCCGCATCAGGCGAAGTCCCGCCGGTCCATCCGCCATAGAAATTCCCGGAACGCCCCATTGTTCTTCCAGCGCCCCGCTGGTCTCGCCTGCCGCGCCCGGAACCATAATGCCCGCTGCCCCCAACTGGTTATCGTGGCCTTTGCTGACTTCGCCGATCACCATCGCGATCAACTGCTCATCTGATAACTTTTCCGTCAACTCAACTGCCATATCGTCAAATCTGCCTGCCTGGATGACTTTCCTTTGTCTGCCCTCCGGTGCAAATTCCACCGGTGTAAGCCCCTTTTCGCGCGCTTCCTTCTTCCATGCCTGCTCCATGTGCCGCACGATATCATCCGGCCGCAGAAGCTCCGTTAACGGCTCCTGTAACGGACAGATATGCTTCACGCTTTCAAGTATGACGTCCTCCTGCACTTGGAGCACGCCGGATATCTTTGCATCGCTCGAAGAATTTCCCACAAAAATGCCGTACCAGCCCTTTTCCACAACCCATGCCGCCTTCTCCTCATCAAAGGAAGCCAGCGCTTTGGCGTCAAACACCAGCTCCATTTTCCGGCTCTCTCCGGGCTGTAAAAGCTCTGTCTTGGCAAACGCGCACAATCTTTTATATTCCTTAGGCAGTCCTTCCTGCGGGCATGCCGCATAAACCTGCACTACTTCTTTTCCTGCGTAAACGTTCCCTTCATTCGTAACGGTCACACCTACGGTCACTTTGTTCCCCGTTGCCGCCACACAATCCGTGCGGATCAGAAAATCCGTATAGGACATGCCAAATCCAAAGGGATACAGCGGCTCTACGCCGAAACTCTCAAAATAACGGTAACCCACGTAAATCCCTTCCTCGTACTTTTCCTGGCAGACGTTGCCGTTGTTATGGCTGAAGGTTTCTGCATTGGGAAAGTCATGATACGCCTTCGCCCATGTATCTGCCAGCTTTCCGCTCGGATTTACCACTCCTGTCAATACATCTGCCAGGGCATTGCCGCCCTCCATCCCCGGCTGTCCCAGGTTCAGCAGCGCCTTTACCTCTTTCACCGCCAGAATATCCTTCAAATCTATCTGCGCGCCGATATTCAGCACAACTATGATGCTGCTGCAGTACCGGGCGATCGTATTAAGCTCTTCTTTTTCCTGCTCCGTGAGGTAATAGTCCCCCGGTTTTTCATGGCGGTCCGCCGCCTCTCCTGCCACCCGGCTGATAACATAGATTGCCGTCTCTGCGCCTTCACAGTCGGCTTCTCCGATCTTCCTTCCCGTCGGCATCTCAAATGCATGGGCGGCATACGTCTCAAAGAACTCCGGGCTGTCCGTGCTCCCTGCGAGTTCGAGGATTCTGTCCTTCCAGTCCTGGCGCGCCTTTTGATAAATGTCCTCATAGTCCGCAATCCAGTTGCCGCTCACAATCTCAACTCCCGCATGCGAAAGCCCCTGAAAAATATTGACGACTTCTCTTTCACAAACATCCCCGGAACCGGTTCCACCCTTAATCATATGGCTTGCCCCGCCGCCAAACAATGCGACTTTACTGTTCTTTGCCAGTGGCAGCACGCCTTCATTTTTCAGCAAAACAATTCCCTGCGCCGCAGCTTTTCGCGCAATCTCCCTGTTTGCCCTCTCTCTTTTTGAAACCCGCGGATCTGTCGTACCGCTGAATTTTCTGATCTTACGTTTCATTTTCCCGCTCCTTTTCCTGTCTGAATTCTGCCCTTTGCCCGGCTGATATTTTTCTTCACGCAAGGCGTCCTGTTTTCCCGCCCGCTAAAGATTGTGCTTAACAAAACGTCCTGAAAAATGCGCATTCCTCATCGTTGCAGCGCTTTGCCTCCTCCGTGCGGATATCACAATGGAATACATGCGGCAGCCTATGCTCCGCATTGCCATAAAAACGGTACACAAACGGCACATTACACCTGGTAAGCTGCTCAGCCATCAAAAGCGCCTGCTCTTTTAAAAAGTCGCCGGTGGAAGTCATGAGAAATACCGGCGGATAATGCTCTGTCACATGCGCCGTCACATCGATTCTGTGCAGTTCCTCTTCTGTTCCTTTTTGCGGAAGATACTCCTGCATCAGCCCCTGCGTCTGCTCAAACGCCTCGGACGCTGCCTCCACCCGGTAATCGCCGCAGTTTAAGGCAATCGCCTTCAGCGTTAAGCCTGCCGGCGCCCGAAATCCATATTCCTTCGCATACGCTTCGTTCGTGCAGATCGCCGCATACAGCCCCAGTATGTTCCCGCCAGCCGAATCACCCACCGCAAACACGTTTTCCGTATCCATGCCGTAAGCTTCACCATTTTCCATCATCCACGCAAACGCCAGGTTCGTGTCCTCAAGGGGTGCGGGATATTTGTGCTCCGGCGCCAGGCGGTAAGTAAAATTCACTACCGCAAACCCGCGAACTGCCAAATCCATGCAATAATACTGATAACGCTCCTTATCGCCATATACCCATCCTCCGCCATGCACGCTGACAATGACCGGCAGCTTTTGTCCCTGCGCATTTCGCGGACGGTAAATATCCAGCGCCTGCCATACCTCGTCCCTTCCGTATCGGATATCGTCGTACCGCACGATGCCCTCCGGCGTTGTAAGCCCCGCATCACGGATATCGTCGCCTTCCTTAAAACTTTTCCGAACCATATCACTTAGCCTTGACATCTGCGTCCTCCTGAATTTGTCTTTTCATACAAAAGATTATAACATAATTTATCGCCACTTCAAGTTTTCTTTTCCCGGCGCATGCCACATCTTTTGCCTCACAAAAAAGTACGCTTTACCAGATCCTGGAAAACGTACTTTTAACTGCCTATGTATCTGTTCTTTATTTATGCGATGCCAGTGATTTTTCCTGCTCCGCCTGTACATCGGCAAATGCCGACAGCATTGGCTTTACTTTCTTGTCATGGAAATAACGGTCAACATAATTCTTTGTGATCGCGGCTACCGTACCGGACAACGCCAGCACGCCGATCAGGTTGGGGATTGCCATCAGTCCGTTGAGCGTATCCGCAATATCCCATGCGAGGTTCTGTCCCATTACCGCGCCGCCAAAGGTAGCGACAGTAAAGATCACTTTATATACAAATGTTGCTTTTAAGCCCAGCAAATATTCACACGCCTTGTTTCCATAATGGCTCCAGCCAAGAACCGTTGAAAAAGCGAACAACAAAATAGCGACAGCAATAAACATTTCACCCGCCTTGCCAAACATAGCGCCAAACGCTGCGGAAGCAAGATTGGAGGATTCCACGCCGGACACAAGCTCGCCCGTAACCAGATCGATATCTCCTGATGCC
The DNA here is from genome assembly GCA_964487425.1 of uncultured Marvinbryantia sp. Lineage (GTDB taxonomy): Bacteria > Bacillota > Clostridia > Lachnospirales > Lachnospiraceae > Marvinbryantia. Next base: position 1,399 of record CAZAQD010000055.1, on the reverse strand, counting down.
AGAATCGATACCGCTGTTAACGTGCACACAATAATCGTGTCTGCAAATACTTCAAAAATACCCCACATTCCCTGCTGAACCGGCTCCTCTACATTGGAGTTGGAATGAACCATTACAGAAGAACCAAGTCCTGCCTCATTGGAGAAGACACCGCGCTTCATACCAAGAACAACTGCCTGCTTGATACCGAAACCAACGATACCGCCGCCAACTGCTTTTAATCCAAACGCGCCTTTTACTATCGACACAAAAATTGCCGGGATTGCAGTAATATGAGTAATTACAATAATCAGAGAACCCACAATATATAATACAACCATGAAAGGTACGATCTTCTCTGTTACAGAAGCGATACGCTTCAATCCGCCAAGTACCACAACGCCTACCGCAAGCATAACGATCAGCCCTGTCACCCATGTCGGCATGCCAAATGCAGATTTCATATTACTGGAAATAGAGTTTACCTGTGTCATATTTCCAATTCCAAAAGAGGCAAGGAAGCAAAATACAGAGAACAAGCCGCCCAGAAAGGCTCCGATCACCTTACAGTTCTTTTTCGAACCAAGACCGTCTCTCAAATAGTACATCGCTCCGCCGGACCACTCGCCAGCCGCATTTTTTCTTCTGTAATAGATACCAAGCACATTCTCGGAATAATTCGTCATCATTCCAAAAAAGGCGATAATCCACATCCAGAATACCGCTCCCGGTCCGCCGGATGCAATTGCGCCTGCCACGCCGACGATATTACCGGTACCAACAGTTGCCGCCAAAGCAGTACACAAAGACTGGAACTGGGAAATAGATTTGTCTTCCGTATGGGCAGTGACATTTTTGCTCTTAAAGATATCGCCAATGGTCTTCTTTAACCAGTAACCGATATGAGAAATCTGGAATACCTTTGTCAAAATTGTCATCAGCACACCGACAAATCCCATCAGAATCAACATCGGCGCACCCCATACCCACCCATTAATCACACTGTTAATTTGTTCAATCACTTTCATTTTTTCATATTCTCCTTCCTGTCATAAATCCCGACCGTGAGATTTCCGCAAAAAAATGCCTAGTAAACGATCTTCATCGCTGCTAAGCACCCTTGCCACCTGTTACTAATATACCTTATTTATTTCAGCTAGTCAATCAAAAAAAATGCATTTTTTATCCTATTTTTATTATTTTTTAATCATTAATTTCAAATTTTTGAATTATACAGGCAAATTTCCTAAAATACCACTTTCCTGCAAATCTGCTGCCGAACACGCTGCGCAGGAGCTAAGATAGCGCTTGTTGCATATCGCTTATAAATAAGCACAAAAAAATAGCTGTTACAGCTATTTTTTTACTGCCGGCGACCGGAATCGAACCGGTACGGGAGATTAGTCCCGCAGGATTTTAA
>CAZAQD010000054.1:0-12170 GCA_964487425.1 uncultured Marvinbryantia sp. | reverse complement strand
GATTATGACGAGAATGCCTGGGAGCTGTCCGGGGACGACGAACTGCTTCCCGTATTGACCCGTACCGGCGATTGGGGGACTTCCGTTACGCTGGCAGCGGAAGAAAACGATGGAGAAGACAACTGGAATGAGCTTACCAGGCGCGAATACTGGTTTGACGGGCTGGATTACAGCATCTGGTTTGAGGAAGAGGGGATCACAGACCCGGAAAATAACCGGACGGTATTGTTCACTGACGAGGACCTGGATTTGTACCTGAATACGGAAAACCTGGCGGACAAGGGAGATGCGGTGTCGGTCGAGTGGTCCGTTTACCAGGGCTGGGATGGAGAAGAGGAGGATTACTGCGGGGAAATTAAAACCGGTTTTGAGGCGGAGGATGCACAGGTCACTTTGAACGGCTCTGCCCTGGCAGGGGAAGCTGCCACCAATGAGGACGGCGCAAGGGGAGACATCGTAGTGGTTGCCCGCGTGATGTTAGGCGGGGAAGAGCTTGGGCGCACGGACGTGTGGGTAGAGATCTGCGAAAAGGAGGATTACCTGGAATGGTCCAAACAGACCAACATGCTCCAGGGCGATGACTTCTGGGTAGGCGCATATGATATGAGCTGCTGGCAGCGCAACAGGGAGTACCCTTACGGGGAAAGCATCGGCGCGGTTATTACAGGCATTGACGTGGAGCGGGCATACCAGGCTGATGACAACGGTGACTGGAAAGAAACAGAAGAGAGCGTTATCAAAATAACTGAAGAGGAAGACGGCTGGACCATAACAGGAGAAGGCTATGGAAAGGCAGACATAAAGGTCACCTACCGGATTGACGGGGAAGAGGAAGATGCGGAAGCGCATGAGGATACCATAGAGCTTTATGTATCGGCGGACAACTGGTACATAGACTGGGGCTTTGCGGAAGGGACAGACCAGATCCTGCCGGGAGAAACGGCAGAGATTGAAAATATCATCCTGCGCCATGATTACATCGATGAGGATAACAAACATATCTATGGAGAAGAGACGGAGTATGCGCGCTTAAGCGTAGAATGGGATGACGCAGATGAGCCGACTTATGATACCGACATGGTAACGGTGGAGGTTACAGAAGACGGCAAGGGCTTGTATATCACGGCAAACGAGGAAGAGCGCTATGGCGGCACGGATATCTATGTGCGCGTGATGGCGCCGGTATTGGATGAAAGTGAAGAGGAAGCAACAGATGAGAACGGCGAGGTATTGGAGGAAATCTACGGCGAAAATATCTGGGTGGTTGTCACGGACGCTTTCTGGAACCTGAAGTCCGACGCTCTGACAAGCAACCCGCTTTTGGCAGAAGAATTGGATCTGGGCGATCTGAACCCGCGGCTATTTTGGGTGACGAAGGATGGGTCAGAGGAAGAAGAGAATGTAAGATTCTATCTGGAATATGATGAAGAGGCATGGGAAGTGAAAGCGGACACGGAAGATGAAGCGATCCCCGTACTCGTACGCATAGCGCCCTGGGAGACGGAAGTGACGCTGATCGCGCAACTGCCGGATGAGAACGAACCGGAAGAATGGAGTGAAGTAGAGCGCTGTACCTATTATCTGGATGAGATTTATGAAAATTATGCTGTAGATGTGCAATATTCTTACGGAAGCAGGACAGATGAAGTAGAGGAGGGTACAGAGATTACAAGCCGGGTGCTGACGGATATTCCGCTGGTACTGACTCTGGACGGCGCCGGACTGAACGGGCTGGCAGGCTATGAGGTAGAGTGGGAAGTATGGAAGTGGGGTGATGAGAATGCGGAAGCAGTTGAGCCGGATTGTGTTACTTATACTGTGGCAGAGGATGGCTTTTCTATCAGCCTGCTGGGCAAGGAAGACAACATAGGAGAATGGGTGGATGTGGAAGCGCGTGTTTCTTACAGAGAAAATTACGTAGCATCGACATGGACGCATATGGAGGTCTATCATTGCGGGCACAACTGGCAGGAGGAGACAAGAGAAGATGCCACCTGTACGACGGACGGCACGGTAATCTACAGATGCAAGGAGTGCGGAGCTGAGAAGAAGGAAGTGCTGGCTGCAGCGGGGCACACGCCAGGCGAATGGAGCATAACGAAAGCGGCGACCTGTACGGAGGCAGGCACAAAGGTGCAGAAGTGTACGGCTTGCGGCGGCGTCGTCAGCACGCAGGCAATCAGTGCGCTGGGGCATTCTTACGGTGCGTGGACGCAGGCGACAACCGCTACGGTATTTGCGGCTGCTGCAGAGACGCGAAAGTGCAGCAGATGCGGCAATGTGGAGACGAGAAGTACGGGAACCGCGCTCAGTGCCTATGCGAAGCTGACTGCGACCAGTATCAAGATGCAACTGAAGCAGAAGACGACGGCATTTGCAGTGACGGAAATGGCGGCGGGCGACTATGTGACTTCCTGGAAGTCCTCGAATACGAAGGTACTGAAGGTGAGCGGCAAATCAAACGGTACCTGCACGCTGACGGCTCAGAAGAAGACCGGCAAGGCAACGCTGACGATTACCTTTGCCAGCGGCATGAAGAAGACAGTCAAAGTGACGGTACAGAAGAGCCAGGTTACTACCACGAAGATTACCGGCGTATCAAAGAAGCTTACGCTGGCGGTGAAAAAGACCGCGACCTTAAAGCCGGTGCTCACGCCGTTTAACTCCCAGCAGAAGGTGACGTATACAACTTCCAATAAGAAGGTGGCGACGGTTACCTCTAAGGGTAAGATTACGGCAAAGAAGAAAGGAAAAGCAGTGATTACCGTGATATCCGGCAAGAAGAAAGTAAAATGCACGGTTACGGTAAAATAGAAAGGACCTCAAACAATTAAGAAATAATGATTGACAGTCACCTTTATTTGTGCTATCATACTCAGGTATGAGTAAACAAAGCAGAGTATCCACTCTCACCGCAGCACAAATGGGTGACTGCCGGTTAATATGATTCATAGGTTCTATGAGTGTATTTTGTGCGTGGATAGCTTGCTGTCCACGCTTTTTTTTGATCGGGAGTATATGGGCTTCCCGGTGGACGTTGGCTCTGCAGGGTAACAGGTGAAACACAATGTATGGAGGTGCACTACAATTAGCGAATTAATGATTAATGAGCAGATCAGAGACAGAGAGGTACGTCTGATCGGAGAACATGGAGAGCAGTTGGGAATCATGTCTGCGAAGGATGCCATGAAGTTCGCAAGAGAAGCGGAACTTGACCTGGTGAAGGTAGCCCCGACCGCAAAGCCGCCGGTATGCAAGATTATTGACTATGGAAAATACCGTTATGAGATGGCGAGAAAAGAGAAGGAAGCCAAGAAAAAACAGAAAACCATTGAGGTGAAAGAGGTTCGTCTCTCTCCAAACATTGATGTGAATGACCTGAATACGAAGGTCGCTGCTGCGAGGAAGTTTCTTGCCAAAGGAAACAAAGTGAAGGTAACGCTTCGTTTTCGCGGGCGTGAGATGGCGCATATGCAGAGCAGTAAGCATATTCTGGATGATTTTGCGAAGGAACTGGAGGATGTGGCTGCAATCGATAAGGCGCCCAAAGTTGAGGGCAGAAGCATGACGATGTTTTTAACTGAAAAACGTTAGTTTATCAGGTTAAATAAATTTCTATTTTTAAGGAGGAAAATATAAAATGCCAAAAATTAAAACAAGCAGAGCTGCTGCAAAGCGTTTCAAAAAAACAGGTACAGGTAAGTTAAAAAGAAATAAAGCATATAAAAGCCATATCTTAACCAAAAAGTCTACTAAGAGAAAGAGAAATCTTAGAAAGGCAACAATGACAGACGCGACAAACTTCAAGAACATGAAGAAGATTTTACCGTATTTATAAGAAGAGCTGAAGGAGGAAGTAAGACATGGCAAGAGTGAAAGGCGGAATGAACGCTAAGAAAAAACATAACAGAGTATTGAAGCTGGCAAAGGGCTACAGAGGCGCCCGTTCCAAACAGTATAAGATTGCAAAGCAGTCCGTAATGCGCGCACTGACAAGTTCCTATGCGGGAAGAAAGCAGAGAAAGCGCCAGTTCAGACAGCTTTGGATTGCGCGTATCAATGCTGCGGCAAGGATCAACGGCTTATCATACAGCAAATTTATGTATGGTTTAAAGCTGGCTGGCGTCGAACTGAATAGAAAGGTTCTGGCGGATATGGCAGTAAATGACGCAGAAGGATTTGCAACACTGGCAGAGCTTGCTAAGAGTAAACTGGCATAAGATATTGAAAAATAGAGAATGCGCTTTGGCGCATTCTTTTTTTGAAAGGGAAGAACGTGATTGGGTTTAGGGATATTACGATAAAGATGACCGTGGACGCGGATCTGCAGACGGGAGAGCTGGAAGTGGGCGTTTGGACGCCGGACGTGCCGCAGCGGGAAGGATGTGCGCCGGAGGCTGGGCAAAGCTTCCTCTGGGCATACCTTGCGGATGAAGAGGGAAATGAGGCGGACCGTATCTTTCCGATTGAGGTGCAGGAGCAGATGCAGTTTTGCATGCGTGTGGAAAAACCGCGTCTGTGGGATGCGGAAAGATGCTGCCTGTATGACCTGATTCTGGAGATTCGCGATGAAAATAATGAGAAGTTGGCAGAAACGGTAAAAAAGACAGCATTTTACCGCTGGGAACGTGCCGGGGAGAGGTGGCATCTGAATGGGAAAGAGGTGCGCTTTGCCCTGGCTCAGGAGCCGTTTGCCAGTTTTGAAAAGACGGCAAAGCCCGACGGGAAAGATGTGGAGGCAAAAGTGCGGGAAGCGCTCTGCGCCATCAAAGCTTCCGGCAAAAATGCAGTGTATGCAGAGAGCAAAAAGGGAAAAAACAGCTTGAAGGAGCTCTGCCTGCAATATGGCATTTATCTGCTTTTCGAATATCCGCAGGAGGCACAACTGCAGGCGGAAGGGGAAGAGATGGGATTTGCGCTTCAGGTAGTGGAGCAGGGTGTTTTGATTGAAAATCATAATGTATTTGCAGACGCCCGGGATTATACGCTGCGTTTTGAAATTATGCGGGAAGAGCGCATGATCTGGCAGGATGAGAGGACGGTGCCGGTGCCGCCCGGCAGCAGCCGTTTTGTTGAACTGCCTTGCCAAATGCCAAAAGCCGCCGGCAGATACCGCTACCGTGCGGCGCTTTGCCTGAAGAAAGATACGGCGTGGGCGAAAACGGGGCAGGAAGTGGCAGCGGGCGAAGCGGCAGTCTCAAATCTCTGGATGGAATGAGCCGGGATAAGCGCAGAAGCGGCTTGGCGGGTTGAAAATCTGATACCTATAGTATGTTAGATATGCCATTTAGCTGTAATAAATCAATAAAATTTTATATGTAATGATAAATAATTTATAGTTATTGCATGATAAAAACAATAGGTAAAGGAAAAAAAGAAGGAAAAAGAAATGGTGCAAAATAACAGTTGAGTTATTTTGCACCATCTTTTTTATCGTGCGGGAGATGGGACTTGAACCCACACGACCTTACGACCACTAGATCCTTAGTCTAGCCTGTCTGCCAATTCCAGCACTCCCGCAAACAAATGATATTATAACAGAGGAAATGATATTCGTCAATAAAAATATCGAATTTTTTGGAAAAGCTTTTTTTGAAAAAATGAAAAAAGTTATTGACATTTTAGAGGAAGTATTGTATATTAAGGCTTGTGCAAAAGAGCGCACAACATATAAGGAATGCAGGAGTGGCGGAATTGGCAGACGCGCAGGCTTCAGGTGCCTGTGGTCGTTAAGATCGTGTGGGTTCAAGTCCCATCTCCTGCATTTTTTTATTTAATGAAAGCAGAACAGTAAAAGCCCTTATTCGCTCAGAGGAAGGGGCTTTTTTCTATATAAATAATGATTTTCATTATACAAGGTACTGAAAAAACGATATAGTTTTTCAAAAAGATCATGCGGATGTGGAACTGCTGCCGATTCATGTGTCGGAGGATGTGCAGAGGATGATCTTCCATGTGAAGCATACGATAAACGGATAGGAAGGAGTGCAGACGGCGCAGTATGCCGCTTATGCATGAAAAGAAACGGGAATATCGAATATTAGCATTTGATAAATAGGGGGAATAATGCTATACTAAAAGATATGTGAAAAATCGCATTTTGGGTGGAGGGATACAGATGAAGAAAAAAATTGAAGATTATGTAATGAGTATACCCGATTTTCCGGAACCGGGAGTTATTTTCCGGGATATTACAAGCGTACTGCAGGATGCCGACGGGCTGCAGCTGGCAATTGACGCCATGCAGGCATATATTAATCCGGATGAAGTGGATGTGATCGCGGGAACAGAGTCAAGGGGCTTTTTGTTTGGCGCGCCGATTGCCTATAATCTCCATAAACCTTTTGTGCTGATCCGCAAGAAGGGAAAGCTGCCGAGGGAGACAGTGTCAAAGGAGTATGCGCTGGAATATGGTACAGCAGAGATTGAAATGCACAAAGATGCCATAAAGCCGGGGCAGAGAGTCGTGATTATTGACGATTTGCTGGCGACGGGCGGCACGCTGGAGGCTTGCAACAAGCTGGTGGAGGAGCTTGGCGGAAAAGTTGCCAAGAATGTATTTTTGATTGAACTTGCAGGGCTTAAAGGACGCGAGAAGCTGAAAGGCTATGATGTGAAATCTGTGATCTGTTACGATGGAAAATAAATCTCAGAGTGTGACGGTGATTAAATGAACGAGACGGAAAAAGCAGTTGTGGAAGAAGATCGTAAATTGGAAGCGATCAAAAAGGTAGAGGCGCGTGTGAAGAGCATGGAGGATTTTACAGATCCTGATGAGCTTTATAAGGAGCTGATTGCCAGTGTGAGAAAGTATCATCCTTCGGACGATATTTCCATGATTGAGAAGGCATACAAAATCGCAAGCGCTGCCCATAAAGATCAAAAACGGAAATCCGGCGAACCGTATATTATCCATCCTTTGTGTGTGGCGATTATTCTGGCGGATCTGGAGATGGACAAAGAGACGGTTGTAGGCGGGCTGCTCCATGATGTGGTGGAAGATACGATCATGACACCGGAAGAGATCAGGGCTGAATTTGGTGAGGATGTAGAACAACTGGTAGATGGCGTGACAAAGCTTGGACAGTTGAGTTATTCCAAAGATAAGGTAGAGGTACAGGCGGAGAATCTTCGCAAGATGTTTCTGGCGATGGCAAAGGATATCCGCGTGATCCTGATTAAGCTGGCGGACCGTCTGCATAATATGCGTACGTTAAAGTACATGCCGGAAAAGAAACAGCAGGAAAAAGCAAGGGAAACTATGGATATCTACGCGCCGATTGCCCAGAGGCTCGGGATTTCTAAAATCAAGGTAGAGCTGGATGACCTTTCCCTTAAATACCTGCAGCCGGACGTGTATTATGATCTGGTAGAGAAGATCGCGCTGCGCAAGGTGGAACGCGAAAAGTTTGTGCAGAGTATTGTGGCGCAGGTAAAGAACCATGTGGAAGAGGCGGGGATCAAAGCCCAGGTCGATGGGCGTGTCAAGCATTTCTTCAGCATATACAAAAAAATGGTCAATCAGGATAAGACGATCGACCAGATATACGATCTGTTTGCAGTGCGTATCATTGTGGATACGGTAAAGGACTGTTATGCGGCGCTGGGTGTGATCCATGAAATGTATACGCCGATTCCGGGCAGGTTTAAGGATTATATTGCGATGCCCAAGCCCAATATGTATCAGTCTTTGCATACGACGCTGATCGCTCCTAACGGGACTCCGTTTGAGATACAGATACGTACCTTTGAGATGCACAGGACGGCGGAATATGGGATTGCCGCCCATTGGAAATATAAAGAGCAGTCGAACGGCAAGACGGTCACAGGCAACCAGGAAGAGGCGAAAATGACCTGGCTGCGCCAGATTCTGGAATGGCAGCGGGATATGTCCGATAATAAGGAGTTTTTGAATCTCTTAAAAAGCGACCTTGACCTTTTTGCGGAAAACGTATACTGTTTTACGCCGGCAGGAGATGTGAAGAATCTGCCCGCCGGCTCCAATCCGATCGATTTTGCCTACAGTGTGCACAGCGCCGTCGGCAATAAGATGGTGGGGGCGAGAGTCAACGGAAAACTGGTGAATATTGATTATGTGATCCAGAACGGAGACCGCATTGAGATCATTACTTCGCAGAATTCCAAAGGCCCCAGCCGCGACTGGCTGAAAATCGTCAAGAGCACCCAGGCAAAAAATAAGATCAATCAGTGGTTTAAACAGGAACTGAAGGAAGATAATATCATTAAGGGACGTGAAATGTTTGCCAATTACTGCAAGGCAAAAGGCATTGTCCAGAGTGATATCACAAAGCCGGAGTTTATGCAGATTGTAATGGTGAAGTACGGGTTCCGCGACTGGGATTCGGTGCTGGCGGCAATCGGGCATGGCGGCTTAAAGGAAGGCCAGGTGGTTAACCGCCTTCTGGAGGAATATAAGAAAAAGAATCAAAAAGAGATGACGGATGCGCAGGTTCTGGAGGCGATCGAGGCATCTCAGGCGTCCGCCGCAAATAAAGATAAAATCCAGAAAAAAAGAAACAAGAGCGGGATTGTGGTTAAGGGAATCGATGATGTGGCAGTCCGTTTTGCAAAATGCTGCAGCCCGGTTCCGGGGGATGAGATCGTAGGCTTTGTGACGAGAGGACGCGGCGTGACGGTTCACAGAACGGACTGCGTCAATATGATTCATCTGCCGGAAGAAGACCGTGTGCGGTTAATCGACGCGGAATGGCAGGCGGCGGCAGGCGATGTGTCCGGGCGCTTCCCGGCGGAGATTAAGATATTCGGCAATAACCGTACCGGTTTGCTGGTAGATATCACAAAAATATTTACGGAACGCAAAATCGATGTGCTGGGGGTCAACTCCAGGACCAATAAGCAGGGGACGGCGACGATCTCCATGTCTTTTGAGGTGGAGAGCCGTGGGGAACTGGATTCCCTGATCGGAAAATTAAAACAGGTGGAGAGCGTGCTGGATATTGAGAGAACCACCGGATAAGGAGAGAAAATGGGAAAGCTGCGTGTTTTACAGAAGGTGCTGGGCATGGTGTCTACAAATGTTTATCTGGCAGTGAACACAGAGACGAAGGAAGCGTTTCTGGTGGATCCGGCTGACCGGGCAGATGTGATTGACGGATGGATTGCACAGGAGGGCGTATATCTGAAAGCGATTCTTCTGACGCATGGGCATTACGACCATATCGGCGCCGTGACGGAGCTGAAGAAAAAGTATCAGGCGCCTGTTTATGTGATGGAGGCGGAGGATGTCGTGCTAAAGGATCCGATGCTGAATCTTTCAGGGAACTTCAGACCGTTTACGGTGAAGAGCGACAGGCTGCTCAGGGATGGAGAAGTGTTTGAACTGGCAGGATTTTCCATAAAGGCGTTCCACACGCCGGGGCATACAAGAGGAGGAGCCTGTTATTATCTGGATAAGGAGAAGACACTTTTTTCCGGCGATACGATTTTCTGTGAGACGATAGGACGGACGGATCTCCCTACCGGAAGTTATGGGGAGCTGGTGCGGTCCGTTAAGGGGCTTCTGGCAAAGCTGCCGGATGATACGGCGATCTATCCGGGGCATGAGCAGGCGACGACTGCCGCTCATGAAAAGCGGTACAATCCGTATGTCGGATAACGCGGCTCTGATCTGAGTTGGGAGAATACAAATGATTGCAGTACAGTTGAATAAGCGGGATTTTGAATATGATATCCATTCCCTGATAAGGGCTTTTTATCCGGGGGTGGATGTTGCTGTGTATCAGGAAGGCGAGGCTGCGCCGGGAGAATTTGAAAAGAAACTGGAAATCTGTTATAAAGAAGATGGCATTACCGTAAAGCTGATAAGCGCAGAGGGCGCGGTTGTGGATCTGCGAAGCGGGAATGTGGTTTATGATGAGGACCGCAGGCAGACGAAAAATGTTTTAAAGAGTCTCCTTTATGAGATGCTCAGAGATCATACCGGGCAGAATCTGCCCTGGGGCAACCTGACGGGGATCCGCCCGACAAAGATTGCGATGGGGCTTTTGGAGGCGGGATGGAAGAATACGCAGATTGCGGAATATATGCGCAGGACTTATTATACCAGCAATGAGAAGACGGCGCTGGCGATCATGATCGCCAACAGGGAACGCCATATTTTAAAGGACATCAATTATCAGAATGGATACAGCCTCTATGTGGGGATTCCCTTCTGCCCGAGCATCTGCCTGTATTGTTCGTTCAGTTCCAGCCCGCTTGGCCTCTGGAAGGATCAGGTGGACGCATATCTGGACGCGCTTTGTAAGGAAATAGAGGAATGTTCGCGATTTTATGCGGACAGGGAATTGAATACCGTCTATATCGGCGGTGGAACGCCGACGACGCTTACGCCGGGACAGCTTGACCGGCTGCTGTGCAAACTGGAGCAGTGTTTTGATTACCGACATCTGCTGGAGTTTACCGTAGAGGCGGGCAGGCCGGACAGCATCACTGCGGAAAAGCTGCAGGTGCTGCGGGAGCACAACATCAGCCGCATTTCCATCAATCCGCAGACGATGAACGATCGGACATTGGAGATTATCGGCAGGTGCCATACGGTGGCGCAGACGGTGGAGGCGTATCACCTGGCGAGGAAGATGGGTTTTGAGAATATCAATATGGATTTGATCGTGGGGCTTCCGGGTGAAGAATATGAACAGGTGGAACATACTATGCGGGAAGTGACCGCGCTTGACCCGGACAGCATTACTGTGCATTCTCTGGCAGTCAAACGGGCGGCAAGGCTGAACATGTTTAAAGACCAGTACAGAGAAATGACGTTTACCAATAACAGCCGGATCATGGATATGACGGCAAAAATGGCATATGAAGCAGGGCATTCTCCGTATTACCTGTACCGCCAGAAGAATATGGCGGGTAATTTTGAAAATGTGGGATATGCGAAACCGGATGCGGCGGGCATTTACAATATCCTCATCATGGAGGAAAAACAGAGTATTCTGGCGCTGGGGGCAGGGGCGACGACCAAGTTTGTCACCGACGGGCATATCGAACGTACGGAAAATGTAAAGGATATCCGCAGTTATATAGAGAGGATCGACGAAATGATCGCGCGAAAGAGCAATAGAATGGGTTTGTAATGGAAGAGAGTAGAGCAATCAGGAAATATCGTATTATTCAGACAGATGTGGCAAAGGAGATCACGCATGGGATTTGTGTAAGCAATCTGGCATATCGTGTGGGAAAAGAGTTGTCTCTGCCGGAAGAGGTGTGCTATAATCTGGCTGTCGCCGGTTTGCTGCACGACATCGGCAAGCTGGAAATGACAAAATATATTTATTCCGGTCAAAAGGGAAATACATTGCGGGTTGAGGAGATGCGCTATGTCCGTACCCATCCGGTATTGAGCTATGCGATTTTAAATGAGCAGGGCTATCCGCCGGAGATGGCGAAGTGGGTGCTGTACCACCATGAAAATTATGATGGAAGCGGCTATCCGTCGAACCTGATGGGGGATGAAATACCGCTTGGGGCAAGAATCCTGCGCGTATGCGATGTGTTTGCGGCTTTGACAGCGGAAAGGCCGTACCGGAAAGCGTTTGATATGAAAACGGCGATTGAATTGATGATCGCGGAAGTGAAGAATTTTGACATGAAGATATTTCTTGCATTTTTGAAAGTGGCAAATTCGGAAGGCATACAGGAAGTGCTTGACGGGCAGGGAATAAAAGAAGAAGAGCTTGAGCAGATGATGAAAGCCGGGGATTGGCAGAGGATCGTGAAAGAACAGGAGGAGAGCAAATGAGCTTGAAGAAGAAACCGGTTACCGGTATGAAGGATATTTCACCGAAAGAGATGGAGATCAGGGATTATGTGATTTCCTTAATTAAAGAAACTTACGGTAAATTCGGGTTTTCCTCGATTGAGACACCGTGTGTCGAGCATATTGAAAATTTGTCCAGCAAGCAGGGAGGCGAGAATGAAAAACTGATTTTTAAAATTCTCAAAAGAGGGGAGAAGCTGAAGCTGGAGAGCGCTCAGACGGAGCTGGATCTGGTGGACGGCGGGCTGCGCTATGACCTGACCGTACCGCTGTCAAGATACTATTCCAATCATGCGAATGACCTTCCCGCGCCCTTTAAGGCGCTGCAGATGGGCAATGTATGGCGCGCGGACCGTCCGCAGAGAGG
>CAZAQD010000053.1:0-12382 GCA_964487425.1 uncultured Marvinbryantia sp. | reverse complement strand
TCAGGAATTATAGGCAACGCCTTATCAGATGTCAATTTGACGAGGCTGCCATTCCTGCACGTTTCCTTTCACATTTTTCACTTAAAAAAAGGCTTTGCACTGATTATTTCTCATCAGTGCAAGTCTTCTCTATCTTCTCTGCCAGCTCGCTTAAATACTCCCAGCGCTCCAGCATTTCCTCCAGTTTTGCTTCTTTCTCTTCTTTTTGCTGCGTCAGCGCGCTAAGCCTGCCGTAGTCCGCCTGCTGCCGCCCGCCTTTTATCTGCGCCGTTTATCCCGATCACGCCGATCTTGTCGCCCTCATGAATGGCAAATTCCGCATCGTCGAATAGTTTCCGCTGCGCATATGCCTTTGTAAGATGTTCTATCGTCAGTAAATTCATGCTCTGATCTTCGTCCCCTTCGTATCCCTGCTGCCGATCTTCAGCCTGTCCAGATGCACCTCTTTCTCCTTATAAAGAATCGTTTTCTCATTGACGGAATCCGGGTAATACATCGCTTCCACCTTATCGAGCGCGCCAAGCTTGATTCCGCGCACGCCGAGGGCGCCTTTCTTCTTCTGCGGAATATCGCCGACGGGAATGCGCAAGCACATCCCCTGCGCCGTGCGGAAGACCACCGTCTCCGCCTCACCCAGGCAGCGGATGGAAATCAGCCTGTCATGTTCCTGCAGCTTTGTGGCGGCAATCGTTCTCTTTGCCACATCAAATTCGCTTCCCTCCACCTGCTTTACCATTCCCATCTCCGTGCCGAATATCAGAACGGACATCTTTACCTTCTGCAGGCTTTCGGCATATACAAACATCTCCTCCGCACTGTTATAGTTGCAGAAATTATCGATCGGCTTGCCCTTGTCACGGAATTTTCCAAAGGGCAGGTCCAGCACTTTGACCAGATGCTGGCTCCCTTTATCTGTAAAAATGCAGATTTTATCCGTATTCATGCAGGAGATCACATAGCGGCTCTCCGCATCCGCCGCTTCCTTGTTGCGCTCATAGGTCGGCACATCCACCGTCCTTGCATAGCCGAAGCGGTCCATCAAAAAGACAACCTCCATCTCTTCTGCCTTCTTTTCCTCATACACTGCGGCTGCCGCATTCGTAACCAGCGTCTTTCTGGGAACGGCATACTCCTTCTTGATCGCTTTTAACTCGCGGATAATCTGCTTCGCCATCGAGTCATAATTATTCAGAAGATCCTCATATCTCTCAATATTTTTCAGCGTCTGTTCGTGCTCCTTTAAAAGTGCTTCCAGCTCCAGCCCGATCAGCTTATAAAGGCGCATCTCCAGAATCGCCGTCGCCTGCGCTGGCGTAAACAAAAGCCCGGACGCCTGCTTTTTCGATGTCCGCGATTTGAACTTGATCCCGTCGGTAATGCCGTAGACCAGGCAGTCCTTCGCCTGCTTTTGGTTCTTGCTGCCGCGCAGGATCTCGATAATCAGGTCGATGACGTCACACGCCTTCATCAGCCCTTCCTGGATCTCCTTTTTCTCATTTTCCTTTTTCAGCAGCGTCTCATATTTGCGGTTATTGATCTCCAGTTGGAAATCAATATGATGCTCAATGATTTTCTTTAAGCCCAGCGTCTCCGGTCTGCCGTCCACGACCGCCAGCATATTCACGCCGAAGGTGTCCTCCAGCCGTGTCTTTTTATAGAGCATGTTAATCAGGTTATTCGTGTCCGCGTTCTTACGCAGCTCCAGCACGATACGGATTCCCTCTTTCGAAGACTGATTGGAAATATCCACAATGTCCGTCGTTTTTTTGCTCTCGATCAACCCCACGATATCATTGAGGAATTTGCCGATATTGGAGCCCATCATGGTATACGGAATCTCACTGATAACCAGGTTCTCCTTCCCGCCCTTTGCCTTTTCCACTTCCACCTTGCCGCGCAGCTTGATCTTGCCGGTCCCGGTTTCATAGATCTGCAGAAGCTCATCCTTATTGACTACCAGACCCCCGGTAGGGAAATCCGGTCCCTGTATATACTGCATCAATGCTTCCGTGGTAAGATCCGTATCTGCCAAGACGGCGATTACCGCATCGATCACCTCACCCAGGTTGTGGGGCGGTATGCTTGTCACCATCCCCACGGCGATCCCCTCGGAGCCGTTGACCAGAAGGTTGGGCAGGCGCACGGGCAGCACTTCCGGTTCTTTCTCCGTCTCATCAAAATTGGGCAGGAAATTCACGACATCCTTGTCCAGGTCGCTCAAAAACGCCTCCTGCGTTATCTTCTGCAGCCTTGCCTCCGTATAACGCATCGCCGCCGCGCCGTCTCCCTCAATGGAGCCGAAATTGCCGTGCCCGTCCACCAGCGGCAGCCCCTTTTTAAAATCCTGTGCCATCACCACCAGCGCTTCATAGATCGAGCTGTCGCCGTGAGGATGGTATTTACCCATCGTATCGCCTACAATACGGGCACATTTGCGATAAGGCTTGTCATAGCGGATGCCAAGCTCATGCATATCATAAAGCGTCCTGCGCTGCACCGGCTTTAAGCCGTCCCTCACATCCGGCAGCGCCCTGGATATAATCACGCTCATGGCATAGTCAATATATGATTTCTGCATAATCTCCGAATATTCTGTGCGAATAATCTGTTCCGGTGTTCTTTCCATATCCCAACTCTCCTATCTTAAATCCATACCGATTCTGTTTTGCCTAGACATCCAGCTCGGCATCCTGTGCATGCTCATAGATAAATTTGCGCCTCGGCGGCACTTCCGTCCCCATCAGAGTCTCCGTTACCTCGGACGCCATACGCGCATCCTCGATTTCCACTCTTTTTAAAATCCTGGTAGCCGGATCAAGCGTCGTCTCCCACAACTGCTGTGCGTCCATCTCTCCCAGCCCTTTATAACGTTGGAGCGTAAAATTCTTATGAGTCTTTCTGTATTTTTCCAGCGCCTTATCATCGTAGAGATACTCTTCCTCTCCCTTTGCCGGAATCGCCTTGTAGAGCGGAGGCATGGCAATATAAACATGCCCCTCATAGATCAGTTCCGGCATAAAGCGGTAAAACAGGGTAAGCAGCAGCGTACTGATATGGGCGCCGTCCACATCGGCATCCGCCATAATGATAATCTTGTCGTAGCGCAGCTTGCTGATATCAAAATCATTGCCGTAGCCTTCCGAGAAGCCGCAGCCAAAGGCATTAATCATTGTCTTGATCTCCGCGTTTGCCAGCACCTTATCAATACTCGCCTTTTCCACATTTAGGATCTTGCCGCGAATAGGCAGGATCGCCTGGTAGCTGCGATCCCGCGCCGTCTTCGCCGAGCCCCCCGCCGAATCTCCCTCTACAATAAAGATCTCGCACTGTTCCGGCTTGCGGCTCTCACAATTAGCCAGCTTTCCGTTGGAGTCAAAGGAATATTTCTGCTTTGTCAGAAGATTGGTCTTCGCCTTCTCCTCCGTCTTTCTGATCTTAGCCGCCCGCTCCGCACAGGAAAGCACTTTTTTCAGCGTCTCCAGATTGCGGTCGAAGTACAGGACCGCTTCCTCATTGACAATCTTCGCCACCGCCTTCGCCGCGTCCTGGTTGTCCAGCTTCGTCTTTGTCTGCCCCTCAAAACGCGGATCAGGATGCTTGACCGATACCACCGCCGTCATGCCATTGCGGATATCTGCCCCGGTAAAATTGGCGTCCTTTTCCTTCAGCACGCCGAGCTCGCGGGCATAACTATTTAATATGGTTGTAAACGCAGTCTTAAAGCCCGTCAGATGCGTACCGCCCTCCGCATTATAGATATTGTTGCAGAAGCCCAGTACATTTTCGTGAAATTCGTTCACATACTGAAACGCGCATTCCACCGTAATTCCCTCTGATTCTCCTTTTAAATAAACCGGCGCTTCATGGATCAGCTCAATATTCTTATTCAGATCCCGCACAAACCCGATGATCCCTTCCGGCTCATGGAATTCCAAATGCTCTCCCTTATCCTCCCTCCTGTCCTCAAAGACAATCGTGAGCTCCGGATTCAGATAGGCAGTTTCATGAAGCCGGCTGATGATCTCCTTCGCCGCAAACCGCGTTACCTCAAAAATTTCCGGATCGGGCAAAAAGTTAATGCTGGTTCCCGTTTCCTTGCTTTTCCCTACCTTCGGCAGCAGCCCGTTTTCCAGTTCTATGACCGGCACGCCCTTTTCAAAACGGTCATGGTGTACAAACCCTCCGCGGCTGATCTTTACATCCAGATAGGAGGACAGCGCATTAACCACCGAGGAACCCACGCCGTGTAAGCCGCCGCTGGTTTTATAGCTCTCATTGTCAAATTTTCCGCCGGCATGAAGCGTGGTAAATACCAACCGTTCCGCAGGCATTCCAGATTCGTGCATATCCACGGGCACGCCTCTTCCGTTATCATTCACCGTAGCGGAACCATCCTTCTCCAGGAACACCTCAATCCTGTCGCACGCTCCCGCCAAATGCTCATCCACTGCATTGTCCATGATTTCATAAATCAGATGATTCAGACCCTTTCTGGATACGCTTCCGATATACATTCCCGGGCGCTTGCGCACTGCTTCCAGTCCCTCCAGAATCGATATACTTGCCGCATCATATGCTTTACTCTTTGCCATACCACTTTTCCTTTCCATAAACTAACGTCTCCACAAAAAAGCTCTGAAATCCACCCGGATTCCAGAGCTTCTAGCAGTTCGTAGGGGAATCGAACCCCTGTTTCCGCCGTGAGAGGGCGGCGTCTTAACCGCTTGACCAACGAACCGTACTTGCATATCATATACTATTCTTTTTCAAATTGCAAGTATTTTTTTAAATTTTTTGATTTTCTGCCTGGCTGAACTGTTACAAATTTGCTGCCGCTGCCCGTATCGCCTGCGCCGCCATACCTGTGCTGCCGCCAATGCGCAAAGGAAAAGCCTCTTCCATTTTGCGCCTCATTCTTTTATTGATTTCCAAAATGAGGATGTGTATAATATCTATGACCGGCAGGGCATACGCTTCACGGGACGCCTGCTGTTCTAATTTATATGTCCCTGTCAAAGGAGGAGCATGAACAGAAAAAAGATTGACTTACACGTACACTCCAACCGTTCTGACGGAACCTTTACGCCTTCAGAACTGGTAGATTACGCCCTGCAGAAACATCTGTCTGCCTTTGCCCTGACCGACCACGATACGGTTGCCGGGCTGGAGGAGGCTTTTCGCGCTGCGGCGGATACGCCTCTTGAGGTCATTGCCGGTATTGAATTTTCGACAGAATACCACGGCAAAGATATCCATATTGTAGGCATCGACATCGACTATACGAGCGCGGAATTTAACCGCCAGCTTGCGCTGTTTTGCGATTCCCGCAGCATCCGCAATGAAAAGATGATCCGCCGCCTGCAAAAAGGCGGGGTCGATATCTCCGTCCGGCAGATGCAGGACGCCTTCGGGGACGCCGTCTGGACCAGAGCGCACTTTGCGCGCTATCTTATGGAGCACGGCTATGTGCGGGAGCTTCCGGAAGCGTTTGCGCGTTATGTCGGTGAGCACTGCCCGTATTTTGTCCCCCGCGAAAAGGTGACGCCGCAGCAGGCGGTGAAGCTGATTTTTGATACAGGGGGCATCCCCATACTGGCGCATCCCATGCTCTATCATCTGGAACCGCAGGAGATGGATGTCCTTCTCTCCTCCTTAAAAAGTTCCTGCCTGATGGGGATCGAGGCGCTTTATTCTGCCCACTCTCCCGCTGAGGAGCAGTTGGTGAAAGAGCTTGCCCGGACGCACGGCTTACTCATTTCCGGCGGCTCCGATTTCCACGGGGCAAACAAACCGGGCATTGACCTGGCGACGGGACGGGGAAACCTTTCTATTCCTTATGAAGTACTGCAAAATCTGCGTGACAGGAGAACCTGCTTATGACCAAAATATTATTTACAGACTTAGACGGCACGCTTCTTAATGACGCCAAAGAAATCACCGCCGGCAACCGCAGCGCCATCCTGGAGGCGCTTGCGCTCGGACATAAGATCGTCATTACTACCGGGCGCGCCACAGCCTGCGCGATAGAGCTTGCCAACCGTCTGGGGCTTACGATGGAGGGCTGCTATGTTATCGCCTTTAACGGCGGCTGCATCTATGACGTGTGCCGCAAAACCGCTATCTATACCCGGACGCTGCCCCTGAAGCATGTGCGCCGCCTTCTTGATACGGCGCACGAGCTCGGCGTGCACGCCCACACCTATCTTGGCTCCATCGTCCTCGCCGAACGGGATACGCCGGACCTTCGCAAATATGCCGCCGCTTCCGGGCTGGATTATAAAGTCGTACCGGATGCCTGCGCTTGTCTTATCAAAGAACCCTGTAAGGTACTGGCGGTGAATTATACGCATCACGAGCCGCTGGAGGCTTACCGCGACGCCGTCGCAAAATGGTGCGCAGGCAAGGCGGATACGTATTTTTCCTGCCGGGAGCTGCTGGAGATCGTGCCGCCCGGCGTCACTAAAGGCATTGCCATCCGCATCCTCTGCCGACATCTGGGCATTTCCATAGAAGATACCATTTCTGTCGGCGATGCCGATAACGATATTTCCATGCTGCAAACCACCCATACCAGCGTGGTTATGAAAAACGCTGCCGATTATATGTACCCCTACGGCACGTATATCACCAGGCAGGATAACAACCACGACGGAATCGCCGAGGTTATCCATGAATTTATACTAGGAGGTAGGACATGAGAAAAACAAAAATCATCTGCACACTTGGACCGTCTACTGACCAGCCGGGCATACTGGACGCCCTCATCGATGCCGGCATGAACGTTGCCCGCTTTAATTTCTCCCACGGAGACCATGAGGAACAGCGCAAACGCTTTGTCGAGCTGAAAAGGGCGCGCAACAAAGCCAAAAAGCCCATCGCTGCCCTTCTTGACACCAAAGGACCGGAGATCCGTGTAAAGGATTTCAAAGAAGGCAGGGTACAATTGAAAAAAGGACAGACATTTACCCTCACTTCCAGGGAGATCGAAGGCGACGCTTCCATCGTCGCTATCACTTACCCGGACCTGATCCGGGATGTGCAGCCGGGAAATATGATTCTCCTGGATGACGGGCTGATCGGGCTGACGGTAAAGGAAATGACGGATACGGATATTGTCTGTGAGGTCCTAAATTCCGGTCCGGTATCCAATCACAAGGGTATCAACGTACCCAACGTTTCTCTGTCGATGCCTTTTATCAGCCCGAAGGACCGGGCGGATATTCTCTTCGGGATTAAGTACGGTTTTGATTTCATCGCCGCTTCCTTTACGCGCAACGCCGATGACATCCTGCAGATCCGCAAAATCCTCGAGGAGGAGAACTGCCGCACCATACAGATCATTGCCAAGATCGAGAATAAAGAGGGCGTCGATAATATTGATAAGATTCTCGAAGCGGCGGACGGCATTATGATCGCCCGCGGCGATATGGGCGTCGAGATTCCGCTTGAGGAGCTCCCCTCCATCCAGAAAAAACTGATTAAAAAGACGGTATCTGCCGGCAAGGTGGTTATCACCGCAACCCAGATGCTGGATTCCATGATTAACAATCCGCGCCCGACCAGAGCCGAGACGACGGATGTGGCAAACGCAATCTACGACGGCACCAGCGCAATCATGCTCTCCGGCGAGACGGCAGCCGGAAAATATCCGGTGGAGACGCTTCAGACAATGATCCGCATTGCCGAGCATGCCGAGGAGGATATTGATTATGTAAACCGTTTTAATCACCGCACCACGAAAAAGGACCAGAATAATATCACGGAAGCTATCGCCTATGCGACCTGCTCTACGGCGCATGACCTGGACGCCGCCGCCATTATCACCGTGACCAAATCGGGCGGAACCGCGCATACCATCGCCAAGTACCGCCCCGCATGTCCGATCATCGGCTGTGCGACTCATCCGCATGTATGCCGCCAGCTAAACCTCGCCTGGGGCGTTTTCCCCATCCAGACAAAGGAAGAGCAGGATACCTTTGAGCTCTTCGAGCATTCCCTGGATGAAGCACTTGCCGCCGGGCTTTTAAAGGAAGGCGATGTAACCGTTATCACCGCCGGCGTTCCTCTTGGAATGTCGGGAACTACGAATCTTATCAATGTGCACGTAGTCGGCGATCCTTATTAATATGCGCGTATGCGGATACGCACAGTTCCTGAGACAAAAAAGATGCCATAAAAGGGGTTCTCCCCCTTTTACAGCATCTCCTCTATTGCCGCCAGCTCCTGCATGATCCCTTTTTCCTTTTCACGAAACAACAGGCTTTTATTGTACTGGTAATAGCGGTCGCATCCATTCTCGCCAATGAACCAAACCGCGTAGAAATCTGTGTTCAGCTCCGTGATAAAGCTGACCATCTCCTGGCTGTCGCCAAACGTCCTTTCCATAAAATCAAAGACAAAATCAAGCGCTTCGGACACTTCCTCTATCTCCTGCTCCCGCCTCTTAGCCCGGGCGGCAAACAGTTCCCTTACCAGGGCAAACGCTGCTTCGCCTTCCCGAAGCCGCTGTGCTTTCAGTATATTCCGGTACTGCTCCAGAGTATCGGATACCTTTCTGTGAATATGCTCCTCCTCTTTGGTCAGCTGTTCCGCCCGCTTTCTCTCCTGCGTCTGATGCTCATATGCCGCGCACAGCTCTGCGAGGACCTCTGCTGCATCATGGCTCTCCTGCCCCTCCCCGCTTAATGCCTGCTTATAAGCCTTTAACTGCTCAAAGAGCCCGCTGACAAAGGCGTCTGTTTCATACGCCTTTCGGAACCGTTCATCCAGGCGGGAGATAATCAGCCCGATCACGCTGAGCTTTTCATCAAACGCCGCGCGCCTGATCCTGTCCATCGCATTCCCGCTGATGTGCCCTTTGAGAATCTCTTCCACCTGGTAATCCTTTTTATATTTATTGTACAATTCCAGGTAGTTTGCAAAATCCTTCGCAATCTTCCAGTGCTGGATATACTGGTATACAACCTCCCGGTCCACCGGCTTTCCCAGCTCCTCATAGACGCCGATCAGTTGCGACAGGTCCTCCCAGCCCCTCGCCGTTGCAAACAGCTTTCCGTCCACCGTCGTCTCTACGCGGTAAAAATTCTCTTTTCGCAGTTCCAGATACGAAATCACCGCATTGTGGATCCCCGCCTGATACGCGTATTCCTTCCACACGGCGAAATCTGCCGTCACATCTATTCTCTTGATGCGGTCCAGCGTCACTACGTCGAATTCCCGCACGGAACGGTTATATTCCGGCGGATTGCCCGCCGCTGCAATGACCCAGCCCTCCGGCACCTTCTGGTTGCCGAATTTCTTGCACTGTAAAAACTGCAGCATCGTGGGTGCCAGCGTCTCCGATACGCAGTTGATCTCATCGATAAAAAGAATCCCTTCCCGAATCCCTGTCTGTTCCATCTTTTCATAGACGGAAGCGATGATCTCGCTCATAGTATACTCCGTCACTGAAAAAGTCTGTCCGCCAAATTCTTTTTCCCGGATAAACGGCAGCCCGATTGCGCTCTGCCTGGTATGGTGCGTAATCGTATAGGCGACCAGCCCGATCCCGCACTCTCTGGCGATCTGTTCCATGATCTGCGTTTTTCCGATCCCCGGCGGTCCGATCAGCAGAAGCGGGCGCTGCCGGATCATGGGAATCCGGTATTCCCCGTACTCATTTTTGCTGAGATATGCTTCAATGGAATTGCGAATTTCTTCCTTCGCTCTCTTGATATTCATTCCTTTTCTCCTCTAATTTTCTTCTGTCCAATACCAGTTTTATCGCCCACGGCGGCACTTCCATATTGGATTCTTCCCTGTCGATAAAGACGAATGCAGTCTGAAACGGCGGCATCTTCCCCGGATAGGCGCCAAACCCATCGGTAAAGTACAGCAGTCCTTTCAGGTTTTCAAACTCCCGTTCTCTCATCAGCTTCTCCACATAGGCAAATGCCGGTCGGAAATCCGTGCCCCCGCTCCCCACGATTTCAAAGTGCTCCATATATTGTCTCAGTTCCTCCTCACAGGTGATCTTCCTATCGGACTGCACTTTCTCGTCGCACTGGATAATATGGATATTGATTTTCCGAAAAAAGCTTTCCGATTCCCGCAGGATCGAATAAGTTTCCTGCAAAAACAGCCGCACCAGCTCCCCGGAGCAGGACATGGAGGTGTCGATCACAATGGCAAATTCCTCCACCTTCATGACCTCTCTTGACTCCTGCGGCTCGATCAGCGGCATGTTTCCATAAAGGGAAAGCCCGTAGCTGTAGAAAATGTAATCAAACTGATCCGGATCCGCCTGCAGCTCCTCCCTCAGAACCGCAAATTTCCTGAGAAATGTACGGTAGTCCACATCCTCCCGGTTCGATACGTGAAGCTGCTCACGCAGCCCGCCGTCGGCATCCACCGCTTCTTTGGAAAAGGAATCCAGGTCCATCTCCATTTTTTCACTGATCTCTTTCCATTTGTCCTTCTGCTGCTCATTTTGGGGCTGATTCTGACCGCTGCACCAGCGGCTGTGATCGTCCACAGTAAATTCCCGCACCAGCTTCTGCAGCCTTCTCTCATCGGGCTTCTCCTGCATCAGCACATGATAGATCCCTTCTGCGGACAACACCTTCAGTCTCTGTCCCATTTGCTGATACGTGCGCTCCCGAAGCCATGACAGCGGGATCCTGACGCAGCGCGCCTGCATCCCGTCCATAATCGACTCTACCGCGATATCGCATGCCAGGTCCCAGCATACCCCATCTTCCTTCGGTGGCTCAAATACATGCGCAAACAGGCAGTGCAGCACCATATGCAGATACGCCCGGTTGACATATTTGCGCTCCTCCCGAAAGCATCCGCCTAAAAACCGGGTATTATAATAGATCGCGTTCCCATCCACCGCCACGCTTCCCGCCTGCGCATCCATCACATAATCCAGGGAAGAAAGGGCGATGTCCAAAAAACGCATGTGAAGGTACAATTCATTTCTGGCATTTAAGAGGATGTGCCGCCCGGCTTCTTCCATGCGCCGGTTTAATTCTTTCTCTTTTTCGAAGATATCTTCCACCGCTCCTCCTTCTACAGGTCAAATGCCTTTTTCTTTCCCGGGAAGTGCCTGTGCCTGTAGTCCATCAAAAAGCTCTGCATCTGGATACGCCCCCGGCGGTTTGCCTCTTTTATCAGCGTCTCCATCTCCGCTTCGCCCCATTCGATGAAGCTGCCAAGAAACTCCAGCTCCTCTTCCTGCTCAAAGGCAATACACCACGTCGCTGCCGAAAGCCTGTGCTCCATCAGCCAGGACATGTAGCATCCTCTTGCCTCCTCAGACAGCGCATGGGGAAACTGCAGCCGCAGAAAGCTTAACTCGATGCAAAAATCCTCGCTCTCCCAAGCCTGCGCCTCCAAAAAGAGCCGATCATATTCTGTGTAGTGAAACACGCCGTCGCGGAAACACTGGCGGTAAGAGTAGCCGGAGCCGTGAAAATGCGTCTCCAGCATCCTTGCCGGCGTATTCTCCACCGCCTCCTCGTAATACTCCGGGAAGAGCAGCTTTGCCTGATCCTTCTCCCCATAGTGCAGGGTTACCCGGATCTCATGGCGGAGCTCGCTAATCAGGTCCTTGAGGCAATAGCCACACGCCCGCTCCATATAGACCTCCAGTTCCTTTAAGCGGTGGCAGCCCGTGAAGGCGCCGCCCGCAATATCCCGCGTCTCATGGTACATCGTCAGTTTTTCCAGATTGCGGCAGCCGTAAAAGGTATAGCCGCCGATCTCCCGCAGGCTGCGCGGCAGCTTTACCTCTAAGACTTCCGCGCCGCAGACTGCCCTTTTTTTATCCGGCGCCCTTCTGGCATCCGAAAACGCATAGGATTCCAGTCGCACCACCGCTTCTCCTTCTATCTTCTGCGGCACGCACACCCGTGCTTCCTCTCCATAGCACCTTACCAGTACAATGCCCTCTTCTTTTCTCTGATATTCAAATTCCATAATGCCTCCGCAGTAAGCCCGCACGATACAATAGGAAACGACGGGGAAACCTCCCCGCCGCTGTATCTCTTTATTCTTCTGCATCCAGGCTGTTCAGATAATCGTCTAACGCCGTCGTGTTGATTTCATATTCCGCTCTTACCGGAACGTGGAACTTGCTGTATGCGGAAACGCCGATCCAGCAGACACATACCGCTGCCAATGCCCATCCGCCGATCTTCCACATCAGCCTTTGGCGCTTCTCCTTCTCCATGATCTTCTGTCTGTTTGCTTTCTGCTCTTTATAACGATCTACCTTAGCCTGGCTCATATGACATTCTCCTATCTGAATTTAATGCTGCGGCAAATCCTTTCTCTCGTATTTGCCCTGTTATTTATTCTAGCATAAAATCTGCAGGATTTCAACAATTTCGTTCGGCAA
>CAZAQD010000052.1:0-12631 GCA_964487425.1 uncultured Marvinbryantia sp. | reverse complement strand
AGGAATCAGGTGCTTTCTATTTTTTATTTTCCTACAAAAACTTTACCCTAGCCTTTTTTGAAACTTAAACGTATTGCTATTTTATTCCTGTCAATCACTTTTTATCACATTGAACCTGCACACTTTCCCCAAAATAACTATGCGGCATTTGCGAACCGCTTCGCTTCCTCTCGCTGTCCGGCTTTCGCCCCAGCTTATCTCCGGGCAGCAGCTCGATTCCGCTTCGCTTCCTCTCGCTGTCCGGCTTTCGCCCCAGCTTATCTCCGGGCAGCAGCTCGATTCCGCTTCGCTTCCTCTCGCTGTCCGGCTTTCGCCGGATACAAATCAAAAAGAACAAATTTGTACGTGAGCTGGCTCACACAAATTTGTTCTTTCCGATTTCTGCCCGGACTCAATGCTCCAACATGTTTTCGATAAATATTCCATATCCTTTTGTGGGATCGTTGACGAATACGTGGGTCACTGCTCCCACAATCCTTCCATTCTGCAATATAGGGCTGCCCGACATTCCCTGTACGATGCCTCCCGTTATCTCTAAAAGCTCCGGGTCGGTCACACGTATCACCATACTTTTATTGGCATCGCTGCTGTTAAGGTTCAGCTTTTCTATCTCGATCTCATATTCTTTTATTTCCCCGCTTACCGCGCTTAAAATGCTCGCAGTTCCTGTCTCCACTTCCTGTTTATAGGCAACGTCAATGGCTTCGCAGCCGCTCAGCTCTTCCAGCTCGGATGTCAGTGTGCCGAAAATCCCCAGCTCTGTGTTGTCACTGATTTCCCCTAATATCTTGTCCTGCTGGTAACGGATCACACCCGCCAACTCGCCTGGAGAACCGTCTTCTCCTTTTATGACTGCTTTAATATCTGTCTCGTATAATTTTCCGTCTTTTAAAGACAATAGTGTACTGGTATCAATGTCGCTGATGCCATGCCCCAGCGCGCCAAAGCTTCCGTCCTCCTGCACATAGGTCAGTGTGCCGATTCCCTGCGTATCATCCCTGATCCAGATTCCCGCTTTGTACTCTGATACTCCCGTCTGCACTACCGGGACTCTCAGTTCAATCAGCTCCCCATTTCTCACAACCTGTAGCTCTACCTGCTGATCCACTGCCTGGTTGATCTGCTCGATCACCTCCTGCTTGTCTGAGACCGGGATACCGTTAACTGCCTGAATGTAATCTCCTGAATGAACAATGTCTCCGACCGGCTCCTGTGTCATGCCATTCATATCAATGACCTCGCCGGTTCCCACAATCAGCACGCCTTCTGTTTTCATGTAAATCCCCACCGGCATTCCGCCCGGGATCACCTGCTGCCGCTCTACTATGTCCACCTGTATTTCTTTCAAAGGCAGGACCCCCAGCAGACTGCATTGCAGCGTATAAGAATCGCTGCCGGAAAGGGTTAAATTCTCTTTTGGTATGTTCGATTCTGTATAACTTCCTGCCGGTATTGCCTCCTGCGTGATCCATTCCGGCAGCGCATCCGCCAATAGTTCCCCATTATCTCCATCAGAAGCCGCCTGTAGATGATCCGGGATTTTGTTTCTTATCATTATCCAGCCATCCGCTGCGCAGAGAACACACAGCAAAAGCAGACACTTTATCGACCTGCTTCTTAATCGCTTCTTCAAAATTCTCACATCCTTTCCTGCCGCATTACTAACCCTTTCGGGCAAAAGAATAAGAGGCTATCCACTGTGGGATATCCTCTCTTAGTATGTGAGCAATCTTCAGATGTACTCTAGTATTTTTTTGTAGCCTCTGCCATTTCCTTCATCTCTCTTGCACTTTGCAGCGTTGTCTCTGTTATTCTCGCTCCTCCGAGAATTCTTGCCAGCTCCTGAATCTCTTCCTCCGCGCCAAGCTCCCTGATATTCGTAACGGCGCCCTGCTCCTGCAGTGATTTTTCAATGAGGTAATGATGATCCGACATAGAAGCAATCTGGGCAAGGTGCGTAATACATAAAACCTGCCTGCTGGCAGCAATCACTGCCATCTTTTCTGAAACCTTCTGTGCGGTGCGCCCGCTGATCCCCACATCGATTTCATCAAAAATCAGCGTCTCCGTCTGATCCCTGTCCGCCAACACCGTCTTGATCGCCAGCATGACCCTGGAAAGCTCTCCTCCGGACGCCACCTCTCCCAGCGGTTTCATCGGCGAGCCCGGATTCATGGACATCAAAAAACATACCTCGTCAAATCCGTTTGCACTAAGCGGCGCGCTTTGCTCCACCCTGATTTCAAAATTGGTTTCCAGGAAATTCAAATCTGCCAATTCCGCGCGTATCGCTTCGGACAGCTTCTTTGCATACCGGCTTCTGATCACAGATATTTTTTCCGCATTTTCTCTCAGCTTCGCTTCGCTTTTCTGATAGTTTCTCTCTAAATCCTCCAAATATGCATCATAATCCAACAATTCCTGATAACGCTTTTCTTTTTCTTCTTTATACTGCAAAATATCAGAAATGGAATGCCCATATTTTGTTTTTAAACGATTGAGCGTATCCAGGCGCTCTTCTATCTGCTGAAATTCGCGCTCATCAAATGTCAGCTCCTCCAGATAACCGGACAACTCCCTGTTAAAATCAGAAAGCAGGCTTTCCATCTCGCCAAGCTGGCTGCTCAGCGTTTCCAGTTGCTCGTCATACTCACTAACCGCCATCAGCTTCTGCGCCGCCGCCGCTAACAGATCCGACGCCGCCGTGCTTCCCGCTGAAGTGAACTCATACGCGCCTCCGGCAAATTCCGCAATTTTTCTGGCATTCGCAAGCTTTCTGTACCGCTGCTCCAGTTCCTCATCCTCGCCTTCCCTGAGTGCCGCAGATTCAATTTCTTCCACTTCAAACTGAAGGAAATCCATCTCCTTTTGGCGTGCGGCTTCGTCCGTCACCGCCTCTTTGCGCTTTTTTCGGTAACCGGCATACTCCGCATAGAGAAGTTCACCCGCCGCCTTTGGCTCTTCCAGTTCCTTCTTCGCAAACTCATCCAGAATCTGCAGATGTTTTTTCTTATATAACAGGGATTGATGCTCATGCTGCCCGTGGATATCAATCAGCAGCGATGCCAGCTCCCTTACCATCGACACCGGAACGGTTACGCCGTTCACCTTGCTGATGCTCCTCCCGTTTAAGAGACGTCGGCTCAATATCACCTGCCCATCCTCCAGAGCGGCATCCATTTCCTCTATCTTCTTTTTTACTTCTTCCCCGTCTGCCGAAAATACCAGCTCCACCAGCGCCGTATCCGCATCCTCCCGGGCATAGCCCTTAAAGCTCTGCATCCCCAGCGCCACATTGACCGAACCGATCAAAATTGACTTTCCGGCTCCTGTCTCCCCTGTAAGGATATTAAGCCCTCTGCCAAAATCGACCTCCATCTCCCTGATTAAAGCCATATTTTTTACGTGTAAATTCAGTAACATAATCCTACCTATATTTTCCTCTGCTTTTATGTAAGTATCCTGCGTATTTTTTCCATTACCAGCAAGGTATCGTCAACGCTTCGGATCGCGCACATGATCGTATCATCCCCGGCGATACATCCTGCGATCTCCGCCCAATGCATGGCATCCATCGCTGCCGCCACTGCCATTGCCATCCCGGAAACCGTACGGATCACCAGAATATTCTGTGCCATATCCATCGACACAAACCCATCTTTTAAAATCCGCAAATATTTCTCATCCATCTCTCCGCTCTGGGCGTTTTGCACAACGTATTTCTGTCTGCCCCCGTCGACGGAAATCTTTGTAAGCTTCAGTTCCCTGATATCTCTGGATACCGTCGCCTGCGTAACCTTAAAGCCCGCCCGGTTCAGGCATTCTGCCAGCTCTTCCTGTGTCTCGATCGCAAACTGGTTAATCAAATCCAGAATTTTTGCATGCCTGTCAGCTTTCATTTTCTATCTCCTTATCTGGCAATGAACTATGTGCTACTCATCTTTCTGCGCAGTATCTCCAAAAAACTAATTTCATCCGTCTTAATAAAGCGGACCGTCCTTTCTGATTTTTTTATATGAATGTAATCCTTGCTCGTCATCTTCACTATAGTATCCCCGTCAAAGGTTGCCTCCGCCTCCTCAAATACATCCCCGCGCTGCCCGATCTCAATTTTCACTCCGGCGTCATCCGGCAGGATCACACTTCTCGCCGTTAACGTATGAGGTGCAATCGGCGTAATCAGAATCATAGATGCCGCCGGGGACACAATCGGTCCTCCCACGGACAGGCTGTATCCGGTAGAACCCGTAGGCGTGGATACAATAATCCCGTCTGCACTGTAAGAATTCAGGAAGCGCCCATTGACATAAATATAAAAATCCATGACACGGATTCTTCCGCTTCTGCAGATTACGATATCATTCAGTGCGATATCCGTCATCAGCTTCTTATTCATATGATATGCCGAACCTTCCAGCATCATCCGCTCTTCGATCACATATTCATCCAAAACCAGCTTATCTATTGCCGGCTCAATGCTTTCCCTGTCAATCTCCGCCAGGTATCCAAGCGTCCCCAGATTGATGCCAAAAAGCGGCAGATCACGTTCCACCAGGTCCCTTGAAGCCTGCAGCACGGTTCCGTCTCCTCCCAGCACCAGCACGCACTCAATATCCTGCGGTATCTGCGCCGGGTCCGTATATTTATAATTCTGTATGCCGTCCGATGACGCGCGCTCCTGTATCACACATGCCTTCCCCTTTGCTTCCAGGTAGCTTTGAATCTTTCGCGCCACTTTAAGCTGGGGGTCCTTTAATAAATTTGTAATTATAAAAAACCGTTCCATCTGATACCTGCCCTATCTGTTTTTTGTCGTATCCAGCCGGTCATGCGCTTCCGCCACAACCTCCCCCACGCTAAATGCCGCTCTTGCAGAACCTTCCCCCTGTGGCAGCTTCTGCAGATGCAGCAGATATTCAATATTCCCCTCCGGTCCTTTAATCGGCGAATACTCCAGCCCCAGTATGTCAAAGGAAATGCTCTGTGCATAGCCGATCACCTTTTCAATCACTTCCCGATGCACTGCCGGATCGCGGACAACGCCTTTTTTGCCGACTTTCTCCCGCCCCGCCTCAAACTGCGGCTTAATCAGGCAGACAATCTGACCGTCCTCTGCCAGCAGATTTCTCACCGGAAGCAAGACTTTCGTAAGAGAAATAAACGATACATCGATGGAGACAAAATCCGCCATTTCTTCGATATCCTCCGGGGTCACATAGCGGATGTTGGTTTTTTCCATACAAACAACCCGCTCATCCTGGCGAAGCTTCCAGTCAAGCTGCCCATACCCCACATCGATGGAATAAACCTTTACTGCCCCATTTTGCAGCATACAGTCCGTAAATCCGCCGGTGGAAGCACCCACATCCATGCAGATTTTCCCCTCAAGGGAAACTGCAAAATGAGACATTGCCTTTTCCAGCTTCAAACCGCCCCTGCTCACATATTTCAGCGTATTCCCTTTGATGGTGATATCCACCGTATCCTGGAACATGGTTCCCGCTTTATCTTCCCTCTCGCCGTCAACCAGCACGCATCCCGCCATAATCATCGCTTTCGCTTTCTCCCTGGAAGGCGCAAGTTGTCTTTCTACCATCAATACATCCAGTCTTTCTTTCATGCTTATCGTTCCCCGTCTGCTTTCTTCTTCCTTCTTATCTTTCGCTTCCGGATACCGCTACAAGCCGATATACTCTGCGACGATTTTTTTCACGATCGATTCGGCGTCAATGCACATTTCTTTTTTGAGCGTCTCCACGCTGCCATGCTCTACATAATCATCCGGTAACGAAATATTCAAAAAGCGTACGCTGCTTGCGATCTCCGTGAGATATTCCAGAACACTTTCACCAAAGCCCCCGTTCTTCACGTTTTCCTCCATTGTCACAAAAAGCTTGTGTTCCTTTTGCATCTCCATAATCAGTTCCGTATCCAGCGGCTTTACAAAACGGGCGTTTACCAGGCTGCAGGCATATCCCATCTCCCGCAGCGCCCCGCGTACCTGGACCGCCGTTTCCACCATACTGCCGACCGCAAACAAGACGATTTCCGCCTCATCATAAATTACTTCACTCTTTCCGTATACGATCTCCGCACGGAAGCGGTACAGCCCGTCGTAAGCCTCTCCCCGCGGATAACGCAGGGCGATTGGCGCGTCATAGCGCACGGCAAACTTCATCATATCAGACAGCTCCCATTTATTCTTGGGCGCCATAATACACATATTGGGGATCGTCTGCAGATAAGACAGGTCAAAAATCCCCTGATGTGTCTCTCCATCGCTGCCCACAAGCCCTGCCCGGTCAATCGCAAAAATCACATGCAGGTTCTGCAGGCAGACATCATGCAGCAGTTGGTCATAGGCGCGCTGCAGAAAAGAGGAATACACCGCAACAACCGGGATCAGCCCCGCCGCCGATAAACCGGCGGCAAATGTCACCGCATGCTGCTCGGCAATCCCCACATCAAAAAAGCGTGACGGGAACATATTGCGGAATCTTTTTAAACCTGTTCCGTCCGGCATCGCCGCCGTAATCGCCACCACATCCGGCTCACGGTCGCCCATCTTGCGCATAACTGTGGAAAAAATATCCGTATAATTTGCCTTTAGGCGCTTTTTCTTAGGAATTCCCGTCTCGATCACAAACGGTTCTGCTCCATGAAAACGTGCCGGATGGCGCATAGCCGGCTCATAGCCGTTTCCTTTTTGCGTACAGACATGAAGCACCACCGCACCCTTTACCTTTCCTGCCTCCCGGATCGCCTTACAGAGCGCGTCTATATTATGCCCGTCCACCGGTCCTAAGTAGGTCAGCCCCATCTCTTCAAAGAGCATCCCCGGAACCAGGAACTGCTTAATGCCGTTCTTCGTCTTGCGCACCTTTTTTATGATATCTTCACCGTAGACCGGAATCTTCGCCAGGGTGTTCTCCACTCCCGCCTTCAGGTTCCGATAGCTTTCTTTCGTGCGCACGTTGTTGAGATACGCGGACAGCCCGCCAACATTTTCAGAAATCGACATATTATTGTCATTCAGGACAATGATAAAATTCGTATCCAGCCTGGACGCGTTATTTAAGGCTTCCCACGCCATGCCGCCCGTCAGGGAGCCATCACCGATGACAGAGACAACGGAATAGTTCTCGCCTTTTAGATCGCGCGCCACCGCATAGCCAAGCCCTGCCGACACAGAGGTCGAGCTATGCCCTGTCCCAAAAGCGTCGCACGCGCTTTCCTTTCTCTTGGGAAATCCGCTCATTCCGCCAAATTTGCGCAGCGTATCAAAACCCTCCCTGCGCCCGGTTAAAAGCTTATGGGTATAGGACTGGTGCCCCACATCCCATATAATCTTATCATCCGGCAGTGAAAGACAGAGATGCAGCGCCATCGTCAGCTCCACAACACCCAGGTTCGAGCCGAGGTGCCCGCCGTTTTCGCTGATCTTTTCGATCAGGAACTCCCTGATCTCCACCGCCAACTGCGCAAGCTCTCCCTTATCCAGCCGCTTAATATCATTTTCTTTTTGAATTTTATCCAAAATCATGATCTCACCTTATTTTTCCCGCGTAATTAAAGCCAGAATCAGTTCGCGCAAAAAAGCGTTCTTTCCCGGCAGTTCATCCAATGTGCGTATAGCACGTTTTGATATCCTTTCCACGTCCTTCCCGGCTTTCTCCACCCCCTCTATCGTCACATAAGTCGTTTTATGATTTTTTTCATCGCTGTTGATCGGTTTTCCCAATACCTGCTGTGTACTGGTCAGATCCAGAATATCATCCCGGATCTGGAAAGCCAGCCCGACGTCCGAAGCCACGCTCTCTATCCTGCCGACCTCTTCTTCACCGGCTCCGGCAAGAATCGCCCCTATCATCATTGCGCTTTCGATCAGCGCCCCCGTTTTTAACCGGTATATAAAGTCAAGCCGCCCTTTTTCCAATGGTTTGCCCACCGCTTCGACATCCACTGTCTGTCCGCCAAGCATCCCGTAAATACCGGTCCGTCCGGCGAGTACCGCCATCGCTTCTCCGACCTTCACATTCCCCGGTTCCATCAAAAATGCTTTGCATGCCGTCTCATAGGCAAGATTCAACAGTCCATCCCCGG
The DNA here is from genome assembly GCA_964487425.1 of uncultured Marvinbryantia sp. Classification (GTDB taxonomy): domain Bacteria; phylum Bacillota; class Clostridia; order Lachnospirales; family Lachnospiraceae; genus Marvinbryantia. The sequence continues at coordinate 4,528 of CAZAQD010000052.1, read as the reverse complement.
CAAGAAGTGCCATTGCTTCCCCATATACAATATGCGTTGTCTTTCTTCCCCTGCGATATTCATCGTTATCAATCGCCGGAAGGTCGTCGTGAATCAGCGAATGTGTATGAATCATCTCTATCGCCGCCATAAACGGCAAAATCACATCGCTGCTGCCGCCAAATAAACGGTATGTTTCCTGCATCAGCATCGGGCGCAGCCTCTTTCCGCCCGCCTTCATACTGTAATTCATCGCCTCAATGACGGTCCTCTGATAGCCCTCTTCCGCCGGCAGATAACGATATATCACTTCCTGTACTTCCTCTAAACGCGTCCGCAGTTCCTCCTCAAAAGTCACTCAATTCACCCTCTTCATTTATCACCTGCATCTTCTTTTCTACCCGGTCTATCTTATCATTACACTTTTTCAGAAGCTCCATTCCTTTGGCGTAAGTGGAAAAAGCCTCCTCCAGCGTAATTTCCGTGCTCTCCAGCGCCTCCAGCACCTCATCCAGCTTCGCAAAGCCTTCCTCTAACGTCTGTTCTTCCCTGTCCTGCCCTTGTTTTTCTGACATACTTCCGTCTCCATTCTTTTATTGATATGTGACATTTTTCCTGGAAACCACCCGCGCGCGGATGCAGCCGTCTGTCACGTAAATATTCAGGTGTTCGCCCTCTTTTGCCTGCGCAAGCGTTGTCACCGTCTTTCCCCGCTCATCCGCCACATAGGAATATCCCTGTGCAAGCTTATCCAGCGGTGAAAGCCCCTTCATACGCTCTGCGTAAAGCAGCACCTGATGCCGTTTTTCCCGCAGCAGCCGTTCCATTTGCGACTGAATCCTCTCTTCCTTTTCCATCAGGATCTGCCGCTTCTCCCGAATCTGGCTGCGCGGGCTTAGATAAGCAAGCTTTTCCCTCAGATATTCCACACGCTCCCGTTCACCTGCGACCCGTGCGCGCATCAGCCTGTCCATCTGATAACGGCAGCGCCGCATATACTCCAGTACCACCGTTATATCCGCCACTGCAAGCTCTGCCGCTGCGGACGGCGTCGGCGCCCGCAAATCTGCCACAAAGTCTGCAATTGTAAAATCCGTCTCATGCCCTACCGCTGAAATCACCGGTGTATTGCATTCAAAAATCGCGCGCGCGACCACTTCTTCATTAAATGCCCACAAATCTTCTATCGAACCGCCTCCGCGCCCCACGATTATCACATCCACGCCGGCACAATCCAGCGTTCGTATCCCTTTAACAATGCTGTCTGCCGCCGCTTCTCCCTGTACCAGCGCCGGATACAGGATCATCTGCACATAGGGGTTTCTTCTGCCGGCAATATTCATAATATCGCGGATTGCCGCTCCGGTAGGCGCCGTTACAATCCCCAGCCTCTGAATATAAGCAGGGATGGGCTGCTTGTATTCTGCCGCAAACATACCCATCTCCTCCAGTTCCCTCTTTAATGCCTCAAATTTTTCATAGAGCAGCCCTGCGCCGTCCAGCACGATTTCTTCCGCATAAAGCTGATATTTCCCATCCCGCTGATAGACGTTGACCCTGCCCATAGCGATCACGCTCTGCCCGTTTTTCATAGGAAACGCCAGGCCCTTCCTGCTGCCCGCAAACATCACGCAGGCAAGATTGCCCGTCTCATCCTTCAGGGAAAAATAAATATGCCCCGAGGTATGGTACTTGCAGTTCGAGACCTCGCCCTTTACATAGATGCGGCGCAGCAAAAAGTCCTCGTCAAACATTCTCTTGATATAATTGTTAACCTGCCCTACGGAATATACGTTTCGCATACTGCCCCGCCCCCTGATCGTCTTTTTGGTTTTTAAACCAGCTTTGCCAGCACTCCATTGATAAACGCCGGCGAGTCATCCCCGCCAAACTTCTTTGCCAGCTCTACCGCTTCATTGATTGCCACTCCCACCGGAATGTCCTCATCCTCCTTCATCTCAAAAGCGGCGAGCCGCAAAATAGCCAGATCCACTTTTCCCATGCGGTTCAGCTTCCATCCCGTCGACGCCTCTGAAAGCAGCTTATCCACTTCCGCCAGCTTCTCCTCAATCCTGTGAAATTTATCCAAAATGTACTTCGCTTCCGTTTCTGTCGGCGCCGCCTCTTCCACTTCGTCCATATAAAGCTCTGCCTGTTCGTTTAACTCATCCGCCCGGTGAAATTCCAACAAAAACAGCAGCTTAAATATGTGCTCCCTTATTTCTCTTCTGCTCATTTATCTTCCCTTTCTTCTTACTATGCCAAAAACTGCCCCAAAAGATTACACTTTTGAGACAGTTCAAATTATTTACCGCTTTCCATTGTCACATTGGCAATCTTGATATTCACATTCTCCACGGTTAATCCTGTCATATTCTCTATCGCCGTCTTTACCTTTTCCTGAACCTTCTGGCTCGTCTTCACGACACTGTATCCATAGTCAAGATTCAGTGCCAGGTCTACATTGACGGTTCCCTCCGCAATCGTAACCTTCACTCCTTTGGAAAGGTTCTTCACACCCAGGCGCCCTACGAGCTCCTTCGTAATATTGCCTGCCATGCTCGCTACTCCTTTTACCTCCGTAGCAGCCAGCCCCGCAATAATCGTCACAACCTCATTTGATATCTGAACCTGCCCCATCCCTTCGTTAATGGTTACAGTGTAGCTGCTCTGCACATCTTCTTTTCCCATAATCGTGTCCTCCTTCGATGACTTTAATCCTGTTTTTAAGTATAACAAACTTGACGCTTTATTTCAAGGATTTCCCTTCACTCTTCTGTAATATTTTAACAGCCGTTCCTGGGGCTGTCTGAAATTCTATCTGCCAAATTCCGCCAGTTCAAGCCCCGGATTGCGCTCCAGCGTCATGCCGATGCTCCACGGATTGACCCAGATGAGAAGCGGATTTCCTTTCAGATCCTGAATTTTCTTCATATCAGAGGTCCCCACCAGCTTACTCAAATCATAATTTTCATTTTCGATCCAGCGGATATGCTCATAAGGAAGGTTCTCCAGCCGTATATCGACATTATACTCATTTTCAAGCCGGTATTTCAACACTTCAAACTGCAGGACGCCTACCACGCCCACGATAATTTCCTCCAGCCCGGTATTGAACTCCTGAAAAATCTGGATCGCGCCTTCCTGGGCAATCTGCGTAATCCCCTTTACAAACTGCTTGCGCTTCATCGTATCTACCTGGCGCACCCTGGCGAAATGCTCCGGCGCAAACGTGGGAATCCCTTCATAGCAGAACTTCTTCCCCGGCATACAGATCGTATCACCGATCGAATAGATGCCCGGGTCGAATACGCCGATAATATCTCCCGCATATGCCTCGTCCACCACATGGCGCTCCTGCGCCATCATCTGCTGCGGCTGGGAAAGCCTCTGCTTCTTGTCCCCCTGCACATGATACACTTCCATATTGGCGTCAAATTTCCCGGAGCAGATGCGCATAAAAGCGATTCTGTCCCTGTGCGCCTTGTTCATATTCGCCTGAATCTTAAAAACAAACGCCGAAAAATCCTCTTTTATCGGATCGACCACGCCGATATCCGCCGTCCTGGGCAGCGGTGAAGTCGTCATATTCAGGAAATGCTTCAGAAAAATCTCAACGCCAAAATTAGTCAGTGCGGAGCCAAAAAATACCGGCGACAATTCCCCCTTGTTCACCAGCTCCTGGTCAAATTCGGCGCTGGCTCCGTCCAGAAGCTCTATCTCATCCAAAAGCTGCGACAGACGCTCCTCGCCGACAAACTCCGCCAGTTCCGGGGAATCCACAGGAATCTCCCTTGCCTCGCCTTCTTTTGTTCCCTTCTCCGTGCCGGTAAATATCGTCACCTTTTTGCTGCCGCGCTCATAGACGCCTTTAAATTCCTTTCCGGAGCCGATAGGCCAGTTGACCGGACAGGTTGCGATCCCTAACTCCTTTTCAATATCATCCAACAGCTCAAACGTATCGTTGGCATCCCTGTCCATTTTATTGATAAACGTAAAAATCGGAATATGGCGCATCACACAGACTTTAAACAGTTTTCTTGTCTGCGCCTCCACGCCCTTTGAGGCGTCGATTACCATAACGGCGGAATCTGCTGCCATCAGGGTACGGTACGTATCTTCCGAGAAATCCTGATGCCCCGGCGTATCCAGGATATTGATGCAGTATCCGCCATAGTTAAACTGCAGAACAGAAGAAGTTACCGAGATCCCTCTTTCCTTCTCGATTTCCATCCAGTCCGAAACCGCATGGCGCGCCGTTGCCTTGCCTTTTACGGAACCGGCAAGGTTAATCGCGCCTCCATAAAGCAAAAACTTTTCCGTTAATGTCGTTTTACCGGCATCGGGATGGGAAATAATCGCAAAGGTCCTTCTTTTTTTTATTTCAGTTGTAATATCCGCCACTTCTCATTCCTCCAACGCTTTTTCTCGATTCATCTTTTCTCCACGCATTATCTTAACAAAGGAAAGAGCCGCTGTCAACGGCTCAGTTTCCTATGATGGGGTAAACTTATTGTCGGAAAGTAATAGGCAGAATACACCTGTGATC
>CAZAQD010000051.1:0-12983 GCA_964487425.1 uncultured Marvinbryantia sp. | reverse complement strand
ATCTTTTTTGTCACAATTCTGTTACTGTTCCTTTACATACACGATCCCGAATGCGCCTGCACCGATATGGGCGCCAATCGTCGCACCAATCCCTCTTAGCTTGGGTGAAGTGATGTCCGCTCCTTTTTTCTGAAGAGACTGAATAAAGCCCGCACAATTCTTTTTCTCATAAGAATAGAGAAAATAAACGGGATAGCGCTCATCCGGCTTCTGCTCCTCTATCAGCTTTGCAATCTGCTTATAAGCGTGGCGGATGCCGATCTGCTTTCCGCACAGCTCCACCGTGCCTTTCTCGCCAATGGTAATCACCGGTTTCAGATTTACGAACGAACCGATACTCGCCTGCGCTTTCGATAAGCGTCCCCCTTTATACAGATATTCCAGCGTGTCCAGCCCGGCAAACAGGCGCACTCGCGTCCGCAGTGACTCCAGCTCTTCCACAATCTGACAAGCGTCCGCCCCCTGCGCACGCATGACAACCGCCCGGTCCACTAAAAGGCGCATACCAAGCGTTGCCGTTTTGCTGTCTACAATATAAATATCCTCATATTCCACCATATCCTTCGCGATCATCGCACTCTGGATCGTTCCGCTCAATGCGCCGGAAATCAGAATGGCAATCACCGTATCTCCCGCCGCTTTTGCCTCCCGAAAGCACTCCAGGAAGCTGTCCGGCGAAGGCTGTGAGGTCTTCGGGAACTCTTTGCCCTCCAACAGCATTTCAAAAAACGCCTCTTTTGTGATATCCTTCCCATCCAGATACGTTGTATCCCCAAACGTCACCGCCATAGGAACACAGGTAATATTTCTTTTCTCAATCTCCGGTATCAAATAATCTGCCGCTGAATCTGTAATAATACGAATAGCCATAATCATAATCCTTCCTTTATTTATTTTCTCTCAGCCGCTGCACGCTCTCGGTAATACTGTATAAAATCGGTATAAATTCTGCAATCTTTTCTTCTCCCACGGTATCGATGACTTCGTCCACCATATCCAGTATTTTTCTATGCTCCGCAAGATAAATTTCCATGCCCTCTTTCTTCAACCGCACATATACCTGGCGCCTGTCGAACTCAGAACGGATTCGCTCTGCCATCCCTTTCTTCTCCAGGGAATTCAGCGTAGCATTCATCAGCGATTTCAGTATCTTTGTCTCATGGCACAGATTTGTCGCCGTTAAATATTCCGGTTGCCCTGACTGCTGTCTTTCATACAAAATATGACAAATCAGAGATTCGTTATAAGAGAGCGCATTCGTCAACCGCCGGTTGCTGATAACCGTCGATGTCTCCAGCCATGCCTCCAGCAGTCTCTCGTTCAGCTCCTCCTTCAAACAACTCACCTCCCAAAGCCGTTCACTTTATGAACTATATACCCCTTTTTCTTATTTGTCAATACGCACCTCCGAAAAATCTGCAAAGGGACACTTCCTCATGCGAAGTGCCCCTGCCTTTGACGGTTATTCTGCCTCAATGGAACCGGTTTCGATAATAAATTTAACATTTCCGCTGGTAGTAGAATCGCCGAACAGCTTATAGTTCTCTCCGGCATCTTTTACTTTTTCCAGCCGGTCAAGCATATCCTGTACATCCTCTTCCAGGAAATCCGTAATCTTTTCGATGCCCTCCTCATTGAATTCTTCCATGCCTTCTTTCAGCTCATCCGCTCCGTCCTTTAATTCCGCTACGCCCTCATCCAGCTTCGTTCCTCCTTCTGCCAGTTCTGCCGTACCTTCTTTCAACTGAACGCTTCCGTCTGCCAGCTCCTGAATGCCGCTGCTTAATTCCCCGGCTCCGCTTCTTAACTGGCTGCCGCCGCTTGCCAACTGGCTGATCCCGGCGCTTAACGTACCTGCTCCTGTATTTAGCTGCGCGGTCCCTTTTGCCAGCGCCGCCGCTCCGCTGTATAGCTGTGCGTTTCCGTCTGCCAGGCTGGAAACACCCGACGCCAGTTTCTTCATGTTCATTGCGATCGTATTGGCGCCTGTAAACAGCTTGCCAAGCCCCTCATCAAACTGTACGGTTCCCGCGTAAAGATCAGACGCTCCGCCCGCCAGCGCCGCCGCCCCCGGCTGAAGCTGGCTCTGCACCGCCGCAAATACTTCGTTTATGCCGCCATTTAGCGCGCTGGTCCCCGATGCCAGCTTAGATGCCGCAGCGTTGAGCGCCGCGCTCTTTCCCGAAAGCCCTTCTATCGCATTCTGCACCGTCAGATTCTGCGGATCGCTGCTCGCTTCACTTTGCTTTTTCAAAGCATTTCCTGCATTTTCCAAATATGTCATGTTTTCCAACAGTTGCTGAGCTGCGCCGTTATCTGCCGTTGCCTGTACCGCCGTTTCTTCAGAGGCAGCTGCCGTGTCTGCCTGCTGTACGATCTCGGTGGCAATCGTCTCTTCCTGGATACCGCCCAAAGAATCATTGAGAAGGTCAATACAATTCTCCAGCTTCGCCACATATGCCGGGTATTCTTCCGTCATTTCCAGAAGCTGTTCCGGGGATGAGCTTCCAAGCATTGCCTGCACGCTTTGCAGCTCTGCAAGTACAGCCTGGATATCTGCTACGGACTGTTCGCTGATCGTCGTCTTTACTACCTCACTGCCTGCTTCATATTCCATTCCTTCTGCCGCTATCGCTTCCGTGCTGCCGGATGCATCCTGGGAAGCCCCGCCTGCCTGCGCGCCCAGCACGCCCTTAACTGCGGCAAATACACTATTTACGCCATCAATATACTGGTTGACATTGCCCATGTATCCCGCCGTATCTTCAGTATTGCCAAGACCGTTCAGCAGCATATCCACACCGGAGGTATACTGTTCCAGCAAGCCGGCAAATTCCTGGCTGCCGTCCGCCAGCGCCTGGGCGCTTTCCGTCATCTTACTGTCGCTTACTTTTGAAATCATCGCGTTGATCCCGGACAGGAGCGCTGCGCTGCCCTCTTTAAGTTCCTTGCTGCCCTCTTTTAATTGCCCGCTGCCCTCTTTGAGTGTCTGGCTTCCCGAGCCCTGCGCAAGCTCCTTTACGCCCGACAACAAAAGCTGTGTGCTCTTTGACAATGTCTTGCTTCCGCTTTTTGCCTGCTTTGCGCCCTGCTTTAACTGCTGACTTCCCGCATCTAACTGCTGCACGCCCTGAATCAGAGCGCCTTTGCTGTTCTCTAATGTGTCAATTCCGTCTGCCAGTGCGCTAATCCCGTCCACAAGATCCGTTTTCTTTGTATTTAGCGTGTCGGTTCCGTCTGTCAGCGTCCCCATATTCTCATCCACTGCATTCATGCCGTCGATCAGTTCCTGGCAGGAGTCCTTCAGCGTCTGTACGCCGTCTGCCAGTTCGCCGCTTCCATCCACCAGTTGGGTAGCCGCGTCGGTAAACTCTTCCAGCGTATCCTCCAGGTCGTCCAGGCTGTCGATCTCATCCAGCCCTAATTCCCCCAGATCCAGCGTCATCGCCACCGTCATCGCCATTGTCAGTTCAAAATCTGTCACGTCCGCTTCCATTTCAAAGGAATCCGGGATTTCAAGGTCCTTCAATATTTCCGTATCCGCAAGCTGCAGGCTGTCGTATAATCCCGGCATACCGATACCGATGACGATATCCTTCTCCCCGTCTGAAATCACTTTGCCATTCGTTACCGTAGTATTTTCTAAATTTTCTGCCGGCAGAACCATTCCGGTAACCATCATAAAGGGCGTGTATACCTCCCCGTCTCTGGACAGGTTCTTATATTGATAGCATATTCTTACGTGCCCGCTTTTTCCTGCCAATTCCTCCGGCCGGATTTCTTCTCCATCCAAATAGTATGTGATTTCTACAGATACCGGCAGCTCCTTATCTGTCGTTCCCTGATAATAAATATCATTGCCTCTGGCATCCCAGACCAGTTTTTCTCCATCCGCAGTATATTCTTCTTCGCCTTTGACATTCTCGATATCCGACAGTTCAGAAAAATCTTCCAGGCTTTGGGATGCATCCGGGTTTTTCAGCCACTCACTTACAATGACCTCCTCCTTTTGTCCTGATGCGTCGGTTTTTACATAGACCGTTTCCTCTTTTGTATTGCTTTTCTCCTTTTCAACAGGCTCTGCCGCTATCGTTGTTTTCTCCTGTGCATAAGCACATCCCATACCGGACTGTGCCAGTAAAACGCCTGTCACCGCAGCTGCCATCATTTTCGTTAACTTCTTATTTCTGTTCACCTTGAAGACCTCCTTTAAAATTCCTGCTCGATTTGCAGATGATTTTATCAAATACCATAAACATGGATGGGAGCACGCAAAGCACAACCATCATACTGATTAATGCTCCCCTCGCCATCAGGTTGCATAAAGAGCTAATCATATCAATATTCGAATAAAGTCCAACGCCGAAGGTTGCCGCGAAGAAGCTGAAGGCGCTTACAATAATCGACTTCATATTTGCACGATGGGCGATCTTAATCGCTTCCGCTTTGCTCTTTCCGCTTCCTCTCTCCGTCTCATAACGGCTGGTCATGACAATCGCATAATCCACGGTAGAACCAAGCTGGATCGTGCCGATTACGATTGACGCGATAAAGGGAATCGTAGTCCCCGTAAGATAGGGAATGCCAAGATTTATGAAGATTGCAAACTCAATCACCGCCACCAGCACAATCGGCAAAAACCATGATTTAAATACAAAGATGATAATCACAAATACCGCCAGAATAGATACGGTATTGACCACCTTAAAATCTGTATCAGTAATCGTAATCAGGTCTTTTGTACAGGGCGCTTCTCCCACCAGCATCCCGTTTGGATCGTATTTTTTCAGAATGTCATTTAATTCTGTAATCTGAAGATTGACCTCCTCTGATGCCACCTTATACTCATTATCAATCAGCATCATTTCCCACTGCTCATTCTCCAGCGTCTCCTTGATTGCATCCGGAATCATGCTTTCCGGTATCCTGCTTCCAAGCAGTGTTTCTATGCCAAGCACCGCCTTGACGCCATCTACCTGCTCCATTTCTTCCATCATTGCCCGGACTTCTTTCCCCGGAAGGCTGCTGTCAATCAGCAGCATGTGCATAGCGCCCATGTTGAAGTCTTCCTGCAGCTTTGCATTTGCCATACTGCTGGGCAGATCTTCCGGCAGCGTCTCAGCCAGGTTGTAATAAACATCCGCATGGCTCTGGCAGTAATATGCCGGAAAAATTAAAAGGATCAGGATAACCGTAAATATTTTATAATGCCTTGTTATAAAATCAGATAATTTCTCCATCTCCGGCAAAAACGCTCTGTGCTTTGTTTTCTCCAATACGCCGTCAAATACCATAATCAAAGACGGCAGTACCGTAACGCAGCAGATCACCCCAATAATGACGCCCTTTGCCATGACAACGCCAAGATCAAGCCCCAGTGTGAAGCTCATAAAACACAACGCCACAAACCCCGCCACTGTGGTCATGGAGCTTCCCACTACGGATTTCACTGTTTTTTCAATCGCATGTGCCATTGCCTCTTTCCTGTCGGTAAATTCTCCGAGCTGCTCCTGATAGCCGTGCCACAAAAAGATCGAGTAGTCCATTGTTACGCCTAATTGCAGTACCGCCGCCAGCGCTTTTGTTATATAAGAGATCTCTCCCTTGACAATATTGGTCCCCAAATTATAAACGATTGCCATTCCAATACTCAGCAGGAACACTACCGGTATGAAATAAGAATCCATCGCAACTGCCAATACCAGCGCAGATAGCAATACCGCGATAATCACATAAATGAGCACTTCCTCGTCCGCCAGGTTCTTTGTGTCGGTCACCACCGCCGACATGCCGCTTAAGAAGCACTGCTCTCCCGCCATCCGGCGGATTTCTTCTATTGCATCCATTGTTTCATTCGCCGATGTCGTCGTATCAAAAATAATAAACATCATCGTAGCATCGTCGGTATTAAAAATATCTTTCACCTTATCCGGCAGCATCGTGATCGGTACACTGATATCCATCAGGCTGTCATACCAGATCACTTTTTCCACGTGCCCGATCTGCTCCAGTTTTTTTCTCAGCTCAGATACATCCTTACCCTCCATCCCTTCGCAGATCAGCATGGAATACGCTCCCGTCCCAAACTGTTCTACCAGGATATCCTGTCCCTGCATCGTCTCAATATTATCCGGCAGATAATATAAAATATCATAATTTACTTTCGTGCTGATATAGCCAAGTCCCGCCGGGATCAACAGCAGAACACTTAAAATCACAATCAGAATCCGATATTTGACTACCTTCCTTCCGAATCCCAACATCGCTTTCCCTTCCTCTCACCTGTCATCCCTTTTTATTCTGTGCTGTTTTGATGTCTTCACGGTGTACAGCACAACACATAAGTTCTGGGCTCCGTCCACCATCAGGGTGACGCCGAGCAGAATCGTTACCGCTACCGCGCCTTCAAACGGGCGGATAACCAGAAGCCCGCCAAATATCAACATAAAAATACCCAGCGCCAAATCAAACTGGAACGCCAGCCGGTACAGATCCTTCGAAAAATAACCGACCAGTTTTACGACGCCAAACAACAGCAGCACGAGCCCCACCGTAAAACAAAGTACAGAAAGTGACATTTCCGGCGAAATTATCAGTATAAAACCAAGAATCAGCATGATTACTGAAACGGCAATATACGCACTTTTCGCTTTCATAATCAGCTCCATATCTTACCTCCGTTCTTTTTCCTCCTCAAATATTTCACGTTAAACAGTATGTTCTCCTTTTGCCTGTTTTTCTACGGACAAAAAAAACTCCACGCACAAAATTTGTGCATGGAGCTTTTTTTGCCCAATTCTTTTATTGTACGGACCTTTCCAGCATGGTTTTGATATTCCCATCCACGAGAATTCCCATTTTATGTACCAACGGCACGGGATCGTCCTTCATACCGCCGTCCAGCCAGCGCAGGACCATCCCCACCAGGGCGCACTCATAAAAGTGCGCAATCAGCGCGATGTCCTCCTCTTTCACCTTCATTCCCTTTGCCTGCTTTTTTACAAAGTCTGTCATGATCTTACCCGTAACCGTATACAGGTAGTCTTCCATTTGCCTGCGGTTTATAGAATTATAGATATGGTAAATTCCCCTTTTATTTTCCAGAGCAAATTCTGTGCCTTGCAAAAATCCCTCCTGCCATGAATCATATTCAACCGTAGATTCCAGTACCTTTTCGGTCTCCGCCTCAAAAATTTCTTTCACCACAGCATAAATATCCTGGTAGTGATAATAAAAGGTGTTCCTGTTGACTCCGCAATCCTCCACAATGTCTTTTACCGTAATTTTATCAAAAGGCATTTCATTTACCAGCCTGATAAATGAATTTGCAATCGCTTTTTTTGTCAATTGCGACATTTCCCATCCTCCAACTTTTCCTCAATTACAACTACCTTTACATTAACGCGTACATTATATTCTTAATCGTTCTTTTCTGCCAGTACTTTATGAAAATTTAATCTTATGCGTCATGCCTGTTTGGCTCTCTGGAAAAGAAAGGCACAGGCTCTGCAAAATAATTTACAAAAGCCTGTGCCGATACCGCCTTTCGTCTGTAACCGTTCCTTGCTTACTCTGCCGCTGTTACCGCTGTGATATGCGGATTCACGCCCTCATACCAGTACAAAAAGCCCTCAAGATCGATCACATCGCCGATCTCCAGCTCTTTTACTGCCGTATAGACGTCCGTCGTATTGTCGCACAGATAGGACTCTACGGTAAATGTATAGCTCTCTCCATTCAGGGATACGTTAAAATACAAATCATCTCCGTCCTGCCCGGAACCATCCCAGTTATAAAGGAACGCCACATCGTTGCCATCCTCATCCTGTCCTGCTGCTTCTACGGTCATTCCTTTAAAAGCTACGTATTCATTCTGATGGTCAATCAGCTCGTCCGTTCCCAGAAGGTCGGTAACATCCGTCACCGGAGCGACATATTCGCCTTCCTCGATCTCAAAGGCAGCGTCAATAATCTCCACCTCGCCGGACCATTCTGACTTATATCCCGTAACTTTAATCTTGGTTCCCACTTCGAGCTTCTCATAGTCTTCCTCAGAGCATGTCATATTGTACAGAAAATATGCGCCGTCCTGATCCTGGGTATAGACCGTAGCCTGATCCTCCCACCAGGACTGCTTTGCCTGAACATAAGCCTCTATTACCACCTCGGAATCCAATTCAGCCGCAACATATTCCTCATATGTCATTACGCCTTCCGACTTTGCCTCTGCCTCAACAGATGCCGCCTCTGTCTCTGCCTCACTGTTTTCTGCCATTACCATGCCGGAAAAAGCCAGGGTAAGAGAAAGTGTCAATACCAATGCAATTGTCTTTTTCATCTTTGTTCTCCTTTTTTAATCTGTGTTGCTAATCACAAAATCATTATACATCAACTGCCCGATAAATCAATGTTTATTTATCCTTTTTTTCTTTTTTACCGCCTCAAACGCTAAATACAGCAGAATCAATACCCAGGCGCCACCCAGCGCCGCCAGCAGCCCAACCGCCGTGACGGGAAGCCTGCCAAGATCCGCCTTTTGCCCCGCCGCTGATTCCGCCGTACCGATCTGATCCAGGCGGTATAAGGAAACCACTTCCTCATAAAGCGCACGGATATATTCTTCGTCTACCTCCTGCTTCCTTCTAACCGATTTTGTGACATTCTCAATCAACTGCCCGGCAGCGTCCCGCAGGGAAGCCGAGCCATTAAATACCGGCGTCACAAAGGTATCGTCCATATGTTCCAGCAGCAGGCTGGCAGCCTGTAACTTGACTTCATAGTACGTATCGTTGTCCTCTCCGCATCTGGATAAGTAGTCCTGATATTCTTCCGACTCCTGCGCCTTTGAAGTAACCGGCACATAGCCCTCCGTCTGTGAATACGCGATCTGGACCTCATTGGTAAGAAGATACTGGGCAAACAGCCAGGACGCCAGCACCTCCTGGGAATCTTCCTTATTAAATATGCACACGGACGGTCCCTGGGAAATCATCTGCGGATTCTCCGTATCAAACTGCGGAACTGCCATAACCGCCGTCTCAAACTCCACCACTTTATCCTCGCTGATATCCAAAAGCGGGGCATTCGTCCCCATCCAGGTAGCTCCCGCTGTAGAGTCCACTGCAAAGATACATTGCCCGGCGTTCAGAAAATTCGCCGGATAGCCGGAAATCTTAAAGGTGGAAAATGCGCCGCTTTTGGCGTGCTCCGCAATTGTATACAGCAGTTCTTTTGTCGTGTCATTAAACAGCTTGATCTCACCGCTGTCGGTAGAATAGCCTGCTCCCTTTTGCCTGAGCATCTGGATCATCATGTTATCGGTGGACTTATACAAAAAAGGGATCATGGTCTTCTGCCCATTAATCAGAAAATTACCGTCCTCATCCTGCGCCGTCGCCGCCTCCGACACCTCCCAGATAAAATCCCAGGTAAGCGTTTCCGGCAGCGTATAGCCAAGCGCCTCCACGTATGTTTTGTTCACATAGCAGGCTTCGGTAGAGCGCATGAAAGGAAGCGCATAAATGGAGCCGTTCACCCGGCATTCCTCTAAAAATGCCTCGACGATCTCCTCCTCTGCCGGAGAATCAAACTTCACTTCGCTTCCGCCAAGCCCATATTTCTCATCCCCGATCAAATCATCCAGCGCCACCACATTTTCCTCTCCGGTCAGATACGTCGCAATGTGATCCGGGTAAGTGATACATACATTCGGCGTTGTGTTCGTGGAAATATTGGTGATGACATCGTTATAGATTTTACTGTAATCTGTATACAAGCGAAGGTTCACGGTGATATTGGGGTACAATGCCTCAAAATCAGCAATCGCGTTTTCATATATCTTCGTCTGCGTCTTATTGGTATCATTCTTCGCCCAGAAAGTGATTTCGTATTCCTTTGACTGGTCAAACTCCTCCGGCGTCAAAAACGCGCTCTGTTCCGTTTTTCCATGACACCCGGTAAGCGTCGCTATACTGATGGCAGCCAGCAGCCAAAGCAATCCCGTTTTTTTCCTCATCCTTTTGTCCCTCCTCTTGCCACTCCTTCCATGATTTTCCTATGGAATGCCAGAAAAAGCACAACCAGCGGAATGGAGATCACCACAACAGCCGCCATCATTGCCGGGATATTTTCACGTCCGAATCCGTTCTCGCGTATCTCCTGAATCCCGTTGGAAACCAGAAAATATGCCTGGTCATCGGTAATCAGCCTCGGCCATACATAAGAATTCCAGCACTCAATCACCTTCAGTATGGCAATCGTGATGACGGTAGGCTTACAGATCGGCAGCATCACCTTCCACAAATATTTCAGATCGGAAGTTCCGTCTACCTTTGCCGCATAGTACAATTGATCCGGCACCTGTTCAAAATTCTCCTTCAGCAGATAGATGTAAAAAACAGATGTTACCGACGGCAGAATCAGCCCCCAAAACGTATTACGCAAATCCAGGTTGGTGATCGTCACAAAATTCGTAATCACCACCAGCTCATTTGGTATCATCATCAGGGAAAGAAAAAGCGTAAAGGCGAGATTTTTCCCCCGGAAGTTCAGCCGCGCGAAAGCAAATGCCGACAACACCGTCACTACCAGCATGATTGCCGTAGTCGCCGCTGTAAAAATAACGGTATTCAGGAAGTACCTTGCTAAGGGTACTGCCGTAAATGCTTCCGCATAATTCTGCAGGGTCGGCGAAAGCGTGAAAAACGTGGGAATATATTCAGAATTGTAAGCGCTGTAGCTTTTTACGGATGTAAGGAGCATCCAGTAAAAGGGGAACAGCACAATCAACGCCCAGAGTGTCAGCAGCACATAGGTTATTATTTTTTGTTTTTTCATATCGACCTCATTCATAATAGACTTTTTTTCTGCTTACAAGCAAATTGATACACGTAATTGTCAGTACAATTGCAAACAAAATAATCGCCGCTGCCGACGCATAGGACGGATAACCGCCGCTGTTGCCGTACAGCATGTCATAGACATAACCGACAATCGTATTCATACCGGATGCATTTAAGTCGGTCCCAAACAGGGCAACCGCATCACTGTATGCCTTAAATGCACCGATAAATCCTGTTATAACCAGATAAAAAATCATCGGAGAAATCATCGGAATGGTAATCCGCCTGAAAATCCGCAGGCGCGACGTGCCGTCTACTTTTGCCGCATTGTAGTAATCCTGGTTCACAGATGCAAGCGCACTGGTCAAAACCAGAATCTTAAACGGCATTACCACCCACACCGTATAAAAGCATAAAACAAACATTTTCGCCCAGTAAGGACCGTCGATAAAATCGATCGATTCCCCGCCGAACCAGTTAATCAGCAGATTAACCAGTCCATCCGTATAGGCAGTTTTTTTGAACAAAATCATAAATACCAGCCCGACCGCCAGCGTGTTGGTTACATACGGCAGAAAATATATCGTCTGATACACTTCCTTTAACGGTTTGATCGAGCTAATGCCTGCCGATATCAGCAGGGCGAGCCCCGTGGAAACCGGCACTGTAATCACTACCAGGATAAAGGTGTTCCTTACCGCCTGCAAAAAATAAGGGTCGTGCAGAATATACGAATAATTATACATTCCGGCGCCAAAGTATGTCTGAGATGCAAAGTTATAGCCTTCCTCAAAAGAATAAATAAAGACATCGATTAAAGGATACACCATGAAAAATCCCAGAAACAGAATTGCCGGAAAAAGATACAGCCAGCCTTTTATATTTCTTTTATCCATTCTTTGTTTCTCCTATATTCACCAAAGGAATCCTTTCCTCTGTCGTCCTGTCAAAAATAAATACCTTGCCCGGCTTCAGGTCAAACCGGACTTTTGCTGAAGCGATTGCCGCCCGGTTCTCCGCACTGATAATCGCGCGTATTGTCTTTTCCTGCGACGCTTCATGCGTACAAACCACGCTGATATCGCGCCCCATCACCTCCACGCTGCTAAGCCTGCAGCCAAACGCACCGTCTTCTTTCAGGCAAAAGCCTTCCGGGCGAATGCCGACATATACTTCCCGGTCGGAAACATTTTTTATCTCGAAAAGCGCCTCTTCGCCTATATACACCTGATTCTCCTTTATCCTTCCCGCAAACACATTGATCGGAGGCGTACCGAGGAACCTTGCCACAAAAAGGTTGACCGGATTATCGTAGACCTCCTGCGGCTTGCCGATCTGCTGGACTACGCCCTCTTTCATAACAACGATCATGTCGGAAATACTCATTGCCTCTTCCTGGTCGTGTGTGACAAAAACAGTCGTGATCTGCGTCTCTTTCTGGATTCTCCTGATCTCCTCCCGCGTCTGCAGCCTGAGACGGGCATCAAGGTTTGAAAGAGGCTCGTCCAAAAGAAGGATACGCGGCATTTTCACCAGCGCCCGCGCAATTGCCACGCGCTGCTGCTGTCCGCCGGAGAGCTCACGGGGTTTTCGCTCCATCAGTTCTTCAATCTGAACCAGCTTTGCCGCCTCATAAGCCTTTTTCAGCATCTCTTCTTTTGAAAGCTTCTCTGTTCCTTTCAGGTTTTCCAGCGGAAACAGAATATTCTGCTTCACAGTCAGATGCGGATACAGGGCATAATTCTGGAATACAACGCCGACGCCTCTTTTCTCCGCCGGCAAATCCGTAACTTCGTCGTCGCCAAAAAATATTTTCCCGCCCGTTGGCTTTTGCAGCCCGCTTAGGAGGTTCAGCGTCGTACTTTTCCCGCATCCCGAAGGTCCGAGCAGTCCGATCAGCTTGCCGTCGGGAATCTCAAAACTGAAATCATTGACCGCAATAATTTCCTTCGCTTCGTTTTTATTGCGGTTTGGAAACTTCTTTGTCAGATTCTGCAATACAACTTTCATAATTTCCCTTTCCATGATAATTTAAGATTTAATCATATTATATCTGCATGGAAGGAGGTTTTCAAGATTCTTCTTTTTTGAGATGGGGTAAACTTATTGTCGGAAAGTAATAGGCAGAATACACCTGTGATC
>CAZAQD010000050.1:0-13005 GCA_964487425.1 uncultured Marvinbryantia sp. | reverse complement strand
TCGCCCGTTCGCTCCGAAGCACTGGCATTTCCTTTTCAAGCTGTTCTTTTTCCGTTCTCCATGCTTTGGGGGTTATCTTTTCTCCCTCGGCAAGCCGCATTTTTAGGTCGGCTCTTGTGTTTTCATACATCACAAGTTCATGCTCATGCTCCTTATCGTATTTCAGTTTCTTCAGACCGCTTAACGACTTGCTCATGTCATGCACTGCCTTGTATGGCTCATAGTCCGCATAGGCTTTTGCAAGCTCCTTTAGCTGTTCCAACCTCTGCCACTTGGGAATAAAAATCTGCTCCCGCCTGTCAAACTCTTTACCCTTATCCGTTTTGAATTTCTCCAACTGCGCAAAAGTGTTTATTCTGTTGCGCTCCAAAAAGTTTTTAGCGTTCTCAATGTCCTGCACCTTATCCCTGTTGGGGATTTTCGCAAGGTATTTCGCACTCACTATCGGAAGTGCAAGCCTGCCCATTTTCTCCTGCACACGCCCAATCATTTCAAGGACTTCATTCTTCACGCTGACTGCCGCATTTTTGATTTTGGAATACTGTATGCTCCGTACTTCCTGCTTGGCAATTTCAAGCATTGCCTTTGCCTGTTCCTTAAAAGAACGGTGTTCCCAACTAACCGCAATCCCTAAACGCTCATTAGTGGCATTGATTGTGTCGGCTAAATCTTTCCGCCACATCTTGGCGTTTTCTTTTGTCTCTTCCAGCTCTGCAAACTTTGCCTTAATCTTATCGGAAGCCTCGCCCGTAGAATACCCGGACTGCTTCTGCATCGTGAACATAATCCCGCATTGCCATTGATTTTCGCATATACTTCATCACTGTTATCGACCACCGCCACATCAGCCCTATCCTACCCCCCCCGCTGGAAATTTTGTCAAGCAAATCCAAGAATCCTTTATAATTTTTATGTTTTTTAGAATCATGCAATCTTCTTTAACGCTTCCTGCGATAAAATCCCGGGAATACTTTTCAGAAAAAGCGCCGATGCCGTTGCCGCTGAAATCAGATCCGAGACAGGCTCCGCATAATAAACACCCATCACGCCGAAAAAACACGGGAAAATCATTGCCAGCGGCACCAGTAAGATTACCTTCCGAAGCAGCGCAATAAACAGTGATACCTTTGCCTGCCCCAGCGCGAGAAAGGCAGGCTGGATCCCCTGCTGCACCCCGAAGACCAGCATTCCGGTCAAAAACACCGGCATCACTTTCGCCACCAGGCGAACCAATTCCGCGTCCGAAGTAAATAACCCGGCAAAAAATCCCGGGAACAGCATCGCACATCCGGTCGAAACAAAGCCAAAGGCAAAGCTGCCGCCGATCATAATGCGGTACGTCTTCTTCACCCTGTCAAAATTCCCAGCCCCGTAATTGTAGCTGATAATCGGCTGCACCCCCTGCGTAAATCCGGAAAGCGGAGCGGACATCAACTGCATCACGCTCTGCATAATGGTCATGCTTCCCACATACGTATCATTGCCGTAAACCTGAAGCTGCCGGTTCATCACAATATTAATCAGACATTCCGTAGAACGCATAATAAAGGGCGATATCCCGAGCGCAAGAATATTTTTTACCGCCCAGGCGTCAAAACGTATCCGCAGTGCGCGGATCTTCAGCGTCGATTTTCTGCCGCAGAGAAACCACACATTCCAGAACGCGCTTAACGCCTGTGAAATGACCGTGGCGACGGCAGCTCCCTGTACGCCCCAGCCAAAGACAAAAATAAACACCGGATCCAGCACAATATTTACAACCGCTCCAATTAAGATGGAACACATCGCCGTCCTTGACTGCCCCTGCACAATAATGAACGTATTCAGCCCCAACGCCAGCTCTACAAATAATGTGCCCGCCAGATAAATTTTCAGATAGGAGGACGCGTAGGGAAGCGTTGCATCGCTGGCTCCGAACATATAAAGAAACGGCACATGGAACCCATAAAAGATCCCCATCAGCAGCACGGTAAACACGCCAAGCAACCATACGCTGCTGCCAAGTATCTTCTCCGCGCGCTCTCTGTCGCCCTTTCCCAGCCAGATCGCCGCAAGCGGCGCCCCGCCCGACGATGCGAAAGCAGAAAACGCGGAAATCAATAATGTAATAGGGAACGTCAGCCCCACACCCGTCAATGCCGCCGCTCCCACGCCCGGAATATGTCCGATATAAATTCTGTCCACGATGTTATATAAAACATTGATTACCTGGGCAATCACAGACGGGATGCTCATACTGATAATCAGACCGACGATCCCCGCGCTTCCCATCCGTTCTTCCTTTGTCAGATTCATATCCGTATTTCCTCCATATCGTTCCTCTTTTTCTGTTATTGCCGCCTGCTACCGGCAGAGCATTGCCATAAAGGGAATCGTCACCACCGAAAGCACCGTTGTAAAAAAAATGCCCTTTGACGCCAGCCGCACGTCCCCATGATACTCAATCGCCAGCATCGTTGTATTGGTCGCCACCGGCATTGCCGAAAGAATAATCAGCGTCCCCTTCATCATGCTAACTCCCACAGGCACGCGGCTTAACAGCGCATAAATTACCAGGGGAATCACCAGCAGCCGGAAGGCGGTAAACACGTATATCCGCCAGTTGTCAAACAGCTCCTTTACCGGCATTCCCGCAATCGTCGAGCCCAGCACCAGCATCGCCACCGGCGTCGTCACGTTGCCGAGATAACCCAGCGAAGTCATGACCGTCTCCGGGAAGGAAACTCCCGCAAAATATAACACAAAGGATAACACAGAGGCAATCAGCGGTATATTCAGAAGCAGGCGGGGATGAAAATGAAATCCTCCCGAGCCGCCGCTAATCAGCGCGATTCCTGCCGAATATACAATGATATTGAAAATCACATTCATGATGACCGCATAGATCATCGCGCCATCGCCAAAAATCGCCGTGATGACCGGATATCCCATAAACCCTACGTTGCTGAACAGCGCCATAAACGCATATGTCCCTTTTTGCCCCTTCGGCACCCGCAGCAGCGCCACAAACGCTCCTGCCAGTACAAAGTAAACCGCAAATACCGCGATCGAAAGCCCAAAGCCGGAAAACACCTCGCTCACCGGCACAATTCCCCTGCTGGATATAAAGGACGTGATGATCTGCGCCGGTACGGTAATATTCAATACCAACTTCGTATAGCGCACATTTGCCGCTTCATCGATCACGCCTGCCCTTCTCATGATATAGCCGATCACCATAATCAAAAATAGTGACATCATCCTGCTTGCAACCATCCAGAAATCCATATTGCCCCTCCTATCCGCCGTTTTGCCGCCCTAAGCTGCTTCCGCCGTATCCCGGCGGAACAAATGCAGTACATAAGCAACCGTATATACCGCCATCACAACAGACACCGCCGGTGCAATCGAACCCAGGATGCGCAGATTATCAGGATAATACCGGTACGCCAGCCCGACAAGCGGCATACGCAGCGCCAACGCACCAAAGCATACGCTTGCCATCGTAAACAGTGTTTTTGTCCTGCCATTGAGATAACCGTTCAGTGAAAACACAAAGGCAACGGCAAGATAGTCATAGCTGCAGGCTCTGAAAAAGGGGATGCCCGCCTCAATAATCTGGGCATCTTTTGAGAAAACACCGATCATCGACTGCGGGGAAATCTGCGCCCACAGCCAGAACATGCCCGACACGCAAAAGGCAAATCCCACGCCTGCCATTACAGACGTCTTCGCCCGCTTCATCTTTCCCGCCCCATAATTCTGGGCAGTGATTGCCGCCAGCGCGCTTCCCACAGATGTTGCAGGCAGCATGGCAAACACGTCATATTTTCCGGCAATCCCCACAGCTGATGCCGCATAAATGCCAAGCCCGTTCGTCACAGAGGTCAGATATAAAAACGAAATCCGCACCATGATTTCCTGCAGGGAAATCGGAATCCCCACCCTCGCCAGCTCCTTTAGCTGTCTTTTCTGAATACGGAAATTCTTTAACTGGAAGCGGAACAGAAAATCGTGGCTGTTTAAATAAATTGCCGCACAGATCATACTGATTCCCTGGGAGCCGATCGTCGCCAGCGCCACGCCGCGCACGCCAAGCCCGCCATATTTTACAAAAACTATATCCCCCAGAATATTAAGCACACATGCCAGCGCCACAAAATACATCGGCCTCTTTGAATCCCCATAGCCTCTTAGCACGGCGCTGATTGCATTATAGCCGCAGATAAAGAAAATCCCCGCCGAGCAATAACGCACGTATCTGCCCGCCAACGCGTAGGCTTCTGCAGGTGTCTGCAGCGCCGTCAGGATCGGGTCAACAAAAAGAAACATCATGCCGGTAAGAATAACGGCAAACACCGCAAACACCGTCAGGATCGTCCCGATCGCCGTCTTTGCCCCGTTCTCATCTTTCATACCGATATATTTCCCGACAATAATCGTCCCACCCAGCGTCAGTCCGGTAATCACGCTGGTGATAATCTGCGTCACCTGCGTCCCGGTCGATACTGCCGCCACGCTCGCCGCGTCACAATACCGCCCTATCACCGCCAGATCCACCGCCCCATATAATGCCTGTATAATATTTGCAATCAGATATGGTATGGAAAATTTCAATAATACCTTCAGTACATTCCCCTCTGTCAGATTATTTTCCGCCGCCATCTGTTTCTCAACCTCCTAACATATCTTCCATTTCACAAAAATGCCGTATTATTCAGTATAGCACGTATTTCGCTCTCCGTGTAATTAAAATTACCGTACACATGGTATTTTACGTTACATCCCGGCATTCACATCCTGCGCCGGCATAGTTACCGGAACTTATCCCAGAACCCTTCCAGCTTCCCCGCCGCAGATAGCAGGCTGCAGGTCTCATAATCCGCCCACTCCCTGGGAAATGTATTCCGGTACTGCAGCTGGCAAAACCGTTCATCCAGCAGCAGGATCACTCCCTTATCCTCATCCGTGCGGATCACTCTCCCCGCCGACTGCATGACCTTATTCATGCCGGGATACTGATAAGCATAGGCAAAGCCATCCATCTCTTTTCTATCATAGTACTGCTTCAGTATCTCCCTCTCATGGCAGAGCTGCGGCAGCCCGGTTCCCACAATAACTGCCCCGATCAGACGCTCATGCTTTAAGTCGATACCTTCCCCAAAAATACCTCCCATAACGCAAAACCCCACCAGGGACTCCTCCCCCTTTGACGCGGCAAAGCTTTCCAGAAACTCCTCCCGCTCACGCTCGGACATATGCGCATTCTGGGAAAGCACCCGGATTTTATCTCCTTCTTTTTCCTCAAATATCTCCTGCACATCCCCGAGCATCTTATAGGAGGGGAAAAACACCAGATAATTCCCCGGTTTCGCCCCGACTGCCACGCGGATATAGGCGGCAATCTTCTCATACTCCGCGCGGTTTCTGCGCGTATACCGGCTGCTCACGTCCGTTGCGACCAGTACTTTCTTATTATGAATGTCAAAAGGCGAGCGGGCATAGACTGCATAATCCTCCTCCGTCCCGGAGAGCAGCCCCATATAATAGCGCACGGGAAGAAGCGTCGCTGAAAACAGAATGCTTCCCCTTCCCTTTTCCAGGCACTGCCCGATCTTCCCCGCTGTATTGATGCAGTACAGCTTTATTTTAAACCGCCCGTCTGCTTCCAGCTCCGTATAGATCTCATAGCTGTCGTCCAGTTCCTCATAGATATCCAGAAAGCTGCGGACCTGAAAATAAAATTCCAGAATCCTTTTCCGCAGGTTCTCGCCATCCGGCGCCGCCGGCATATTCGCCGTCTCCTGTATGCCGTACTCCTCCAAAGACACACAGTGCGCTCCGTTCAGCGGCCCTTCCCGGTCCTCCAACAGCTTCTCCAACTGCGCGCTCACATTCATAAGCGCCAGCGAAAAATGCCCGATATCCTTCAAAAGCATATAACCGTCGCACTCGCGTTTCCACTCCAGCATATATTTATTGCAGCGCTCCAGATAACGCTCCGCTTTTTTACTGAGCGGCTTTAAAAGCCTCTTTACCTCCAGAAAATCTTCTTTATATAGTGCGGCGCTGTACATCTCCCGCCCGCGTTCTACAAGGTTATGCGCCTCGTCGATCAGGAAAATATAATCTTTCTTGACGCCATCGGAAAAGAAACGCTTTAATCGCGCCTGGGGATCAAACACATAATTATAGTCACAGATCACCGCATCCATCCAAAGGGACAAATCCAGCGACATCTCAAAGGGGCATACCTGCCACTTTTCTGCGTGGGCGATGAGATCCTCGCGCGTGAAGCTGTCTTTCACCCCGGATACTTCCTCCGCCGCTTCCCCTTCTTCCTTTTCCTCCACTCCTGCCCAGCCTGTGAGCAGCTCAAATACCGCGTCATTGACCCGGTCAAAATGCCCTTTCGCATAGGGGCACTGTTCCGGGTTGCACTCCGGCTCTTCACACATACAGATCTTTTCCTTCGCCGTAAGCGTCACCACCTTATAGCGAAGCCCCTGTTCCAGCAGAAGAGAAAACGCCTCCTGCGCCACTGTCCTGGTGATCGTCTTTGCCGTCAGATAAAAGATTTTCTCCCCCAGTCCCTCACCGACCGCCTTTACCGCCGGAAACACAGTGGAAATCGTCTTCCCAACTCCCGTAGGCGCCTGGATAAACAGCTTCTTTTCCCTCTGGATCGTGCGGTAAACAGCGGCTGCCAGTTCCTTTTGCCCCTCACGGTAAGGATAGGGAAATACCACACGCCCGATGGACTCCTGGCGGATCCGCTTCCACTCCATCTGGAACTTCGCCCATTTCCGGTATTCCTCTATCAGCTTTGCAAACCACTGCTGCAGCTCTTCCAGGAGGTAAGTTCTGCGAAAACGGCGCACTTCCTCCGTATCCATATTCACATACGTCATCTGCACGCCGATTTCCTCCAGCTCCTGCTGCTGCGCATAGATATAAGCATAGCACTTTGCCTGCGCAAGGTGTACCGGCACTGCCTCCCCCATCCTGGAGAGGTCACGGTATACTCCCTTAATCTCATCGATCAGCGTCTGCCCGTCCTCTGTAAAAATCCCATCCGCACGGCCTTCCACCCGGATCACAAACTCCCCACAGTCTGCCTCCGTCTTTAAGGAAACCTCCGCATGATAGTCGGCTCCCATCTGCCCCTGGATCTTCCGGTGCAGGCGGCTTCCAAGCTGCATGGCTTCCTTATCTGCCACAGCGCCTCTTCGGTTGTCAATATCTCCGCTTCGCAATATAAACTCTACCAGACTGCGGACGGATATCCTGATCGTTTCCACCATTGCCCTCCCTGCTGCATATCATTTTTGTCCCGTTACTAATATAGCAGTTACACAGAAAAACCGCAATCCCTACTTATTTTTAAGAGATTGCGGTTTTCAAATAAGCAGAGTCCGTGCCCCTTACAGGACGCCGGCTCTGCCTCTGCTTTTACCTGTCTTCTAATCTATCGCTTAAGCTGCTGCATACTTGTTCAGAACATTTTCAAACTGTACATCCTCACCGCCATATTTTACGGTAAGCACCTGAGACAAATCCAGGCTTAAGACACCCATAATGGATTTTGCATCGATGCTGATGCGGTTATAAAATACATCAATATCAAAATCACATCTCTCCGCTACAGAGACAAATTCTTTTACATCTTTTACCTGATTCAGTTTGATTTTTCTCTCTGACATCATGAACACCTCTCCTATCTTTTTATGCGGTTAGTATACAAACGTCCCCATTTTTTGTCAACCCTTTTTCTGGAAGGGCAAACCTTTTTTCACAAATAAGTATTATACATTTTCGCTAATAATATACACCTCTTTTCTGCTCATTTTTAAAATTTTACCACAAGAGAAAAGAACCGTATTTTTTCTATTATTTTTTCCGACAATCATATGCGTTTTTCTGCTTGCGAAATCGTTTTTGCGTACAAAATTTCCTCTTGCAAATCCTTTTACTAAGTTTTTTTCTTTCTTTTATGATTCTATGACGAAATGTTACAATTTTTAGAACTTTTACTAAATATAATGGCAAAGCATTGCTTTTCCTGACAGGATACGCTATAATTCAACAAAATAGTTTAATTTCTTTTAAGAATTATCATAAATATTTTAGACAAAGAGGTCTAACGCAATCCCCCGGAGTCTAACTCCGGTTTTTTTAACAATTGATTTTTAAGAAGGGAATATTATGGCTTTCGATTTATCGCGTGAAGAGATCCTGGAGAAATTGCTGCGCTATTATGAATGTTATTACGATATTGAGCGTTCCGATGAATTTGAACCGCCCCTGGCGGCGAAATGCCACTTTCACGTACATTCTTCCAAATACGTCCTTTTGAAAAAGGCGGAGCTTTGGAGCGCAGACTCCAATGAACATGTCTATATCTTTTCCGTTCCCGAACTGAACGGGAAAGTTTACAAAGCCTGTGAACAGGCTGCATATAAGCAGGGTATGGCACTGATTGATCCCAAACCCGGACATATGTGTACTTATATTACCGCAGTTTTTCTCTGCGACTCCTGCACGGAAGAGGCAAAAAAGCTTCTCCGCAAATGCAGGCTCTACAAAAGTTTTCATTTTTCGCTGAACGGGTGGATGGAGTTCCACACCGTCCTTATCCAAAAAGGGGTGAACACATTTCTCACCAACCGAAGCGGTAAGGATAATGCGAAATTAATGAAAAATATATTCATGAAAACAAATAAAAAGTAAAGGAGTGTGTAATTCATGAATGCAGCAGTATTATTAGTTGTAGGTATCATCGTACTGGCTATCGGTTATGTTACCTACGGTAAATGGCTCGCAGGACAGTGGGGTGTGGACGGCAGCAAAGTTACTCCGGCACACGAGCTGGAAGACGGAAACGACTATGTTCCTGCAAAGGCGCCTATACTGATGGGACATCATTTCTCCTCTATCGCAGGAGCCGGCCCGATTAACGGACCGATTCAGGCAGCCGTATTCGGATGGGTTCCGGTTATGCTGTGGGTACTGATCGGAGGAATCTTCTTCGGTGCAGTACATGACTTCGGTGCACTGTTCGCATCAGTAAGAAACAAAGGACAGTCCATCGGTGAAGTTATCGCAACAAGTATCGGCACCAGAGCAAAGAGATTATTCCTGATTTTCTCTTATCTTACCCTGATCCTGGTAGTAGCTGCTTTTGCCTCTATCGTGGCAAATACCTTTAAAGCTACTTATACAGATGCAGGTGTTCTGGATGCAGCAGCAAGCGCAGCAAACGCGCGTACCGCCATGATTTCGATTCTGTTCATCGTCATCGCTATTATCTTCGGTATCTGTGTATACAGAAGAAATGCTGGCTTGGGCGTTTCCACCGTCATCGGTGTTATCGCTATCATTGCCTGTATGGCAATCGGCTACAACTGGCATCCGCTCTATTTAAGCGGTTCTACCTGGATGATTATCGTAGGTATCTACATTGCGATTGCCTCCGTCACCCCGGTATGGATTCTTTTGCAGCCGCGTGACTATTTAAGCTCTTTCCTGCTTTACGGCATGATGATCGTAGCCGTTGTAGGTATCCTGGGCGCTCATCCGTCACTGGACATCCCGGCATTTACCGGTTTCGTTGACACTGCTGAATATGGTGTGGGAACTTCTCTGGGAACCCTCTTCCCGGCGCTGTTCGTAACAATCGCCTGCGGTGCGATCTCCGGTTTCCACTCACTGGTTGGTTCCGGTACTACAGCAAAACAGCTTGACAAAGAGACGGATGCAAAGCCGATCGCTTACGGCGGTATGCTGATCGAGTGTGCGCTGGCTCTGATTTCCCTGTGCGCAGTTGGTTATATCTGGGCTGAATATGTTCCGGGCGGCATCACTACACCGACCGCAGTATTCGCAACCGGTATTTCCCGTATGTGCACAACGATTCCGTTCCTGGCAGGCGCTGAGAACGTAATCTACTCCATGCTGATCCTGGCAGTATCTGCATTCTGCCTGACATCACTGGATACCGCAACACGTCTGGCCCGTTATATGTTCCAGGAATTCTGGCTGGAGCCGGGACAGACTGTCAAAGACGCAAGCGGATTCAAGGCTGTTCTCTGCAACCCGTACGTATCTACCATTATCACGGTAGTACTTGGTATTGCACTCGGTATGACCGGTTACGCTAATATCTGGGCTCTGTTCGGAGCAGCAAACCAGCTTCTCGCAGCTCTTGGGCTTCTGGCTGTCGCTGCATGGCTTGGCAAGATGGGCAAAAACAATAAGATGTTCCTCTTCCCGATGGCATTCATGCTGGTTGTTACGATTGTATCTCTGCTTCAGACAATCTTAACCAACGTTACCAACGCTACCGGTATGTGGAGCTGGATCCGTGCAATCCTGGGAACGCTGTTAGTCATCCTTGCAGTCGTACTCGCAATCGAAGGCATACAGACACTCACCAAACAGGAGAAGAAAAAAGCATAATAGAAGCTTGACGCTTTTCCGCAAAAAAGCAGGGGAATCCCCAAAAAGGGCTCCCCTGCTTTTATTTTCCGGCAATTCTTATGATCTGCCCGCTCACTATGGTTCCCGTTACGATCCCGATCAAAGCGCCTGCCAGCACGTCCGTCGGAAAGTGCACATACAGGTAGAGCCTGGAAACAGCAATCAGCACGGCAAGCACATACGCCGCAATCCCCCACCTTTTATGGCTGCGATAAATGGACGCCGCCGACACAAAGGAAACCTGCGAGTGCCCGGAGGGGAAAGAGTAATCCGTCGGATTCTCAATCAGCAGTTTTACTGTATCGTTTATCCAGCATGGGCGCGCCCGCGCCACCAGCGGCTTTAACGCCGCATTCGCAATCAGGGCGCCCACTGCCATTCCCGCCAGCATACAGAGCCCGCAGGTTCTTGTTTTCTTAAAACAGCACAGCGCCAACGCCAGTACGATAAAAAACCAACCATGATCCCCCAGGCTGGTAACTGTTTTGAAAAACGCGTCCAGCACCGGCATATGAACCGCCTGCAGCGCATTCAACACAGAAAATTCCCACCCCATTCTCATTCCTCCCGTTTTCTTCTTTTCCCATTAGTATAACGTAACTTTTTCCCTTCGTAAATAACCTGTTTTCCTGTTTATTCGCCCATTATTTCCCTTTTTGTTTTTCTCACGCGGATATTTGTCTTTTTGTGGTTGACAGACTGGCATTCTATGATATAATAGTCGGGTAGGCTTTTACATCAACAGCAGGAGGAATGAACAATGTATTCTTTTGAAGAAATACAGAATGTGGACAATGAAATCGCGGAAGCGATTCAGCAGGAGGTGGCACGTCAGAATTCTCACATCGAACTGATTGCCTCTGAAAACTGGGTAAGCAAGGCGGTAATGGCGGCTATGGGCAGCCCCTTAACCAACAAATACGCAGAAGGATATCCCGGAAAGAGATACTACGGCGGCTGCGAATGCGTCGATGTCGTAGAGGAGCTTGCTAAAAAACGCGCATGCGAACTGTTTGGCTGCGAATATGTAAACGTACAGCCCCACTCCGGCGCACAGGCAAATATGGCTGTATTTTTTGCCATGTTAAAACCAGGCGATACTGTCATGGGGATGAACCTCGCCCACGGCGGGCATCTGTCACACGGAAGCCCCGCTAACTTCTCCGGTTCTTATTTTCATATTGTTCCGTACGGCGTAAATGACGACGGCGTTATCGATTATGACAAAGTAAGAGAAATCGCCCTGGAATCAAAGCCGAAGCTGATCGTGGCAGGCGCCAGCGCTTATGCCAGAGTCATTGATTTTAAAAAGTTCCGTGAAATTGCCGATGAAGTCGGCGCATATCTTATGGTTGATATTGCGCACATCGCAGGGCTGGTGGCTGCCGGACTTCATCCAAGCCCGATTCCCTATGCGCACGTTACGACTACTACCACTCATAAAACACTGCGCGGTCCGCGCGGCGGCATGATTATGAGCAGCAACGAAGTGGCAAAGCAGTTCAACTTTAACAAAGCGGTATTCCCCGGTATCCAGGGCGGCCCCCTGATGCATGTCATCGCTGCCAAAGCTGTCTGCTTTAAGGAAGCCCTTCAGCCGGAATATAAAGAATACCAGGCAAATATCATCAAAAATGCCCAGGCACTGTGCGAAGGACTGATGAAACGCGGTATCCGTATTGTCTCCGGCGGGACAGACAACCATCTGATGCTCGTTGACCTTCGCGGAACAGGCGTCACCGGAAAGGCAATGGAAAAGCTTCTTGATGAGGCGAATATCACCTGCAACAAAAACGCGATTCCTAACGATCCTGAGTCTCCTTTCGTAACCAGCGGCGTACGCTTGGGAACGGCTGCCGTCACTGCACGCGGTATGAACGCGGAGGATATGGACAGGATCGCAGAAGCAATCGCCCTGATGATCCAAAGCGCAGACAACAAAGAAACAGCAAAGGCGATCGTCAAAGAACTTACCGACCGCTATCCGTTAAACGCATAGCCATCAAAAAAGAGGGGAGAGCCCCTCTTTTTTATGTCCTGGTTATGAACTTCTCCCCGCAATGCGGGCACGTCACTTCAATCTTTCCTTTTCCTCTGGGCACGCGCAGCTTTTTCTTACATTTTTTACATTTAAAATACCGGTGCGTCTTTCTCATGCTCAAATGCAGCTTCTTTGTCTGGAGCTTAAAACGGATGTGCTCTCTCTCCGCCAGATAGGTGCGGTTCTCCTCCTGCCTTTTCGACAGCTTTTTGGAGAACACCCGGAAATATGCGTAAATCAGCAGCGCACAGGCAAGCAGCGACAAAAGAAAATTCCTTACCAGCGCCCCCAGCAACAGCACGATCACGGATGTAAGCGTCAGAAACTGCCCCAGCTCATCCACTCCATTGCGCCCCTGCATGAAATTTTCAAACTTTCGCTTCCATTTATCCAAAATCTCAACCTCCCGGCAATCTGCACCTTTTTCTCTCTTTTGCCTTTTGTACTCAGTATAGCCGCCTTTTTTTGAAAACGCAATCAACTCACTCTAAAATCTGTAAAGTTTT
>CAZAQD010000049.1:0-13442 GCA_964487425.1 uncultured Marvinbryantia sp. | reverse complement strand
ACCCCAGGAGATTGAATAAGCAGTGAGGAATGCTGGATACCATGCAAATTCATTTTCAGGAGGTACATTAGGATGTACAACGCTGTCGGTATTGATGTCTCAAAGGGCAAGAGCACCATCGCAGTCCTGCAGCCCGGAGGCGTCATTGTCAGGAAACCCTTTGATGTTTTTCACACTTCCCAATCCTTAAAAGAACTATCAAATTATCTGGCTTCACTTGAAGGGGATACAAGGATTGTAATGGAGTGTACTGGCAGATACCATGAGTCCATGGCTAACGCCCTCTCTAATGCCGGTTTTTTTGTAACTGTCGTCAAGCCGCATCTGATTAAAAACTTTGGTAACAATACGTTGCGCAAGGTCAAATCTGACCCTGCTGATGCTAAAAAGATAGCACGCTATACCCTTGACAACTGGGCTGAACTGCGGCAGTATTCATGTATGGACAATACACGTAACCAATTGAAAACCTTAAATTCACAATTCAGCTTCTTTATGAAGCAAAAGGTTGCCGCAAAGGCAAACCTGATTGCATTGTTGGATAATACATACCCCGGTGTAAATAAACTGTTCAACAGCCCTGCCCGTGAAGATGGCAGTGAAAAATGGGTCGATTACGCTTACTCATTCTGGCATGTGGACTGTGTCCGTAAAATCGGCTTGAAAGCTTTTACAGTGCGCTATGAAGCTTTCTGCAGGAAACACCATTTTATTTATCAGCCTTCCAAACCAGAAGAACTGTTTAACGCCTCTAAAGAGCTTGTTGCCGTGTTCCCAAAGGAGACGTCCTATAAGCTTCTGATCCAGCAGAGTATCCAGCAGCTCAATCTTGCCTCTGCCCATATCGAACAGCTCCGCAGGGAGATGAATGCA
The DNA here is from genome assembly GCA_964487425.1 of uncultured Marvinbryantia sp. Lineage (GTDB taxonomy): Bacteria > Bacillota > Clostridia > Lachnospirales > Lachnospiraceae > Marvinbryantia. Next base: position 12,569 of record CAZAQD010000049.1, on the reverse strand, counting down.
CTTGCTTCCACGCTCCCAGAATACGAGGTTGTCATGGGCATGTATGGCGTGGGCAAAACTTACGGTCCCCAGCTCATTGCTGAGATTGGCGATGTTTCAAGATTTACCCATCGGGAGGCAATCACTGCTTTTGCAGGTGTCGATCCCGGTGTGGAGCAGTCAGGGCAGCACAACTCAAAGAGCAACAAAGCTTCCAAATGTGGAACCGGCAGGCTCCGTAAGACCCTGTTCCAGGTCATGACCACCCTGCTCCAGAATGCCCCGGAGAATGAACCTGTCTACCAGTTTCTGAACCGGAAGCGTTCCGAAGGAAAACCTTACTATGTATACATGACTGCTGGTGCGAATAGGTTCCTCCGCATCTGCTACGGCAAGGTAAAAGCGCATCTGCGCAGTCTGGAACAAAACAAATAATCATTCCGTCTATTACGGCTTTCTTTTTGACCGGCTGATGAGGCGGTCTTAGGGTTGTGCCATAAAATCACTTCACAAAAATTTTTCAAAAAGTGCTTGACTTTTTATTAGCAGGCTTTTTTTGTCGGTTTGTTGAAATGCTTTCCTTTCAAATATGGAATCGCAAGGAAAATCGCTACCACAAGCGCGGATATCAGCTTCAGGTCATTGGAATTCAAGCCAAGCCAGAGAACGAACTGAAGCACGATGTAATAAATAATTGCTCCCAGCGCTACCGAAACCAGCTTTGCAGAAAAACTCTTCGCCATCTTGCCAAATACCACCTCGCCGATAATAACCGCCGCCAGTCCTATGACAATCGCACCGCGGCCCATATTGACATCCGCAAAGCCCTGATACTGTGCATAAAGTGCGCTCGCCAGCGCCACAATCCCGTTTGACAGCATCAGTCCGATAATCTTCGTGAAGTCTGTGTTGATCCCCTGCGCCCTCGACATATTCTCATTCGAACCCGTTGAGCGGATCGAACATCCAAGCTCTGTACCAAAGAACCAGTAAAGAATAGCAACAATCAAAATAATGAAAATCGCCACCACAAAAATCGTATTTTTATAAAATGCCACGTTCTTGACATAACGCAGAGAAACAATCAGGTCGTACTTGTCCACACTGATTGCCTGATTTGCCTTATTGCCCATAATACGCAGATTGATGGAATACAATCCGAGCTGTGACAAAATCCCAGCAAGAATTGCCGGAATTCCCATAAAGGTATGGAAAACACCCGTTGCCAGCCCGGCAAGCATACCCACTAAAAAGGCACAGAACATCGATACCTGCAGAGAATGCCCGCTTGTCATCATCATAATGCAGACTGCGCCTCCGGTACACATGGTTCCATCGACAGTCAGATCCGCAAGGTCCAGAATCTTATAGGTGATATACACACCGATTGCCATGATTCCCCATATAAGTCCCTGTGCACAGGCGCCGGGCATGGCGTTTAAAAGTGTTCCAATATTCACAGTTCTTTCCTCCCACCCATAAAGAAGACTGCTGCAATTTTGCTTCCCTGCAGCAGCCCTTTATGTATCTTATTGAATTACCAGGTTTTTGTAACGCTTATTCTTCCGCTCCGATTGCTACATAGTCATCCGGTACGGTAATGCCGAGCGCTTCACATCTGTCAGCATCGTATTCCTTCACGAATTCCGGTGCATATTCAATTTCCATTGTGCTTACGTCTGCGCCGTTCACCAGAACTTCATAAGCCATCTTGCCGGTCTTATAACCAATATCATAGTAGCTGATGGACAGAGTTGCGATACCGCAGCCTTCGCAGATACCTTCCTCGCCGGCAATGATCGGGATATCTGCCGGTTCACAGATATTGTTGATAATCTCTGTGTTGGACGCTGCCGTATTGTCAGTCGGGATATAGAGTGCGTCTACTTCCGCAACAGCCGTTGTAACTACGCCTGCCAGGTCGTTGGAGTCTGCGAATGTATAAGTGTTGCAGGTTACGCCTGCCTCTTCAAGATAGCCCTGTACCATATCTGCCTGATATACAGAGTTCGGCTCTGCTGAGCAGTATAACAGTCCTACTGTCTTTGCATCCGGAAGCAGTTCCGCAAACATATCTGCCTGTCCGTCAAGCGGAGCCAGGTCAGAAGTACCGGAAACGTTGATGCCTGTTGTGCCTGTCCAATCCTCATCTGCGATATCCAGCGCTACATTGTATACTGATATTGATGTTCCGAGAATCGGAATATCTGCTGTTGCTGCTGTCGCTGCCTGCAAAGAAGCTGTCGCATTTGCCAGGATCAGGTCCACATCGTTGGATACGAACTGGTTTACGATAGTAGAGCAGGTATTGGAATCGCCTGATGCATTCTGCAGGTCAAACTCAACCTGATCGCCAAGCAGTTCTGTCAGGGAATCCTGAAAGCCCTGTGTAGCCGCATCCAGAGCGTCATGCTGTACAAGCTGGCAGATACCAACACTGTATGTCTCCTCTTCTGCATTAGCAATTACACCATTTGCAGCCACCATAGAAACAACCATGCCTGCTGCCAATACCTTTGAAAGTACTTTCTTCATTGTATTCTCCTCTTTTCTTAATTTTCTATCGCCACTTTAACCCTTTAAAGCGTTACGGATTAATGTACGTTAGTAAAAATATACACCATTGTGGGCAAATCGTCAAGAAAAATTGTCATTTCCCCACTGCAAATCCGCATTCTCGCCCTTGCGGTCCCGCAGCATCAGCTCTTTTACCGCTTCTGCCGCATTTTTATTCTCGAACAGCACCTTATTTACCTGCTCGACAATCGGCATTTCAATCTGGTATTTTTCCGCGAGCGCCATCGCCGCCTTCGCAGAATAAACGCCCTCTACCACCATCTGCACTTCTTTCATCGCCTCGTCCATTGTATATCCCTTGCCGATCAGATATCCAGCCTTACGGTTTCTGCTGTGGACGCTTTCACAGGTCACAATCAGGTCGCCGATCCCCGTCAGCCCGTAAAAGGTCTCCGGCTTGCCGCCCATCGCAATGCCAAGCCTGGAAATTTCCGTGATCCCCCTCGTAATAAGGGCAGCTTTGGTATTATCGCCATATCCAAGACCGTCAGCCGTACCTGCCGCCAGCGCAATTACATTTTTCAGTGCTCCCCCGAGTTCGATCCCCAGCATATCCGGGCTGGTATAGACGCGGAACACCGGGCTGATGAAGATATTCTGCAGAAATTCCGCCGTCTCTTTGGAGTGCGCCCCCACAACACAGGTTGTCGGCAGCCCGCGGCTTACCTCTTCCGCATGGCTTGGACCTGATAAAACCGCCGCATCGATTCCCGGCATTTCCTCTTCCATAATGTCTGTCATAATCTTCAGGGTGGACTCCTCCACGCCCTTCGAAACGTTGACAATGATCTGCCCTTTTTTCACATACTGCTTCATCATGCGGCTTGTGCTTCTGATATAGGGAGAGGGCACGGCAAGCACCAGAACCTCTTTCCGGTCCATAGCTGCCCGCAGATCCGTCGTAAACACAATTCCCTCAGGAATCTCTACACCCGGAAGCTTCGACTCGTGCCTTCTGGTTTCGTTTAACACCTCTATTTCCTTTTTATCAATCGACCACACTTCAACCTCATGACCGTTATGATAAAGAAGTATAGAAAGCGCGGTTCCCCAGCTTCCCGCCCCGATTACACCGATTTTTGCCATAAATGCCTCCTGTTATTCTTTATTTTTCTTTGTCAGGTAAGTCTTGCGCTCCGTTCCCGTAAGAAGACGCTGTATATTGCCCCTGTGTTTCCAGAATGCCAGCACCGCCAGCAGAAATGCCAGCAGATACATTTCATTCAGATGCGCCTGGCTCATATGGAACTGCCCCATCTGCCCCAGCGCCACAAGCTCGATCATAATGCCGACGTATACCAGCAGCGAACCAAGCGAAACATAATGCGTGATAAAAAAGGCTGAGAAAAAGGTAAGGATGCCCAGCACCGCCATCACCGGATGGAAGGACAATACCAGTCCCGCCGTTGCCGCAATGCCTTTTCCGCCTTTAAAATTCAGGTAAAACGGAAAGTTATGTCCCAGGATCACGCCCGCCGCAGCATAGAACTCCAGAAGCGGCAATATATCCGGGCGCCATCTTCCAATAAGGAACCGCGCCGCCAAGACTGCCGCTATACATTTCAGGCAGTCGCCCAAAAAGGTCAAAAGCCCCGCCTTCGTCCCCATTGTACGCATCATATTTGTAGTCCCGGCATTTCCGCTTCCGTGCTCACGGATATCAATCCCATGCCGTTTTCCGATAATATAACTGGTCTGAAACAAACCAAACACATAGCCGACCGCCAGACAGATTACACGTATTCCCATTTATTTTTCTTTGTCCTTTCGCTCTCTTATGATAAATTTGAGGGAAGTGCCCCTAAACCCAAAGGTGTCTCGGATCTTATTTTCCAGATATCTGGTATAGGAGAAATGCATCAGCTCCTTATCATTCACAAATATAACAAAGGTCGGCGGCTTTACCGCTACCTGCGTAATATAATAGAGCTTCAGCCTTCTCCCTTTATCGGACGGCGGCTGCTGCAATGCCACCGCCTCCGAGAGGATCTCATTGAGTACGCCTGTTGCGACGCGCATAGCCTGGTTCTCAATAATCATATCAATTTTCTCAAACAGCTTCGGCAGTCGCTGCCCCGTCTCGGCGGAGACAAACATAATTTCCGCATAGGGCATAAAGGACAGAGTTTCCCTTACCTTGTTGGTATATTTGTAGATTGTTTTATCATCCTTCTCTATCGCATCCCACTTGTTTACCACAACCAGGATTCCTTTGCCCCGGTCATGCGCGATACCGGCAATCTTGGCGTCCTGCTCCGTTACCCCCTCTACGGCGTCGATCACGACTGCCACCACATCCGCGCGCTCCACAGCCGTCACGGTACGGATGATGCTGTAACGTTCCAATTCCTCTTTGATCTTACTCTTTCTGCGAAGTCCCGCAGTGTCAATAAATACGTATTCGCGCCCGTTCCAGGTGATCGCCGTATCGATGGCGTCCCTTGTCGTACCGGCAATATTCGATACAATCACGCGGTTCTCGCCCAAAAGCTTATTAATAATGGAGGATTTGCCTACGTTCGGCTTACCCACCACTGCAATTCGCGGACGGTCATCCTCTTCTGCTTCCATCTCATCATCCGGGAAATGTTTCACCACTTCATCCAGCATATCCCCAAGCCCCTGCTTGGAAACCGCCGAGATCGGTACCGGGTCGCCAATGCCGAGATTGTAAAATTCATAAACATCCGGGAGCGTTTTCTCATAGTGGTCCGCCTTATTCACCACCAGCACAACCGGCTTGCGGGAACGCCGCAGCATATCCGCCACCTTTGAATCGGAATCCACCAGCCCCTGCTTTACATCCACAATAAAAATAATCACATCCGCCGTATCAATGGCGATCTGCGCCTGCTCTCTCATCTGGGACAAAATAATATCCCTGCTGTCCGGCTCGATTCCGCCGGTATCTATCAGTGTAAAGGTATAATTCAGCCACTCCACGTCCGCATAAATCCTGTCCCTGGTCACCCCGGGCGTATCTTTTACAATTGAAATATTCTCTCCTGCCAACGCATTGAACAGCGTGGATTTTCCCACATTCGGCCGCCCAACAATGGCTACGATTGGTTTACTCATACATTTTCACCTCATATGGCTGCGCGCATTTGCCATCCGCAGACTGTTCCTCCAATAACACTGCGCGCACAAAATCTTTACCGCTTGATTTTACAATAATCGTCTCCGTTTGTAAAGTCCTCTCCAGATCTTCCACCGTCACATCGTCCAGCAAAACCGTTTCCCCATCCCGGAGTAAGTTGCCGCTTAGCAGAAGCTTCTCTCCCAGCCGTTTATCCTTTAACTGCGCAATCAAATCCTTCCCTGTCAACAGCCCGGCTACGGTAATCAGCTCTCCAAAGAAGTCATTGCGGATCGCATAGACATGTACCAGTACATTCGGATACTTTTTATTTATTTGCGCCACTACCCGTTTCAGATACGGCGCCGCCAGCATTCCCGTGGCAATAGAAACCTCATGCCTGCGGGTATCCCCTTTGCGCCCGGAAAGCTCCTGTGCCGTTTCCTCTAAAAACAGGCGGATCATGCCTACGCCGTTTTCCAACTGCAGGTAGCCGTCATAGTTTTCTTCTTCCGGCACTTCCTCCCCCGCCAGGACATACCACTCATCTCCCGCGTGGATGAAGTGTGTGCCATACTCCTGACAGAGCTTTTGCTGCCAGCGGTGGATCATCGCCAGCACTTCTTTGGCGTCCTCCTTATCAAACGGCTCCAGCGGATACAGCCCATCGCGGTATTTTGACAAGCCCACCGGCACCACAGACACGCTGACAAGGTTTGGAATATATTTCGCAAGCTGCGCGATGGAATACTCCAGCTCCTCCTTATCATTTACCCCTTTGCAGAGTACGATCTGTCCGTTTAATTCAATCCCCGCCTCCACCAGCCTGTCAACCTTTTTCAGTGCCTCCCCGGCAAAACGGTTATGCAGCATCTTACAGCGAAGCTTGGGATTCATGGTCTGAAAGGAAACGTTGATCGGCGACAAATGATAACGGATGATCTGCTCCATGTCATGCTCGCTCAAATTTGTCAACGTCACATAATTCCCCTGTAAGAAAGAAAGCCTGGAATCATCATCCTTAAAATACAGGGTCTCCCGCATTCCCGGCGGCATCTGGTCAATAAAGCAGAAAATACATTTATTGCGGCAGGAATGATACTCGTCCATCATTCCGTTTTCAAACTCCATCCCCAGGTCTTCTTCAAACTCTTTCTCTATCTCCAGTTCCCACTCTTCTCCGTCCGCCTTACGGATCAAAACCGTTAAATATTCTTCGTTACACAAATAATGATAATCAAGAATATCGCCTACTTCCGTGTCATTGACCGCCAGGAGGGTGTCTCCCGGCTCAATCTCCAGTTCCTCCGCGATACTCCCCGGCAGCACCTTACGGATCCTATGCTGTTTTTTCATATGATCTTGCCACTCCTTCTTACGCCCATCATACTAAATCCTTCTCAAAAATGCAATGCTTTTCCTTTCCGTCCGTAGTTTGTTCCGACAAACTTTATGCTTCAAAATTTTACAAATTTCTTGACTCAGGTTGCTCCAGCAACTATACTGGACATGATAGTGTGGAATTTTTTTAAACAATTATTATTCTTTCTATTCGGAGGTCCTTATGTCAAACTACTTTGATTCCTTACGCAACTCTATTCCTGTCGCTCCGTTAAAGCTGGCAGCTATGGAAGGCTGCCGCGACTTTACGCAAAAGGTAAATGACCATCTGCTGGAGTACCGTCATAACCATCCGACCCACGAGCCGAACAGCATCGCCTGCAAGGGCTACATAGCGGATAATTATCTGATCGACTGTTCGTGTCCGCGCTTCGGCTCCGGCGAAGGAAAAGGTATCATTAACGGTTCTGTACGCGGCTGTGATTTATTCATCCTCTCTGATATTACAAATTACAGCCTCACCTATCCCGTCTGCGGCATGACAAATTATATGTCGCCGGATAATCATTTCCAGAATGTCAAACGTATCATCTCCGCGAGCGATGGAAAAGCAAAACGAATCAATGTTATCATGCCATTCCTCTACGAAGGGCGCCAGCATAAGCGTTCCGGCAGGGAATCCCTCGACTGTGCACTTGCACTTCAGGAGCTTGCCAATGTAGGAGTCTCTAATATTATCACCTTTGACGCCCATGACCCGCGCGTACAAAACGCCGTTCCTCTGATCGGTTTTGATACTTTCATGCCGACTTATCAGTTTTTAAAAGCAATCCTCGAATCCACGCCTGATTTTAAAATCGACAGCGACCATCTGATGATTATCAGCCCGGACGAAGGCGCCATGAGCAGAGCAGTCTATTTCTCTACGATTCTCGGCGTTGATATGGGAATGTTCTACAAGCGGCGCGACTACTCTACCGTTGTAAATGGCAAGAATCCCATTGTTGCCCATGAATTCCTGGGCGATTCCGTCAAAGGCAAAGATGTGCTGATCGTAGATGACATGATCTCTTCCGGTGAAAGTATGTTAGACGTGGCAAAGCAGTTAAAGGACCGCCATGCCAAACGTGTATTTGTCTGCACCACCTTTGGACTGTTTACGGATGGATTTGATAAATTTGATGAATTCTACAGAAAAGGCTATATTTACCGCATCATCACTACCAACTTAAATTACCGTGATCCGCAGCTGTTTACAAAGCCTTATTACAAAGAAGCTGATATGACCGGCTTTACCGCCAGCATCATCGACTGCCTGAACCATGATGTTTCACTGGAAAGCATCATTTCACCTACCGAAAAGATCCAGAAGCTTTTGACAAAAATACAAAACGCTTCCGGCGAAGCCTGAAAAAGAACCGGGGAGAAGTCCATACACACGGATTTCTCCCCTGATTTATAATTTCCGATTCTTATTTTCACTTCATTTCCCCAGCCTCGGCAGATTCCAGTGATAATGGGCTGCCAGATACCGGATCAGAATTACCACCGCCGAGGATACCACCATCGCCTCCACTGCCCCGAATATCCGATAGCTGTACACACATACAATTGCCCCCACAATCGATGCGCAGGCATAGACATGGCGCACAAAAATATAGGGCGGCACACCTGCCATCATATCTCGCAGAAGCCCTCCGCCGACTCCGGTTATCGTCCCAAGAAACACCAGCAAAAATGTCTCCTCCACATATCCGCTGCGGATTCCCGTATTCACACCAACCACCGTGAAGATTCCCAGTCCGATGGAGTCCATAACCAGCATCACTTTATCATAAGCTTCCCGGAAATGCCCTTCCAAAAGCTCTCTTTTCAGGTAAAGGACAAGAAATACGACGCAGGATGTCACAGTCGCCACTGCGGCATAGACAGGGTCCTGAAAAACGCCCGGCGGAATAATGCCCAGTACAATATCTCTGATGATTCCCCCGCCTACGGAAGTCACAACTCCGAGGACGCAGACACCGAAAATGTCCATGCCCCGCCCCACGCCTGCCATCGCTCCCGAGGCGGCAAACGCTATCGTCCCCAACATCTCCATCACAAATACTACGATTTCCTGAAGCTCCATTTGTCCGCTGCTCTCCTCAAAATATAAGATTTACCGGCTATCCTTTCAGGGAAAGAAACGCTGCCAGGCTCCCCCGCCTGCCCTTTGACGCCCTGTGGGAGTACAAAAGATCAGGATTGCAGCAGGTACACAGATCCGTCACCCAAATGTGTTCTTTAAGGATTCCCGATTCTTCCATCACAATTTCATTAGCCCGCCATAGATTCAACTGAAATTTCCCGTCTGTCTTCGCATAATACAGCTGATCCCAGTATTTCTCTTCAAAGCTCTTTTGAAATTCCTCTATGACCTCTTCGCTGACCTCATAGCAATTCTGACAGATGGACGGCCCTATGGCGGCAAGGATATCCGCCGGGTCGCTGCCATATTCTTTCACCATCGCCTCCACTGTCACTTTTCCGATTTTTCCGGCTGTCCCCCGCCAGCCCGAGTGGGAAAGCCCGATTGCCCGCTTTATAGGATCGACAAAATAAAGCGGCACGCAATCCGCATAAAAGGTCACCAGCACCATATCCTGCACGTCGGTGATAAGCCCGTCCACATCCGTATAATCCCGCGCTACCACAAATCCCTTACCGCGATCCTCTTCCGTCACCTTTCTCACGTTGGTTGTATGCGTCTGGTCGGAAAATATCATATCTTCTTCCCGAAATCCGATGGCATCTGCAATACGGTGAAAGTTTTCCCGCACATTTTCTTCCTCATCGCCTCTGGAAAAACTGAGGTTCATACTGGAAAGATGTTCCCGGCTAACACCGCCAAGCCTTGTGGAAAATCCATGGATCACGCAGCCCGCCTGCTCCAGCGCCGGATAAGACAGCCAGACAACGCCCTTTGTATCCCGGACATCTATGACCGGTTCTTTGCCCTTTCGTATTATCTTCATATCCGTTTTCCTCCCGCAAGTCTGCTTTACATTCCAAACGCGTCCTCTACATGAGCGATCTTAGCCCCGGTGATCCCTACCACATCGAAACGGCAGGGAGTATCCGCTGCCATCCCCTTCCGACAAAGATAAACCTGCGCAGTCCTGAAAATCACGTTCTGCTTGCGGAAATCTACAGCCTCCAGCGCGGTTCCCCTGCCGTTTCCCATTCTGTATTTTACCTCAACAAAAACCAGATATCTTCCGTCCCTGGCAATGATGTCGATCTCTCCTGTACGGATACGGTAATTTCTCTCTAAAATCTGATAGCCTTTCTCTTTGAGATATTGCACGGCAATCTCTTCATAATCATCACCAATTTTCCTTTTATTCAAATATGCTCCTTTTTCACCGGCCTGATTTACAGAAAATTTTTAATGAACGTTGCCCGGTGGATCGGGGAAGGCCCATACTTTTGAATCGCCGCGATATGCGCAGCCGAGCCATAGCCTTTATGCCCCGCAAATCCGTACTCTGGCATGATCTTATCATATTCTGTCATCAGGCGGTCTCTTGTCACTTTCGCAATCACACTCGCCGCCGCAATGGAAAGGCTTTTTGCATCCCCTTTGATGATCGGCACCTGTGCCGTCTCTATTCCCGGAATCGTCACCGCATCATTCAAAAGGATATCCGGGCAAACCGGAAGCTTACTGATTGCCTCCTGCATGGCTTCATAGGTCGCCTGCAGGATATTGATTTCATCAATCCTTGCCGGCGATGCCATTCCCACGCCCACGCCGATCGCCCGCTCCATAATCACATCATAAAGCTGTTCCCTGCGCGCCGGCGACAGCTTCTTGGAATCATTCAGATAAGGAATCCTGCATTCCTTCGGCAGGATTACCGCCGCTGCCGTCACCGGTCCCGCCAGCGGTCCTCTGCCCGCCTCATCAATCCCGCAAATATATGCAGCATCGGCATAACGGCGTTCAAATACCAGCATCTGCTCCAGACGCTGATTTTCCTTTTCTTCCTCTTCCAGCTTCTTTTTGTACTTTTGAATCAGCGTCCTCACTCCGCTCCTGCCGTCCTGTTCATATTGCAAAAACAAGCGTCCAAGCTCTTCTCTGTCTGCCTTTTCAAACTCCTGTCTGATCTGCGTAATTTTTTTATCCACCATTTCACTCCAAATCTCTTAGAAAAAACCAAATCTCTCCAACGGCGTCAGGCACATCCATGCCCTGCCGACAATGTCTGTCCTCTTAATATTGCCAACGCCGGGATCCCTGCTGTCTGCGCTTGCATTGCGGTTATCGCCAAGCACAAAATACTCGTCTTCACCTAATGTAATCTCCTGCGTCGCAAGCCCGCCATCCTCTATCGTTTCATTCCCGTAATGTTCGATCAGCACATTTCCATTCACATAAATACTCCCGTTGCGAATGCGCACCGTCTCCCCCGGAAGGGCAATGATCCGCTTAATATAATACGTATTCTCTCTATAATGATAAGAAAACACCACCATATCGAAACGCTGCGGATCATAAAAACGGTAGCTGATTTTATCCACAAGCAGATTATCGCCGTCATAAAGCGTCGGCATCATGGAATCGCCGTTCACCCTGGTGCGCTGTATCAGAAAATGGGAAACAAACAGCGCGCACAGTATTACAGCTATCAATATAAAAATCGCCTTGTGAAATCTTTTTATCATAATCCGTCTGGAATCTCCAATGATATTTTTCCTATTTTCCCATTTCTAAAATCATCCAGAAGGATGCCGGAAGCTTTGGCATAATCAAGCGCCTCACCTTTTTGCAGGCAGCCTCGGTTCTTTGCGATCGCTGCCAATACCTCCACTGCTTCTTTCTCTTCGCTGCAGCCATAACGTTCCGCCAGTCGTCCGGGATAACGTTCCATCAGAAAAGCGATCAGCCTCAGCGCCAGCTCCTCCGTATTCAGCACCTCATCATTCATGGAACCAATCATTGCCAGGCGCATTCCCATCTGCTGGTCTTCAAATTTCGGCCACAGAATCCCCGGCGTATCCAAAAGCTCCAGATCCCTGTTCAGGCGGATCCATTGCTTCCCTTTCGTGACGCCCGGCTTGTTTCCCGTCCTGGCGCATGCTTTTCTGGCATAGCTGTTAATAAAGGTAGACTTTCCCACGTTGGGGATGCCGACCACCATCGCCCTCACCGGCCTGTTTTTAATCCCACGTTTTCTGTCTCTCTCAATTTTCCCCCTGCACGCTTCCTGCACAACCGGCTGGATTGCCTTTAAGCCCTCGCCGTCTCTGGAATTCACTTTAAGGGCGAAATATCCCATTTCCTTAAAATACAGCATCCATTTCTCATTTGCGCGCTCATCCGCCAAATCCGCCTTATTCAGCAAAATCAGCCGGGCTTTGTTCCTGCCCAGCTCATCAATATCGGGATTTCTGCTGGCAAACGGCGTCCTTGCATCTACCAGCTCAATCACCAGGTCTATCAATTTTATGTCTTCCTGCATCATACGCTTTGCCTTTGTCATATGACCCGGATACCATTGATAATTCATCTTTTCCTCCATCTACTGAATGAATCCCATAGAAT
>CAZAQD010000048.1:0-13599 GCA_964487425.1 uncultured Marvinbryantia sp. | reverse complement strand
ATATTGCCCGCCCTTATAATACGGCGATTGTGAGGCGCCGTGTAGCGAATGTTATTCTGTCTTTTGCAAAGCATCGTCAGATGGAAGAAACCATTGCGCAGCAGGTCATCAAAAACGAGAGGGACAACCGGCTCATGCTTTCCATCCTTTCTCATATCGTAGAATTTCGTAACGGAGAAAGCGGGCTCCACGTCATCCATCTGAATCTTATTACCGACCGTCTGCTGCGGCAATATCTGTTAAAGAACGATGACAGTATAATCACAGAAAAGGACATTTCCGTGATCAGTCTGGCCTCGTCACTGCACGATATCGGCAAAATAACGATTCCGGAGGAAATTCTCAATAAACCGGGCCGTTTTACCGAGGAAGAGTTCAGGATCATGCAGGGCCATGCCATGGCGGGAGCAAATATACTCAGCAGCCTGCCTTTCGGCATGGAAGAGCCCCTTCTGAAGACAGCGTATGAGATCTGCAGATGGCATCATGAGCGGTATGACGGAAACGGCTATCCGGATGGGCTGAAGGGGGACGAAATTCCTGTCTCCGCACAGGTGGTCGCACTGGCGGATGTTTACGACGCGCTCACCAGTGAGCGATGCTATAAACCGGCGTATTCTCATGATACAGCGCTGCAGATGATCCTCAATGGGGAGTGCGGTGCATTCCAGCCTCTGCTGCTGGAATGTCTGCAGGATATCGGAGATTCACTCGCACAGGATCTGGCGTCCCAGAATGCAAGATACCATTTAGAAGCCTGATACGGAGGAAACACGGGAAGAAACATCTGTGAAAGCTTATGAGGAAAGATAAGGGCAGGGAAATGAAACGATATCAGGGTATTTTATCCGTTTTTTTAATTCTGACATTACTTTCAGGCTGCGGCCTGCGTTCCAGGGAGGCCATGCTGTTCGAGTATGAATCGCCTGAGACACAGGAGCAGATGTCGCTCACTTTTTTTGGATATAAAGCAGACGCGGCCAACCTGACCGCCATCGAAAATATCCTGCAGCAATATATGGAGCTGCATCCTGATTATGTCGTTACCTACGAAGGCGTAAAGGGAACCAGCTACTGGGAGGCATTGGCAAGGCGGGCAAAGGCGGACGATCTTGACGACGTGTTTATGGTGGATCATGACCGGGTGATCGAATTGACCGGGCAGGGGATGTTGGTGGATCTGTCCGGGCTGTCCGTGATCCGGCAATATCAGGATTATGTGAAGGAACAGTTTATCAATCCGGATGGTTCGGCGTATTTCCTGCCGACCTGTATTTCCGCCTACGGTCTGTATATTAATTACGATCTGCTGGAGGAACACGGGCAGGAGATTCCGGAAAACTGGTCTGATTTTTCGGATGTCTGCAATTATTTTGTTGAAAAAGGGATTACTCCCATTGTTATAAATAACTATGCTTCGCTTCGAAGTCTTATTGTCGCCAGATCTCTGTATTCGGTTTATCAGCATGATTCCGCTTCGGCAATCGAAGGCTTCAACCTTCATCCGGAAGATCTGGCGGATACTCTGCGCCCGGGAATCGAAATGGCGGAGGAAATGATCGGCTGTAAATGGATCGACTGCGAGGAGGCTCTGACGACCAACCAGACCTCCGATGATCTCGAGCTGTTCCTTGGCGGAAACCGGCCGTTTATGGTGACCGGCTGCTGGGCGACTGTCAGGGTAAATGCCAGAAACCCTGAATTTTCTTATGGTGTGCATGCATTTCCCATCCTGGAAGACGGCGGCGTTCTTGAGATCGACGCCAACACCTGCATCAGCGTGAATGCTGACAGCGAACAGTCAGAGGAAGCCATCGATCTTGCTGAATACATCACCCAACCGGACAATATACAGTATTACTGCGACAGCCAAAGCTCTTACACACCGCTGCAGGGCGGCAATTCTCCTGCTGATGAAACGATCCTTCCTGCCACCGCGTGTTTTGAGGACGGACGGGTCGTGATCGGTTCCGATTACAGGCTGGATCTTCCATTGGACACTTCCCTGACGGAAATCACACTGCAGATGCTGGACGGTATGACGGAAGACGAGGCAGTACGACTGTTAAACCGGCTTCTGGCAAAGTAGCGCTCAAAGGAGACCAAAATGAAAATCAAAGGATTTGTAAAAAGCGGCCTGATCTTAGCTCTTCTTGGCAGTGTTCTTTTCAGCTGCTATTTTTATATCAGAAACGTCCAGACATCCATGTGGATGCAGATCGCGGAACAGACGCTGGAAATCACCAGTCAGGGCGGGAACGCATTTAAGACTTATATTACTGTGGCTCAGGACCAGATACAAAGCCTGGTCAATGCGCTGTCAGAAATAAACTCTTCAGAGAAAAACAGAATATTGAACGATCTCAGTATGCTTGGAGACGACACCTCTTATTTTACCATTGTGGATCTGGATCATGGCTATTTGTACTCAAACCGTCTGGAAGACCGCCTTTTACTGGATGAGGGGGAACTCGAATATTACCTTACCTTTTCCGGCAAGGGCCTCAGAGAGAACTACTTCAATATTTACGACGGGCATAATACCATGGGAGTTTATGAATGCTTTACGTTCTCTGACGGAACCCGGGGGCTGGTACAAAAGGACAGAAGGATTTCCGTGCTTTCGCAGCTTTTCTCCCTGTCCTTTTTTAACGAAACCGGCTTTTCTTATATTACCAATCAGGACGGAGATGTTTTGATTCGTCCGACCCATAAAAACAGTAACCGGACTTTTACAAATATTTTCGATATGCTTGCAAATGAAAATGACGCGGATGATATTCAGGCGTTTCAGAAAAGTCTGTCAGAAGGGAACTCCGGTGTGATACAGTTTTCCTTCAACGGCTCGGAGAATGTCATTACCTTCTCGCCCATCGGAACCGCGGAGGGGTGGTATATCATTTCTATCATTCCGAGAAGCGTCATTATGGAAAATGCGGAAAATATCCTGCAGTCCTCCCGGATTTTTATGTACATGGTCATTTTCATATTCATCATAGGCCTGCTATTCCTGCTTTTTGAACAGCAGAATCGCAAACGGATTGAAAGAAAGGAACAGGATGTCCGGTACAGAGAGCAGATGTTCAGCATTCTTTCGCAAAATATAGACGACGTTTTTTTAATGCTCAATGGGGAATCTCACGCGGTAGAGTATGTTACGCCGAACGTGGATCGTGTGCTCGGCATTTCCCGGAAAGATGTGATGTCAGATCTCAATACATTACAGGAAGCAGAATACGCCGAAGGGGAATGTATTTCCCATTCGGAATTTGTTCAGATGCAGCCTGGGCAGTCCGTTATGATGGAAAGTGAGCGCATTAATAGAAAAACAGCGGAGAAGCACTGGTTTTATGAATCGGTTTATTGCGTGGGCGATAACCAGTCGGAGAAATTTATCATTGTTCTGTCAGACAGAACGAAGGAAAAACAGAACAAGCTCATGCTGGAAACGGCGCTGAATGCGGCAAATGCCGCCAATAAGGCGAAAAGCGACTTCTTCAATAATGTGAGCCATGATATCCGGACGCCAATGAATGCAATCATGGGATTTGCCACGCTGTTAAAACAGGAAGGCGGGAATCCGCAGCGGGTAAAGGAGTATACCAGCAAGATTATGGCTTCCAGCCAATATCTTTTGAGCCTGGTCAACGATGTGCTGGATATGAGCAAAATAGAGAGCGGAAAAACGGCGCTGAACCTCGCCGAATTTAATCTGGCGGATCTGATCGATGAGCTGATGACACTGATCCGGCCGCTGGCAAGAGCAAAGCGGCAGGAATTTAAGCTTTCTCTTATAGATGTAACTGAGGAACACCTGATAGGCGACGGGCTTCGAATCAATCAGGTACTGCTGAATATCCTGTCAAATGCGGTTAAATATACGCCGACCGGCGGCAGGATCCGGATGACCATAACCCAGCTTCCGCAAAAAATTAAGAATTTTGTCTCTCTGCGGTTTGATATCCAGGATAACGGCATTGGCATGTCGGAGGAGTTCCTGAAGGTTATTTTTGAACCCTTTGCCCGTGAAAGCAATGATTGCGTGAACCAGATGCAGGGAACCGGCCTTGGAATGCCGATTGTAAAAAATCTGGTAGAGCTGATGGGCGGAATGATCGATGTAAAGAGCAAACAGGGCGAGGGAAGTCTTTTTACGGTTGAACTGGAGCTTCGCATCCAGGATAAGGATAAGGATAAGGAATTCTGGCAAAGCCGCAGGATTGCCCGTATGCTGGTTGTAGATAATGAGGAAAGCACTTTCAAAAATGTAGCGAACGCCATGAAAAACACCGGAGTGTCGATTCAATACGCATCGGACGTCGACAGTGCGCTCCGGCAGCTTGAACAGGCGCATCAGGAAGGAATATTGTTCGATGTGGTGCTTTTGGATTGGGAAATGCCCGGGATGGACGGTATCCGGACAGCCGGAAAGATACGCGCCATGCTGCCGGAGCATGTTCCGATTATCCTTCATACCGCCTGCGAACGTGTTGAAATTAAAGATGAGGAGCTCGCCGCCGGCATTTCCGGTTTCCTGTCCAAGCCATTTTTCGTGTCCAGCTTTAAGCAGGCGCTTGTGATGGTTCAGACTGAAAAGGAAAACAATCCCGTGACGGAGACTTCCGACAGCAGGCTGGCAGGGCTGAATATCCTTGCGGCTGAGGATAATGAGCTGAACGCGGAGATATTGACGGAGCTTCTGCATCTTAACAATGCGGCGTGTGACATCGTCGGAAACGGCCGTGAGCTGGTGGAAGCATTCGAGAAATCCGAACCGGGGCAGTACGATCTGATATTGACGGATATCCAGATGCCTGTTATGAATGGCTATGATGCGGCAAGGGCTATCCGGGCCGGCAGCCACCCCTGCGGGAAGATAATTCCGATAGTGGCTATGACTGCCAACGCATTTGCGGAAGATGTCAGGGAAGCAATGAATGCCGGAATGAACGCCCATGTACCGAAACCGATCGACATGAAGAAATTGGAAAACGTAATCTCAGAGCTGATCAGGGAGAAAAAATGACAGGAGGCAGTGATGGACTTAAAAGAATGTTATGAAAAACTGGGCGGGGATTATGACGAGGTTTTGGCCCGCCTTTACAGCGAGTCTATGGTCAGGCGTTTTCTTACGAAATTTCCAGACGACGGAACCTTTCGCCTGTTATCGGAACAGCTTTCAGCGGAAAATTATCCGGAGGCGTTTCGCGCCGCGCACACATTGAAAGGAATCTGCGAGAACCTGGGCCTTTCAGATCTCGCCAGGTCCGGCAGTATGCTCACGGAAGCGCTTCGGGCAGGCGTGCGCCCGGAAAATCTGGAGGCCCTGGAGGCACATGTCCGTAGAGATTATGAACAGGCCGTTTCCGCGATAAATAATTTGTCGTTACTATAAAACCAGCGGCGGGATTGGCTCTTGATACCGCTAAAAAAATGTGTTAGACTACAGTAGATTCAGACATTTTATAAAGAAAGAGGTTTGACTATGGCACAGCTTTGGGGCGGACGCTTCACGAAAGAGACGGACAAACTGGTATATAATTTTAATGCCTCGATTTCCTTTGACAAAAAGCTTTACAGGCAGGATATCAGGGGAAGCATGGCACATGTTAAGATGCTGGCAAAGCAGGGCGTTCTGACCGCAGAAGAAGAAGAGCAGATCCTAAAAGGGCTGGAAGGTATTTTAAAGGATGTGGAGGCAGGCGTACTGGAAATTGGCGAGGAGTATGAGGATATCCACAGCTTTGTAGAGGCAAATCTGATCGACCGCATCGGTGATGCGGGGAAGAAGCTGCATACGGGAAGAAGCCGCAATGACCAGGTGGCTTTGGATATGAAGCTGTATATCCGCGATGAAGTGACGGAAATAGACGGGCTGTTAAAGGCACTGCTGCAGACGCTGCTTTCGATGATGGAGCAGCATGTGGGTACCTATATGCCGGGCTTTACGCATCTGCAGAAGGCACAGCCGATCACGCTGGCGCACCATCTGGGCGCATATTTTGAAATGTTTAAGAGGGACCGCCAGAGGCTGTACGATCTTGGCAGGCGGATGAATTACTGCCCGCTTGGAAGCGGGGCTTTAGCGGGGACGACCTATCCGCTGGATCGGGAGTATACCGCGCAGCTTTTGGGTTTTGCGGAAGCGACGCTGAACAGTATGGATTCGGTGGCAGACCGGGATTATCTCATCGAGCTGCTGTCCGCCATATCCACTATCATGATGCATTTAAGCAGGTTCTGCGAGGAGATCATCATCTGGAATAGCAACGAATACCGTTTTGTGGAGCTTGACGACGCTTACAGTACCGGGAGCAGCATCATGCCGCAGAAGAAGAATCCCGACATCGCGGAGTTAATCAGGGGAAAGACAGGGCGCGTATATGGGGCGCTTATGTCCATTCTGACGACGATGAAGGGGCTGCCGCTTGCGTATAATAAGGATATGCAGGAGGACAAGGAATTAACCTTTGACGCCATCGACACGGTGAAGGGATGCATCGCATTGTTTACCGGCATGGTTTCGACGATGAAATTTAACAAGCAGGTGATGGAGAACAGCGCGAAGAACGGTTTTACCAACGCAACGGATGCCGCAGATTATCTGGTAAATCACGGCGTACCGTTCAGGGACGCGCACGGGATCGTGGGCAGGCTGGTGCTGTACTGTATCGAGCATGACATTTCCCTCGATGATATGACGCTGGAGGAATATAAGGCAATCAGCCCTGTGTTTGAGCAGGATATCTATGAGGCGATCAGCCTGAAGGCGTGTGTGGAGAAGCGCCGGACGACAGGAGCGCCGTCTGAGGCGGCAATGAGGAAGGTAATAGAAAAAAACAGAGGATATCTGGAACAAGAATAATCTGGACGGAGGAGCAAATTGTGAACGAAAAACTGAAAGTAGGAATTCTGGGAGCAACCGGTATGGTAGGACAGAGGTTTATTTCTCTGTTGGAAAACCATCCGTGGTTTGAGGTAGTGACGCTGGCAGCCAGCCCGAGAAGCGCAGGAAAAACTTATGAGGAGGCAGTCGGCGGCAGATGGAAAATGACCACGCCGATGCCGGAGGCAGTAAAAAAGATTACCGTAATGAATGTGAATGAAGTGGAGAAGGTGGCGGCAAGCGTAGACTTTGTATTTTCCGCAGTGGATATGTCAAAGGATGAGATCCGTGCGATCGAGGA
Organism: uncultured Marvinbryantia sp.; assembly: GCA_964487425.1. Taxonomy (GTDB): domain Bacteria; phylum Bacillota; class Clostridia; order Lachnospirales; family Lachnospiraceae; genus Marvinbryantia. Next base: position 6,412 of record CAZAQD010000048.1, on the reverse strand, counting down.
AGAATACGCAAAGACAGAGACGCCGGTTGTATCCAACAACAGCGCGCACCGCTGGACGCCGGATGTACCGATGGTGATCCCCGAGATCAACCCGCAGCATTTTGACGTGATCGAGACGCAGAGGAAGCGCCTGGGCACGACCAGAGGATTCATTGCCGTAAAGCCGAACTGCTCGATTCAGAGCTATGCACCGGCGCTCGCGGCATGGAGAGAGTTTGAGCCGTATGAGGTGGTGGCGACGACCTATCAGGCAATTTCCGGGGCGGGCAAGACCTTTAAGGACTGGCAGGAGATGGTGGAGAATGTCATCCCCTATATCGGCGGCGAGGAAGAAAAATCAGAGCAGGAGCCGCTTCGCATTTTCGGAGAAGTAAAAGACGGCGTGATCGTGAAGGCGGAAGAGCCGAAGATCACCTGCCAATGCCTGCGTGTACCGGTGTTAAACGGGCATATGGCGGCAGTGTTTGTAAAATTCAGAAAGAAACCGACAAAGGAACAACTGATCGAGAAGCTGGAGAGCTTTTGCGGGCTTCCGCAGGAAAAGCAGCTTCCGAGCGCACCAAAGCAGTTTATCCGTTATATGCAGGCGGACGATCGTCCGCAGGTAATAGCAGACGTGGACTACGAAAATGGTATGGGCATTTCTATCGGACGCCTCAGAGAAGATACCATTTATGATTTCAAATTTGTCGGTTTATCGCATAATACGGTAAGAGGAGCCGCAGGAGGAGCGGTGTTATGCGCGGAATCTCTGAAGGCATTGGGATATATTCAGAAAAAATAAGAACTGTAGGAATTTGTGGATGATACGATTTAAGAACCTGACAAAAAGCTATGGAAAAGGGAAAGGGATATTTGATTTTTCGTTTGAGGTGGAAGAGGGGGAAGTCTTTGGCATAATCGGACCGAAGGATTCCGGAAAGTCCACTGTTCTTCGTATGCTTATGGGATTCGAGCATTCTACTAAGGGAAGATGTGCGGTGAATGGGAAAGACTGTGGGGAAAACAGCCTTTCCCTTCATAAGATTATGGGATATTTGCCGCAGCATGCAGCTTTGCCCGCAGCGCTTAGCGGGAGGCAGTTTTTAAAGTCCAATGCCCAGATGCGTTCCATGAGGAATCTGGAAAGGCTGTTTGAGCTGGCGATACGCCTGGATGTGGACCTGGATCAGAGGATCGGGAAGATGAGCGCGGCAGATATCCGCAAGGTGGGCATTATCTGCGCCATGATGCATAATCCGCTGGTGCTGCTTCTTGATGAGCCCTTTGCGCAGCTGGACACAAAGGCAAGAAGTGTGATGGTAGAATTGATCCTGGAGGAAAAAGAGAAGAACAAGATGGTTCTCTTAACCTCTGATTCCATAAACGCGATGGATTTGTCCTGCGACCGTGTTGCCCTGCTGGACCACGGCAATGTGGCATATCTGGGGGATATGGAGAATCTGCTGGACAATATGTATCGCGATTTTATGATTCAGTTTGGCAGTGAGAGGGAGGCTTTGCGATTTTCCAAAGAGCCATTTGAGATCAAACGGATGAAGGACCGCAGCGTAGTGGTGACGCTTCAGGGTGAGCTGCGCCCGTTGATAAAGGCATTGGCGGACTACCGGGTAGGCAGCATGGAGCCGCTGATGCTTTCTTTGGATGAGACATTTGTACATATATACGGAGGTAGGATCCATGTTTAGCGCCGCGCTTTTAAAACAGGATTATAAGATTAACAGAAAGCGGATACTTGGCATTTATGTGCTCCAACTGCTCTCCCTTCTGGTAGCGGTGGGTATCTGCGAAATGAACCTGATTCAGGTATCCGACATATTCTGGGATACGCTGCCGGTGTTTGTGATTCCCCTTGCCATGCAGATGCTGCTTGCCTATCAGGCGGTGCAGAAAAGGGTAGAGGACGGCACGGTGGACTTTATCCTGGCGACGCAAATCAGCAGGGAAAAGATGCTTACAACGAAGATTATTTATATGATCCTGAATACCGCGTTATTGTTTGGCGTTTCCGCCCTGATCGGCTGCGCCAGCAGCGTGTACCGCCTGCCGGGGACGTGGAGCCGGGAGACGTATCTTTTGCTGAACCTGGGCGGCTTTTGTATGCAGATTTTCTGGGGCGGCTTTTGCTTTATGGTATCCTGCAGGGCGGCAAGGCGCTCCGTATATCTGAAGCTGGCGGTAGGCATTCCCATCCTGCAGTACCTTTTGTATCTGGGATACTATCTGGTACCGCAGTTGTCCTTTTTAAAGTACCTGACCATTTTTTCCTTATGCCAGCACGTGATGTTTGCAAAAAAATCTGCGCTGTTATGGGTGGCTTCTGCGATCTGTTTTGTGCTGGGGATCGTATTTTTCCTGGCAGGAAGGTATCTTTTCCAGAAGCGGGATTATGTAAATAGGTGAATCATTTATGGCAAAAGCATTATTTATAGCGGAAAAACCAAGCGTGGCACAGGAGTTTGCCAAAGCGCTGAAAGTAAATATGGCGAGGAAGGACGGTTATCTGGAGGGAGATACCGTAGTCGTTACCTGGTGCGTGGGACATCTGGTTACGATGAGTTACCCGGAGGTATATGATGAGAAATACAAGAAGTGGAGCCTGGCGACACTTCCTTTTTTGCCGGAAACATTTTTATATGAGGTGATCCCGCAGGTATCAAAACAGTTTCAGATCGTGAGCGGGCTGTTAAACCGCGGGGACATAGATACGATCTATGTCTGTACAGACTCCGGGCGGGAGGGAGAATATATATACCGCCTGGTAGAGCAGCAGGCACAGGTTGATACGGCAAAAAAATGCCGCAAGAGAGTATGGATTGATTCGCAGACAGAGGAAGAAATCCTGCGCGGGATCGAGAAGGCAAAGGATTTACGCGAATATGACAATCTCTCGGAGGCAGCATATCTGCGGGCAAAAGAAGATTATCTGATGGGGATTAATTTCTCACGCCTGCTTTCCTTAAAATATGGAAATACCATTTCAAATTATCTGAATACAAGATATACGGTCATTTCTGTCGGCAGGGTGATGACCTGCGTGCTGGGAATGGTTGTGAGAAGGGAGCGGGAGATCCGCCGGTTCGTAAAGACGCCTTTTTACCGGGTTTTGAATACACTGGACTGCGGCGGAAAAGAGGTGGAAGGCGAATTTCGGGCGGTGGAAGGCTCAGCCTGGTATCAGTCGCCGAAGCTCTACAGAGAAAACGGCTTCCTGAAAAAAGAGGATGCGCAGCAGCTTACAGGCATTCTGGCGGCGGAGAAGCCTGTGCAGGCGAAGGTGGATATTATTGAACGCAAAAAAGAAAACAAAAATGCGCCTTTATTATTTAATCTGGCGGAGCTTCAGAACGAGTGCTCGAAGCTGTTCAAGATCAGCCCGGACGAGACGCTTGGCATTGTCCAGGAGCTTTACGAGAAAAAACTGGTGACTTACCCGCGGACCGACGCCCGCGTGCTCTCGAGTGCAGTGGCAAAAGAGATCGCCAGGAATATCCGGGGGCTGACGGGCTTTGGCGCGGTGGCGGCGTTTGCGTCCGAAGTATTGGAGCAGGGAAGCTATAAGGGAATCGCCCGTACGCGTTATGTCAATGACAAACAGATAACGGATCACTATGCGATCATTCCCACCGGGCAGGGGCTGGGCGCACTAAAGAGTGTGGCGGATAAGGCGGCAAAGGTGTATGAGCTGATTGCAAGAAGATTTTTGAGCATCTTCTATCCGCCGGCAGTGTACCGCAAGATTAACCTGGTCACCGTGATGGACAGGGAAAAATTTTTTTCTTCCTTCCGGGTACTGGAGCAGGAAGGATACCTGAAAGTGGCGAACGGGAAAAAAGGGAAAGAGGATGCGTTTGCCCCGGCGCTGCTGGAAGCTCTGCAGAAGCTGAAAAAGGGCATGGTGCTCGACGTGAAAAAGCTGGAGATTAAGGAGAGCGAGACGTCCCCGCCGAAGCGTTATAATTCCGGCTCGATGATTCTGGCGATGGAGAACGCAGGGCAGTTGATCGAGGACGAGGAGCTGCGGGAACAGATAAAAGGAAGCGGAATCGGCACCAGCGCTACCCGCGCCGAGATATTGAAAAAATTAATAGCCAACAAATACATCGCTTTGAACAAGAAGACCCAGATTCTCACCCCGACGCTGTTGGGGGAAATGATTTTCGACGTGGTGAACCTCTCCATTCGTTCTCTTTTGAACCCAGAGCTGACCGCGAGCTGGGAAAAGGGGCTTACCTATGTGGCGGAGGGATTGATCACATCGGCAGAATATATGACAAAGCTGGATGATTTTATAAAGCGCCGGACAGAGGCGGTCCTGAATACGAATCAGCAATATGTGCTGAAGGATTACTTTGACGAGGCGGCAAAATATTATGACCGCAAGGGAAAAAGACAGAGCTAAGAGGATATTTATATGAAGGAGGCAATAAGAATGGAGACAGCGAAAATCAGCAATCTGTACACATTGAAAGAAACGATTGCAGGGGAATTATTTGCGGGGGTGACTTACCCCTGGGAGGTGCTGCCGCATATCGGCAGCTTTATCCTCAGGCTCGGCGCTGCTTTGAGCGAGGAAGAGTATGAAAAGCGCGGGGAAAATGTATGGATTGCAAAATCGGCAAAGGTTGCGCCGACGGCGTTTATCAATGGTCCGGCGATTATCGGTAAGGAGGCGGAAATCCGCCATTGCGCATTTATACGCGGGAACGCCATCGTCGGAGAGGGCGCGGTTGTCGGCAACTCTACAGAGCTGAAAAATGTGGTGTTGTTTAATAAGGTGCAGGTTCCCCATTACAACTATGTCGGCGATTCCGTGCTTGGTTACAAAGCGCATATGGGAGCGGGAAGCATTACCTCGAATGTAAAGTCGGACAAGACGCTGGTGGTGGTGAAGGATGGAGAAGAGCAGATTGCCACCGGGCTGAAAAAGTTTGGCGCTATGTTAGGCGACTGTGTGGAGGTGGGATGCAATTCGGTGCTGAATCCGGGAACTGTAGTGGGAAAAGGCTCTCAGATTTATCCGGTTTCCTGCGTCCGGGGCGTGATAAAGGAAAGAAGCATTTATAAGAGGCAGGGTGAAATTGTAGAGAAACGATAGGAAAAAGAGGCGTTTAAGAGGGCAGATTATGGGGCGAAGAAGATGGATAGCGGTTTTAGTAGGTTTTTTTGTATTCCTGGCATTGTGCGGGGAGGCGCTGGCGCAGGACGGCAGTGCGGAGGCAAAGGCACGGCTGGAAGAGGCGGTTTGCAGGTTTTGGGAACAGTCAAAGGAAAATGAACTGGCATACTTTTTCGGCAGCGGCGAAAAGGAGCTTTTGGGGGCGGCAGCGCCGGTGGAAGAAGCTTTGCGGCTGGAGGTCAGTATTGAAACAGAAGGAGAAACGCTGGAAGCGTCGCTATATATAGGAGACGGGACGATACAGGTGCAGTTTCCCGGGATTGCAAAGGGCGTGCTGGCGTTACCTTACCGGGAGGCGTTTCTGTCCCTGGCTGCCGGGACCTGGCTTTCGGGGGATGAGGATATCGGGAATGCTGCCGAGTCATTGGCAGAGGCGGTTACAGTGGAGAGTATTTCCTCCCGCCGGATCGCATTTAATGGGGAAGAGGCAGCGTGTGAAGGGTATGAGATCGGCTTTGCGGATGAAAGCGTTGCGGAGGCAGTCTGCGCACAGCTTGGGCTGTCCGGGTTCTCCTTGCGTGCATACCTGTACGGAACACAGCTTGTCATGCTGTGCGGTGAGTGGGAGAGCCGGGAAACCGGGGAATGCGCCTCTTTGACGGTAAAGTCGGACGGCGGCGCTTATCCGCTGCAGAATTACACCGTGACAATCACAAAGGAAGGCGCGAACGGTGCAAAATATAGCGGAGTGTGGCAAAGGGAAGGCGCATACAGCGAGAGCGGGGCAGAGATCAGCTATGTGTGGAGCGAGGAAACAAAGGTGAATGGACAGGAGAGAGAAAGCTATACGGCAGTCTTTCTGGAATATACTGCCCAGACAGGAGAACTCTGTGTGATATGTGTCGGTGACGACGGCGATGAGACGACGGACGATACCCGGAGGGATCTGCTGCTGAGCGGCAAAGTGGCGGCAGTACGGGAGGATGGCGGGCTGGAAGGACCGCAGTTGAATCTTTTTACGGCATCCGCAAAGGATATGGTACGCTTCTTCTCCGGCGGCAATCTGTATCCTCTGTTCTTTTCGGGCATGGCAGGCAGCGGATTTTAGCGGCGCCTGCCCGCACAGGAAGAGCTTCCGGTATGGTATGGACACAAAAAGTTCATAATAATTAAGTTGCGAATTTCTGCAATTTGTGATAATATAAACAGGCATTGCAAAGACTGCTGCGGGGGGCGGCAAAAGCTAGGGTAAAGTTTTTGTAGGAAAATAAAAAATAGAAAGCACCTGATTCC
>CAZAQD010000047.1:0-13627 GCA_964487425.1 uncultured Marvinbryantia sp. | reverse complement strand
AGGAATCAGGTGCTTTCTATTTTTTATTTTCCTACAAAAACTTTACCCTAGCTTCTTATTCTGTGCGGAAACATGCCACCGTAAGCGGAAGTGCAAGCAGCGGAATCAACCGAAACGGGATTCCTTTTGTCATATCCTTCGTCTTCATAAAATACAGCTCCTGTTTCCATGCCCTTTTTTCTGTCCGTGCTATCCATGATACCGCGAGCTGCATGTTCCATAAAGAAAAATTCGCTTTCAATTATGGAATTTACGTGAGAATCCTTCCCGCTCGATCATCTCCTGAATCTCCTGCACATATGCCTCCTCATGTACCTTCTGCTCCGCCAGCGCATAGGGTATCCCGATGGATTCGTATTTTCCGCTTCCATACTGATGGAAGGGCAGAATATTATATTTGGAAATATGACATTCCTTTAAGAAATCCATGATTGCCCGAATCTCCTCCCTGCTGTCATTTACGCCCGGAATCATCGGCGTGCGCACCATAATATCCGTATCAAGCGCCGCCAGCTTTTTTAAATTCCCGAGAATTTTTTCATTGCCCTTGCCGGTCCATTCCCTGTGTACCCGCGTATCCATCGATTTCAGGTCATAAAGAAACAAATCCGTAAATGGCGCTGCCTTTTCCAGCACCTCCCAGGGAATGTGCCCCGTCGTCTCCACCGCCGTAGAGATTCCCTTATTTTTGCAGTGCGAAAGCAGCTCAACGGCAAACTCAGCCTGCAAAAGCGGCTCGCCGCCAGAGAGGGTAACCCCTCCCCCGCTGTGCCGGTAAAACACCTCATCCTTGCACACCTCGGACATTACCTCCTCTGCGTCCATCCATCTTCCCTTGACGCAGAGCGCGCCTGTCGGACAGGCGTCTGTCCAGGCAAGGTCCCCGGTACAGTTTTCCCTCACGATGCGGATTCCTTCCTCCGTCGCCTCCACTTCCCCTTGCCTGCAGGCTGCCAGGCAGGTCCGGCAGCCAATACATCGGGATTTTACATAAAACAGTTGCGGATGTGCTGTCCAGGATTCCGGGTTTGCGCACCATTTACATCTTAAAGGACAGCCCTTTAAAAATACGACTGTACGGATCCCCTCTCCGTCATGAATACTATATCGTTGTATATCAAATACATTTCCCGCCATACTTTACGCTCCTATCAAAGTTCTGCTGATAATCTCATCCTGAATATCTTTGTCCAGCTCCACAAAAAATGCGCTGTATCCGGCAACCCGGACTACCAGGCTGCGGTATTTGTCAGGGTGCTTCTGTGCTTCGATCAGTTTCTCCGGCGGGAGAATGTTAAACTGGATATGCATGGCATCCATAGAAAAATAACTGCGAATCAGATCCACCAGCTTCTGCCGGTCTTCCTCTGTTCTGAGAATCGCAGGCATAAACTTCAGGTTGAAATTGACGCCGTTTGACGCCAGACGGTGGTTCACCTTTGCCACTGATTTGGCGGCGGCAGTAGGTCCCAACACATCCATTCCATGCTTCGGGGAAATCCCTCCGTCTCCCAGCGGCGTTCCCGCCTCGCGCCCGCTTGGAAGAGCGCACACCTGCTTGCCAAGCGGCGTATTGGAGGACAGGCAGAACAGACCCGGACGGTAAGCGCCGCCGTTAAGGTCCCGGTATTTTCTCACACAGCTGCAGTACTGTTCTCCCGCCCAGGCAACCATAAGGTCCGCCTCGTCACAGTCATTCCCGTATTTGGGCGCTTTGTTCAAAAGGACATGCTTCAGGATCGGGTTGGACGCAAAGTTCGTCTGCATCGCTTCCAGCAGCTCTTTTTTACCAACCTTCTTTTCCTCAAATACCAGCTTTTTGATAGCGGTCAGCGAATCGCCCACATCTGCGATCCCCACGCCCTGCACACCGGTAAAATCGTACTTTGCGCCGCCTTTGGTACAGTCCTTACCGCTTTCCATGCATCCGTCAAGCAGCATGGAGCAGTAAACATGCGGGCTGTAATCCGCGTGCAGCTTCCCGATTGCATTGAGGGAACTAATCATCATTTCCACGAAATATTCTACCTGCTTTTCATATGCCGCCCGCACCTGTTCAAAATCTGTAAATTCCTCGAATTTCCCCGTATGAGGACCCATCTGCTGCCCTGACATCTGGCATACGCCGTCAAACATCGCCAGCTCCAGGCATTTTGCCAGGTTAAAATAGCAGGCATTCGTCCTGCCCATCGTATTCCCGTACGGCGTAGGCTCCACACAGCCTACAATGGCATAATTGCGCGCATCCTCCAGGCTGATTCCGTCATCCTGAAGCGCGTCGATGATAATATCATCGTTAAAAAACGGCAGCTTTCCTCCTTCTTTCTCCACCAGAATCTCAATCACCCGCTTCATAAAGCTGTCCGGGTTTTTGGAAGAGAGGCGGATACTGGTATTCGGCTCCGAATTAAATACATTTTTCTCCGCTTCCAGGCACAGATAGGTGAGCTCGTTCACCGCATCCTCACCCTTTTCATTGACGCCGCCCAGGACAAAGTTCACGGTCGTGGCGAACCCGCCGTTATTTTTCGCGCTGGAATAGGTGCCCGCTTTGATAATATCGCTGTGCTTTACCCAGAGCGCCTCCAGCAGCTCCTGCGCTTCTTCGCGGACAAGCACGCCCGCTTCCATATCCTTTTTAAAATACGGATAGAAGATCTGATCCGCGCGCCCGCCGGAGATGGCGGAGCCGTTTTGTCCGCAGTAGTCGATGAGAATGGTAAACCAATAGGACTGCAGCGCCTCATAAAAGCTCTCCGCCGGTTCATACGGTACGCGGCTGCAGTTATCGGCAATCAAAAGCAGTTCTTTTGCCCTGCGCGCGTCGCGCTCCTCCTCAGCCATCCTGCGGGCAAGCGTTTCAAAACGATGCTGATAGTTTTTCACTGCATCGCAGATAATCAGCACAGACTTGTAGAAATTCTTTTTGTCCGTCAGTTCGGGATCGAGCAGGCGCAGGCTTTCCAGTTGCTTTTTCGCCTCCTGCTCAATCCCCCTGAAGCCAATTTTCAAAACCTTCTCAATATTCGGCAGATAGTGCCCATAGCCGCTTCTGGTGCGGCTTAACGGGTTGAACACACGATACGGGGAATCCAGCACCTCCATAATTTTTTCATCCACATAATACCTGGAAATATCGCCTGTACAGCGGTTTTCCCAGTACGGATAGATTTCGTTTAAAAGATACTCCTTATCCTCCTCGCTGATCTGCAGCGTATCCACCTTGCGTACCGGCATCAAATCCAGCTCCTTTTTATCAAAGGTGCCAAATTCCGGGAAGATCAGCGCCGCCCTCGGCCTGGAGCCATGATTGCCCACGATCAGTTCCTCACTGTCAATGAAGATTGTCATGTTTTCAAGCATATCGCTAAGCGCATAAGCCCGCCTCATAACATACGGCATCCCTTCCGTCCTTTTATAGCTTTCCGTCACAATCCCCGCGCGCTCCACGCAGATACTCGGTATCACGCTGCGCATAGCATGGTTTAAAAATTCTGTCCGCTTTTCTCTCTCTATTCCTTCAGGAAGCAGTTTTTTCTTTCCTTCTGTCATGATATCCTCCTTTGCGATCCTGTTTTTCTTTATCGTACCACACACAAAAAAAACAGCAATTTGCCATTGCTGCTTTTTTCCCCGTTCTGTCATTTTTTCAAACATTATTGCCTGTTTTTGTTCGGCTTCGAACTTTTTGTGAGAATTACAATCCCTTTTTCCTGCGCTTCCATCAGAAGTCCCGCCGCAAGATTCTGGTCCGTAATGATTGCGGTCGGGTCCTTCATGCCGCACAGCAGCGACATATAGCTTTTTTCAAATTTGCTGCTGTCCGCCAGAATATAGCTCTCCCGGCTGATCTCCATCATTTTCTGCTTCATTTTCTGCTGCGGATATCCGGTCAATGTGATCCCCTGCAGGAAATCAATCCCATTTACGCCGATAAAGGCTTTATCCGCGCTGATCTTATTTAGCTGCGCCAGCGCCACATCCCCCTCTGTCGACGCCAGATTTTTCGCCACGCATCCGCCGATCATCGTCAGCTTCACATGGGCGCAGTCCAAAAGCTTCTCCGCCAGGATAATGGAATTTGTCACTACCGTCAGCGGCTTATCCCGGTTATTCATAATCAGGTTTCCCAGATGGATGCAGGTAGACGCATCGTCCACAAGAATCGTCTCATCATTTCCTATGCAGTCATACGCTACCTTCGCAATCTCCATTTTTTCATAGATGCGCTGGTAGAACGCTTCCTTTACATTATTGTAGACAAAGTTATTCCCTATTTTGATGGCTCCTCCATGCACTCTCTTTAAAAGCCCCATACCGTCTAATTCCTTCAAATCCCGCCTCAGCGTCACCTCGGTGCAGCCCAGAAGCCTGCTCATCGTCCCTACGGTGATATAACCGTCCTCATCCACCTTCTCCAGGATTCTTCTTTTTCTGGTTCTGTCCATTCCTGCCACCCTCCTTGTAAAAAAACAATGCCGCCAGCAATATCAAAGGAAATGCCACACCTGAGAGGATTCCCGCCTTTAAGCTTCCTCCCATGCCGTCCGCCAGCACTCCGGCAGCCCACGGTCCAAACGCTCCTCCCATATCTCCGAACATCGCCAAAATTCCAAACATAAAAACGCCGCCCATCGGAAAGGTTCTCGCCGTCATACTGATGACGCCCGGCCACGCCGTGCTCACGAAGAACCCCACCATCGCACATGCCGCCACATTGAGGATGCTGTTATCCGGGATTGCCGCCAGGAAATAACATACAATGCATCCCACAGCTCCCGCCATCATTACTTTTTTCAGGGCAATTTTTTCGCCGAAAATGCCGTACAGAGTCCGTCCAAGCCCCATCGTAACGGCGAACATCCCCGCCCCGACAATATCTCCCATTACCTTTGACAGCCCCAGCCCCTTTTCCGCAAACAGAGATGCCCACTGCGCCATAATCAACTCAGATGCCCCGGCGCACATCATCGCCGCCAGCCCGATAAGAAACACCGGATTCTTCAAAAGGACGCCCGGTTTTATCCTGTCCTCCTCCCGCACCGTCGGCATCAGCGGCACCTTTGTAAACATCAGGATATTAAAGAGCGGGACCAGCGACCAGATCCAGGCGATCCAGCGCCAGTTGCCGTTCCCCGCCCTCCACAAAAACAGGGTTGTGCCCACAATCACCACAAGCTGGCTCCAGCAGAAAATGGCGTGCAGCATGCTCATCTCCATTGCCCTGCGCTCCTCCGCTTTGGGAATGGAATCAATAACCGGGCTGACCAGCACCTCCAGGAAACCTCCGCCCACCGCGTAAATCATGACGCTGATAACAAGTCCTGTATACGCGCTGGGAAAGAGCCTGGTAAATACCCCCAGTGAGGCAAACCCTGTAAAGGAAAAAAGATTCGCCATAATCAGGCTTCTGCGGTAGCCGATTTTATCCGCATATTTCGAGGCAAACATATCCACCAGAAGCTGTGTGAGGAAATTCGCCATAATCAGCGTACCCAGCTTTTCATAGCTTAGACCGAACTCCTCCTGAAACACCACGAATAACAGCGGCACAAAGCAATTGCCGATTGCCTGCGTAAAATATGAGGTATAACACGCCAGTTTTGTATGCTTATAAGTAAATTCCATCCTTATCCTCCCCTATACTCTGTCCATATATTCTCTGCCAAGACAAAACATCCCGTAAATATAGTAGCTCTCGATCTGATCCGTCACCCTGATCTGCGGCATGTGCTCCTGCGGGATATACCGGCGGCACTCCTGTTCGATCTGCGCAAGCCACTCCCTGCGAATCACGCCCTCCATCAGGTAAATAGAGGAAGGGTTGACCAGCACGCTCAAGCTCGCCGCCATCCTCCCCACAATTTCGATCTGTCCCTGTTCCTCCTTGATCCTGTCATTTAAGTCTTCCCTGCCGCAGCCAAAAGGCAGATAGGACAATTCCCCCGCAAAGTTCGTATTGCCGCGGATGATCCTACCGTCCGCGATCAGCCCACATCCCGGATACATGTCCTCATAGCAGGATATCACCGCCAGGGATTCCTCTCCGTCGTCCTTTATGTGCCTGGAACGATAGTAGCCATACGCCGCCGCATTCATATCATTCTCTATCACTACCTCCAACTGCAGGCGCTCTTCGAGGATCTCCTTCAGCCTTACACCAATCAGCTCCGGCAGGTCGCAGATTTGAATGGCTTCCTGCGCGAACACGCCGGGGATCCCCACGCTGAGCACGCCTGCCTTTTTCTCCTCCTTCAGCATCCATTGCGCAATCTCCAGCACCTCTTCAGCTCCGATTTGCTCCATCTTTTTCTGCTTTTGCCAGAGAATCTCCCCCGCCAGGTTATTTGCGCCGCAGACCACCTCTTTTCTGCCCTTTGCCGAGATCAGGCACATCCACAGAATATGCCGGTACTCCATATTCAGTCGGTACTCCTTCGAGGGCCTGCCGCCACTGCTCTTAGTACTTGCCAGCTCCTCTATCTCTTTGCTCTTTGCCATTTCATTCAAAAGTGTATTGCATGTGGCGACACTTAAACCTGTTTCCATCGCCAGATCGTGCTTTGTGGCGGCTCTTCCATCCATCAGATATTTTTTAATCAAAATACGGTTTCTTTTTCTTACAACCGTAAGGTCACTTTTTTGCATTTTCCTTTACATTTCCTCTCCTATTTATTATAATACTTATTATAAGTACTATAAAAATTTTAGTCAAGCTCAGGAGGTGCAAATTTTATGCCGTTTATTCATTCAAAAGTATCCATTCCCATGTCTCCCCAGGAAAAGCTGCAGCTCAAGGCGGCTCTCGGGGAATATATCTCCATTTTCAAAGGGAAATCAGAACGAGGGCTGATGCTGGAGCTTTCCGACTGCTGCCAGATGTACCACGGCGGCGAGGAGCTCCCCGCCGTTGCCTGTGTTGAGGTGAAGCTGTTCGGCGCCCAGAGCGAGGATTGCTATCTTTTGTTCACGCAAAAAATCTGCGAGACTTATGAGCGGCTGCTTCATATTCCCGCAGAACATGTGTACATTATTTATGAATCCGCTGCCGCATGGGGATCCGCTTACAAAAATTCCTGACTTTCCTCCTGCATCAGCCGCTTTACCTCCTCCAATGTCGGCGCTCCCTCAATTCCGCCTTTTTGCGTGATATTTAACGCGCCCACCGCGTTGGCAAAACGCAGCATCTCCGGCAGTATTTCCGGCGTAACCGTTTCAGGGGACGCCAGCTTCAAAAGCTGATACAAAAATCCACCCAAAAATGCATCTCCCGCTCCCGTTGTATCCACAACCGGCACGGAAAATCCCGGCACCTGCCCCCACTTGCCGTCCAGATACCAGAACGCGCCGTCTTTTCCGCAGGTTATGATGCACAGCCTGCATCCTTCCCCTATAAAGTATTCCGCCGCCTCCGCCAGCGTCTTTTTGCCGGACATGAGAAGCGCTTCCTCATCTGAACATTTCACCAAATCAGTATACTTCAGCGCCTCCCTTGTCACGCGGACCGCCGTTTCCTCATTTTCCCAGAGAACTGCCCGATAGCTGATATCCGTACAGATATATTTGCCCTCCGCCCGCAGCTCCTTTAGAAGCGCCAATGTGGTGGAGCGGCTGGGTTCGCTCATCAATGCCATCCCGGAATACTGGAATATCCTTGAATTGCGGATAATTTCCTTTGAGACGTCCTCCTGCCGGATCATGATATCCGCGCCAAACTGGCGGGCAAAGCTAAATCTTCTCTCGCCGTGGTTGAGCTCCACAAAGGTTAAGGTCGTAAAATACCGGTCGTCCTTAATCATTCCGTCAATGTTCACGCCATTTTCTATCAGCGCGCGCTCAATCCTGTCTCCCATGACATCCGCGCCGATCCGGGAAATAAAGGAAGTTTTTAGCCCAAGCTTTGCGGCGCAGACTACCATATTCAGGGAAGTGCCGCCGCAGTTGGCGATAAAGGAATCTTCCCCGTCCCCATGAAACATATCTACCAACGCATCTCCAAAAGCACACAAATCAAACATACCCGCCACCTCAAATTGTTCAGTTAAATTCCAGTGTCGCGAAGGACATAATGGTTTCTTCGTTATATTCGCCCCGTGCCAGCTCTCCCGTAATCCTTCCATTGTTCATGACACAGATGCGGTCACAGATCCCAATCAGTTCCGGCAGCTCAGACGATACCATCAGGATCGCCAGCCCTTCTTCAAGAAGAGAGTTCAGAATCTCATATATCTCCCGTTTTGCCCCTACGTCAACGCCCCTGGTCGGTTCATCTACCAGCAATACCTTACAGCCCGCCGCAATCCATTTTGCCAGCACTACCTTCTGCTGGTTTCCGCCGGACATATTGTTGATAATCACCGCAGAATCAAACGGTCTGATCTGCAGCATGTCCACATACTGATCCGCCGTCTTTTTCTCCTTTCTCGGAGAAATCTTCCCATACTTATTGCTGTATTTCTTTAACGCCGGCAGGGAAATATTAAAGATCATATTCTGCTTTAGCTGCAGCCCTTCCTGTTTGCGCTCCTCAGGGACAATTCCGATCCCGCTGTCCAAAGCTTCTTTTATATTTTTGAATTTCACCTTTTTCCCCATATAGGTAAGCTCGCCCGAATCGATGGGATCCGCTGCAATAATCGCCCTGAGTGTCTCAGTGCGCCCGGCTCCCGCAAGCCCCGCGATACCCAGGATTTCTCCCTTATGCAACTCCAGGGAAACATGGTCTAATACGCCTTCCCGTGTAAAATTTTCCAGTTTTAATACCGTTTCTCCAATATGATGCTCCCGTTCCGGGTAAATGTTGGTCACCTCACGCCCCACCATTCTTGCCACCAGCTTATCCGTATCATAATCCGTAACTGGACCGCTCTCCACAAAGCATCCGTCTTTCAAAATAGTAACCTTATTGCATAATTCAAAAACCTCTTTCAGGCGATGGGAAATATAGATAAAGGAAATTCCTTCCTCCGAGAGCTTCCTCACCAGCGCAAACAGCCCTTCCAGCTCGCTATCCGCCAGCACTGCCGTCGGCTCATCCAGCACGATAATTTTGGCGTCCTTCGAAAGTGCTTTGCCGATCTCTACCATCTGGCGCCTCGCCACGCTCAGTTCTTCTACCTTTTCCTGCGGATTGATCGGCAGGTTCAGCTTTTCCAGAACCTCCCTGGTATCCTCATTCATTTTCTTATAATCGATTTTTCCGTATTTGTTGACCGGATAACGCCCATTATAAATGTTTTCGGCAACGGTAAAATGCGGCAAAAGCATCAGCTCCTGATAAATTACCGCAATGCCCTTTTCAATCATCTTTGCCGGAGTCGGATGCAGGATCTGCTCGTCATCGATCCAGAGCTCTCCTTCGTCCATTGTATAGGCGCCGGACAAAATTTTCATAAGCGTGGATTTTCCCGCTCCGTTCTCGCCCACCAACGCCATAACGTCACCGTCTTCTACGGTCAGCGAAACATCATTTAATGCTTTTATTCCCGGGAATTCCTTCGAGATGTGATTCATTCTCAGCATAGTCTTTACTTTCCCTTCCTGTTTTTAAAGATATCCACCCAAAACGTAGGGCTTCAGGTGGATATCTTTTTTCGTTACTGTGCTTTTTTCTTATTTAAATATCTGCTTAGATACCGGTACCCAGATATTCTTCTACGTTATCGCTGTCTACCAGTGTAGATTCACATACAACTTCTGCTTCCTGCTCCTCGCCGGTTAAAATATTATGCGCTGCAATTACGCCTTCCGGAGCCATCGTCGGATAGATAATGGTAAATGCCATGTCGCCGGATGCAACCAGTTCAAACGCAGCTTCCTCACCGTCCATACCGCAAATCAGGATTCCTTCGTCTGAACGTCCTGCCGCTGCAATTACTTCTTCGGCTGCCATTGCCATCTGGTCATTATGCGCGTAGATTGCCTGAATCTCACCTTCTCCGTATTTCTGAAGCATATCTTCCATATAAGTTGCGGTAGTCGCTGCATTGTAGTCGCAATCCTGCCAGTCAACGATCTGGATATCAGGGTATTTCTCAGCGATCGTATCCTCGAAGCCCGCCTGGCGGTCAACTGTTGCCGATGCGCCTGTTGTACCGCAGATCTCAATGATGTTTCCTTCTCCGCCCATCATCTCAGCTAATTTCTCGGCAGCCTGCACACCCATGTCGTAATTGTCGCCGATAATTTTTGCCGTAACTTCACAGTCAACCTCACGGTCCATCGTTACTACCGGAATCCCTGCATCCATCGCTACCTGTACTGCGTCCGTCAGTCCGTCTGTTGTCAGCGGTGATACCATAATCAGGTCAACGCCTGCCGCAATCAAATCTTCAATATCGGAAGCCTGCTTTGCCGCGTCACCCTGCGCGTCCGTCGTCTGGAAGGTCAGATCCGGGAAATTTTCTTCTGCATATGCAAGGTTGTCATCCATCATATGGATGGTATATGATGCATCGGTTGCCCTCTGCGCATATCCGATCACATACTGCTCTTCCTCTGCTGCCACGCCGGCTACCATAGTTCCTGCTAACATGAGCGACATTGTTACTGATACTAATTTTTTCATTATTTTATCCTCCTTTTATTTAATTTTTACTTTTACCTTTCTTTTTGTGACTTGAGATTCCACCCAGCAGTACTGCAAAGATGACAATTAAGCCTTCTACAATATTCTGCATATAAGAGTTGATCCCTACAAGATTCATGATATTAGACAATACGGTCAGCAAACACGCGCCAATCAATGTACCGGTGATGGAGCCGACTCCACCCATCGTCGAAATCCCGCCGATGTAGCACATGGATAATGCAGTCAGCTCATATCCATCGCCTGCGGTCGGATCCGCAGAAGAAAGCTTGGATGTGAGAACCAGCGCCGAGACAAAGGACCCAAGTCCGGTTAATACAAAGCACAGTAACTCTGTTCGCGGAACATTAACTCCATTTAACCTGGCCGCCTCTTTATTGTCGCCCACCGCATAAACGCTTCGCCCGAAACTCGTATACTTTAGTACATAAAAGCCAACTCCAAACATAATCAGAAAAATAATCACCGGAAAAGGAATTGCCCCTACATAACCCTGCCCAATAAATTTTATATCAATATCTGTATTTCTCCAGCTCTGTGGGGAACCGTTTGCTATATATTTTGCAAGTCCTCGCAACGCCGTCATAGAACCCAGCGTCATGATAAACGGTGCCAGCTTTCCTTTGGCAACACCCAGTCCGTTCAGAAAACCGATAATCAATGCCGTAACAAACGTGAGCGGTATCGCAATCCACGGGCTAACGTTGTTTTTCATCATTACCGCCATCATAATCGCATAAACAGCAACCTGAGAACCTACTGAAAGGTCAACACCACCTATCAGACACACAAAGGTCATTGTTAATGCAATTACGCCATTAATGGCAACCTGTCTTGCCACATTAATTATATTTCCCGATGTGGCAAATTTAGGGCTGATGATGCATCCTACAATAACCAAAACTACCAATGCCCAAAACACACCCATCATTTTCATTTTCTTTAGTAATTTTTCTCTCTTTTGTGCGTCCATTTTTAAACCTATCTCCTATTTTTTATCAAGTCCAAGTACAACCGGTACAGAGCGATAGCCAACGCCCATACGGTCAATTCCCATATCTATGAGCTGCAGAAAATGTTCTCTGGTACGGATACATCCGCTGCCCTTCACCTTGCAGGTATCCCCCACTTCCTCCTGCATTATTTTTACGATTTCCGGCGTTGCGCCATGCGCTTCAAAACCGGTCAGGAATCCTGTGCTGGATTTTACAAAGTCAACGCCTGCTTCCATGCAGCAATGGCATGTCTTGCGAATCTGCTCCTCATTGAGGGCGTCCGTCTCAAAGATCACTTTGATTTCCCTTCCATATTTATGTACTGCTTCTGTGCACGCCTTTAAGTCCGCTGTCACTTCATCATACAAGCCCGCCCTGATCTTGCCAAAGTTTGCTACGACGTCTACTTCTTTTGTCACATCATACTTTGCTACAATCTCAATCTGCCTGATTTTGGACTCTGTAGAGCTTGTGCCAAAGGGGAAATCCACAACGGGGCAAAGCATCGTATCCGTTCCTTTTACATACGGTTCGCAAAGATCCATATAGCCTGGATTAATACAGATCGTCGCACACCCCAATTTCACTCCGTCTTTTGTCAGATCTATCACCTCTTCCGGTGTAAACTCCGGTTTCAGCACAGAGTAATCAATGTAAGATGCTAATTCTTTCAAATCCATATCTTCTGCCTTTTTTGTAAGTTTCTTCATTTCTCTGCTAATAACGACTTTTGCTTTTATTTTATTTTGTTCGTTATTTTTCCTCCTCTTCTAACTTATACCATATTCCCAAACATTTGTAAACATTTATTTTTATTTTTGTTTATTATATCTCTTTTTTGTGTTTTTTCTTGTGAAATATTCACAAAAGAATGTTTTTATTTGTTTTTGTTCGCATTTAGCGTCAACTAAAAAAAGGAGATACCGCATCCAAACAGTATCTCCTACTCTCCCGCACAGGTTCTGTGCGTTAATGCTCCTTTTCGATTGATTCCAGCAAAAAATTCTCCGGCAGCTCCGCCCGGTTAAGTCCGGGATCGCTGTTGCAAATCACAAAGTCAAAGGAATCCAATGATATCAGGCTGCAAAACCCTTTAATAAATAATTTCGACGAATCCAGCAGTAAAATGCTCTTCGCCGCCAGCTTCATCGCCGCTTCTTTCACCGCCATCGTCTCCACCTCGGCAGTATAGATCAGCCCCCGGTTAATATCCGCCCCTACGCAACTGATAAAGGCATAGTCAAAATTAAAGCGGGAGATCTCGCTGATCGCAAGCGGTCCAATCGACATATTGTACTTTGGTATGTAGCTGCCGCCGATAATAAACATCTCCGCCTCTCCCATCTGAAAAGAATTGGCTGCCAGCAGGCTGTTCGTCACAATCTTCACCTTTTTGTCCTTCAGATATTTAATCATCGGCGCGACGCTGGAACCCCCATCCAGAAATACACACGCACCGTCCTCTACAAAGCTGACCGCCCGCCTGCAGATCGCATCCTTTTCCGCCGCCCACTCGGTACGCTCCTTCATCTCTTTCTCATCACGGGTGGTCACAACCATTTTCTTCAGACACCTGGCGCCTCCGTGCACACGCTCCAGCTTTCCTATCTTCTCCAACTCTTCATAATCTCTGCGGATTGTCGTCTCCGTCACATTCAGGAGTATCGCCAGCTCCCTGGTATTCACAATCCCCCGCTCATTTACAAGTTCTTCAATTTTAGCAAATCTCTGGCTCTGTATCATATTCCCGTCCCTAATTCATTATTATTTTCGTTTTTTTGCTTTTTTGTTTATTTTACAACATTTACTACAGAAATGCAAATGTTTATATTCTACAAGCTTTTATAAATGTAACGTTGAAACATGTCTTCAAATGCACAAACTTTTTTGATACTTTACTTGATTTTCCATAAAATATATGATACACTACCAATCGTTGCAAAGCCCGCAAAAACAAAGTCTTATTGGGTTTGCCGCCGATTCCCGGCGTAAAATGAATCGAGTGTTCGAGACCTTCCACTCGTAAAACAAAACTAAAGGAGAA
>CAZAQD010000046.1:0-14986 GCA_964487425.1 uncultured Marvinbryantia sp. | reverse complement strand
CGAACTAAGTGCACACTAAGCTCTGTCTTCGCCTGACGGCTCGCCAATCGCTAAGACGGGTTGTTCGCCTGGCTCTATCCTCACACTTCGCTTCTCTCGTGTTCGCCAAGAGCGGCGAACTAAGTGCACACTAAGCTCTGTCTTCGCCTGACGGCTCGCCAATCGCTAAGTGTTTACTTATCGTTAGCTGCTGCTACGCCCGGCAGTTCTTTTCCTTCCAGAAATTCCAAAGATGCGCCGCCGCCCGTAGAAATGTGGCTCATCTTGTCGCCAAATCCAAGCTGGTTCACTGCTGCTGCGGAATCTCCGCCGCCGATGATCGTTGTCGCATCGGTCTCAGCCAATGATTTTGCTACTGCAATTGTACCTTTTGCAAGAATCGGATTCTCGAATACGCCCATCGGTCCGTTCCATACAACAGTCTTAGCAGATTTTACAGCGTCTGCATACAGCTCTGCTGCCCTGGTGCCGATGTCCAGCCCCATCTTATCTGCCGGAATTGCATCGGATGCAACAACAGATACCTCGATCGCCGCATCGATCGGGCTCGGGAAAGCTGCTGCGATTGTTGTGTCAACCGGCAATAACAGTTTCTTACCAAGCTTCTCTGCCTTATCCATCATTTCTTTGCAGTAATCAATCTTCTCATCATCCACTAAGGATGTACCCACTTCATATCCTTTTGCTTTCAGGAAGGTATATGCCATTCCGCCGCCGATAATCAATGTATCGCATTTTTCCAGTAAATTGGAAATTACATTCAGCTTGTCAGCTACCTTTGCGCCGCCTAAGATGGCAACAAACGGTCTTACCGGATTCTCAACTGCATTGCCCAGGAAATCGATCTCCTTCTGCATCAGATAGCCTACTACTGCCGTATCAACATACTGTGTAACGCCTACGTTAGAGCAGTGCGCTCTGTGAGCAGTACCAAATGCATCGTTTACAAATACATCTGCCAGAGAAGCCAGCTCTTTGCTGAATGCTTCCCCATTCTTTGTCTCTTCCGCGCGGTAACGTGTGTTCTCCAGAAGGACAACATCGCCGTCCTGCATAGCTTCTACAGCCGCTTTTGCATTCGCTCCTACCACTTCTGCATCCGCAGCAAATTTTACTTCCTGTCCAAGCAGCTCAGAAAGACGAACTGCCACCGGCGCCAAAGATAACTCCGGCTTCGGCTCTCCCTTCGGTTTGCCAAGATGGGAACAAAGAATTACTTTTCCGCCATCATTGATTAATTTTTTGATTGTCGGCAAAGCTGCTACCAGACGGTTTTCATCTGTAATCTTGCCATCTTTTAACGGTACGTTAAAATCACATCTAACCAGGACTTTTTTCCCTTTTACGTTGATATCATCAATAGATTTTTTGTTCAATCCCATTGTATTGCCCTCCTAAATAATATACTCATATAAAATCAGAGGCCCGGTCCAAAGACCGGACCTCTGACAGGTCTTAAACTATACTTATGCTAACTCGCTGAAGTATTTGATTGTACGAACCATCTGGCTTACGTAGGAATTCTCATTGTCATACCAGGAAACTACCTGTACCTGAGACGTTCCATCTTCCAGATTTACTACCATTGTCTGTGTAGCGTCGAACAGAGAACCAAATCTCATACCAACGATATCGCTGGATACGATTTCATCTGTGTTGTATCCGAAGGACTCTGTAGCTGCTGCTTTCATAGCTGCATTGATGCCGTCTACTGTTGCAGCGCCTTTAACTACTGCGTTCAGGATTGTGGTAGAGCCTGTCGGGGTCGGTACACGCTGAGCAGCGCCGATCAGTTTGCCGTTCAGTTCCGGGATAACCAGACCGATTGCCTTTGCAGCGCCTGTGCTGTTCGGAACGATATTAACAGCGCCTGCACGGGATCTTCTCAGATCGCCTTTTCTCTGCGGTCCGTCAAGGATCATCTGATCGCCTGTGTAAGCATGGATTGTGCACATAATACCAGACTGGATCGGCATATAGTCGTTAAGAGCCTTTGCCATAGGAGCCAGGCAGTTTGTTGTACAGGAAGCTGCGGAAATAACAGTATCCTCTGCTTTCAGTGTCTCATGGTTTACATTGTAAACGATTGTCGGAAGGTCATTTCCTGCCGGAGCAGAGATAACAACTTTACGAGCGCCGGCTTTGATGTGTGCTTCCGCTTTTGCTTTGGATGTATAGAATCCTGTACATTCCAGAACAACATCAACACCAATTTCGCCCCATGGAAGCTCAGATGCGTCTGCTTTTGCGTAGATTTTGATTTCTTTTCCATCAACTGTGATAGAATCTTCGCCAGCTTCTACTTTGTCAGCCAGTTCGTATTTACCCTGTGATGAATCATACTTTAAAAGGTGAGCCAGCATCTTCGGGCTTGTTAAGTCGTTGATTGCTACTACTTCATAACCTTCTGCACCAAACATCTGTCTGAATGCCAGACGACCAATACGGCCGAATCCATTGATTGCTACTTTTACTGCCATAATCGTAATTCCTCCTAAGAATTTAATATTTTCATCTGTACACTGTTGTACAAATTGTTTCAGTTTCCACTCTTTGTTAAAGAAACATCAACCTAACTGATATTTTACCCAATTTGTCCCAAAAATTCAAGAGCTTTTTCATTATTTTCCATGTTTTTATGTTTATGTCTATTTGACATCGCCATTTTTTTCCTTTATTATATACTTTAACAAAAAATGACAGGCATGGAGACTACTTTATGAAGGCTGACTTTCATCTGCACTCAGATTTTTCGGGTGATTCCCAAACCCCTATGGTGGAAATGATCGAGCGAGGTATCCTTCTCGGGCTGGATACTATGTGCTTTACCGAACATTTTGACCATGACTTTCCCTCCGAATTCGGGGACTTCAATCTGGATATCTGCTCCTATTATGAACGGCTGTCTACCCTCAAAAAAACTTATGCATCCAATATTGAGATTCTTTTTGGTGTGGAGCTTGGTATGCAAAAAACTCTGGGAACCTACTATGAGACTTATGTGAAACAGTTTCCCTTTGATTATGTCATTGCATCCCAGCATCTGGTAGGGTGCATGGATCCCTACTACCCGGTATACTGGAAGAACATTAACGCCCATACGGGCGTAGTCCGGTATTTTGAGGAATTGCTGGACAACCTGAAAGAAATGAAGGATTATGATTCTTTAGGGCATCTGGATTACATCGTCCGCTATGTTCCTCTGGATCAGCGCGACTATTCCTACGAGGCTTACGCGGAGCATATCGATCCCATCCTCAGATATCTGATCGAACAGGATAAATGCCTGGAGGTAAATACTGCGGGACTCAAATACGGACTTGGGCATCCTAATCCCGAAGAATCCGTTTTAAGGCGTTACCGCGAACTGGGCGGCGAGAAAATCACCATCGGCTCCGATGCCCATGTACCGGAGCATCTTGCCTATGATTTTCCAAAGCTGAAGGAAATTCTTACAAACCTCGGTTTTCATTCCTACTGCATATTCCGAAACCGTAAAGCGGAATACCGTAAATTGGATGATTAAAAAATGGGGAGCGCCGTCCTGCAACGTTCCCTATTTTTGGCAATATCATCAGCATTTCTACTCTCCATAATAAGCTTCTTACAGGATCGTACCGCCCCCAAGCACATTTTCCCCGTCGTAAAAGACCAGTGCCTGTCCCGGCGTCGCTGCCCGCTGCGGCTCGTCAAAAACACATTCCACCATATCCTCGCCCACCAGGCGGATCTTTGCCGGTGCACCCCTGTGGTTATAACGTATCTTAGCGACCACTTCTTTTTCCCCATCAATTCCTGCCTCCGACATAAAATTCAGACGGTCGGCACGCACCACGCGGGTAAACAGCTCTTCGTCCTCACCGATTACGACTTCATTTGTCTCCGGGCGGATACCGGTCACAAAAATGCGGCGTCCCATCGGAAGCTGCAGCCCCCTGCGCTGCCCAATCGTGTAATGAATGATGCCCTTATGCTCGCCCATCACCCTGCCATCCTTTGTGACAAAGTTCCCTGCCGGGAGCTTCTGTCCCGTATATTCCTCAATAAACGACGCATAGTCGCCATCCGATACAAAGCAGATCTCCTGGCTGTCCGGTTTATGGGCAATCCGCAGTCCCGCCTCAGACGCAATCCGGCGAATCTCATCCTTTGTGTATGCCCCCACCGGCATCAGTGTATGTGCGAGCTGCTCCTGCGTCAGATTATAAAGCGCGTACGTCTGATCCTTTGTCGCCGTCACCGAATTGCAGATGGTATAACGCCCATTGGCAAGCCGGCGGATTCTGGCATAATGCCCGGTTGCAATATAGTCCGCGCCGATATCCAGGCTTCTTTTTAACAGCGATTCCCATTTTACGTAGCGGTTACAGGCAATGCAGGGATTGGGAGTTTTGCCTCTCAGATATTCCGCAGCAAAATAATCCATGACTCTGTCCTTAAATTCGGCTTTAAAATTCATCACGTAATAGGGAATCCCCAGATCCTGCGCCACCTTTCTGGCATCCTCCACGGCGCTTAAACCGCAGCAGCCGCCATTCTCCTGCTGCACATACTCTTCTTCATCCTGCCAGATCTGCATGGTCACGCCAATGACCTCATATCCCTGCTTTTTTAGCAAAAAGGCAGCCACAGAGGAGTCAACTCCTCCGGACATGCCTACTACTACTTTCTTTTTCATAGATTAATATTCTTCCTCTTCTTCACCCTCGCTGATATCATTCTTCGGCTTGGAAAGGCCCTCGATCTTGATACCATGCTTTTCGGCATAATCCCAAAGCGCCGCATGGATCGCTTCTTCTGCCAGAAGCGAGCAATGCACTTTTACAGGCGGAAGCCCGTCAAGCGCCTCCATAACTGCTTTATTGGTTACCTGCAATGCCTCCTGAACAGTCTTTCCCTTTACCAGCTCAGTTGCCATACTGCTGGTTGCTACCGCAGCGCCGCAGCCAAATGTTTTAAATTTACAGTCCTGGATGATGCCATTTTCGTCGATATCCAGATACATACGCATAATGTCACCGCATTTTGCGTTTCCCACCGTACCTACGCCGCTGGCATTTTCTATTTCTCCTACATTTCTCGGATTCTGAAAATGATCCATTACTTTTTCACTGTACATTATCTATTCCTCCTGAACTATTTTGCTTTCTTTATAAAATCCTCATACAACGGAGACATACTGCGCAGCCTCTCCACAATCTTCTTAACCGTTTCAATTACAAAATCAATGTCCTCCTTCGTCGTCTCCTCACTCAATGTAAGGCGCAGAGAACCGTGTGCGATCTCATGAGGCAGTCCAATCGCCAGAAGCACATGGGACGGATCCAGAGAGCCTGAGGTGCAGGCGGAACCGCTGGAACCGCAGATCCCCTCCATATCCAGCATAATCAGCAGGGATTCCCCCTCGATGAACTGGAAGCTGAAATTCGCATTGTTGGGCAAGCGGTCTCTTCTGTCGCCGTTTAATCTGGTATAGGGCACCTCTTTTAACACTCTGTCAATCAGGTAATCCCGCAGTTCTGTCTCTTTGCCCGTTCTCTCTTTCATGTTCTCCACCGCACGCTTGGTAGCCGCTCCAAGCCCTACGATACCCGGGATATTTTCTGTTCCTGCACGTCTCTTTCTCTCCTGCGCGCCGCCGTGCACAAAGGAACAGATCTTCACTCCCTTGCGGATATACAAAAAGCCGATTCCCTTCGGTCCATTGAGCTTATGTCCGCTGGCACTTAACATATCAATATGGCACTCATCTACCTGGATCGGGAGCTGTGCAAACGCCTGAACTGCATCCGTATGGAAAAGAATTCCATGCTTATGGGCAATCTCCCCAATCTCTTTGACCGGCTGGATCGTTCCGATTTCATTGTTCGCATACATGATAGAGATCAAAATCGTCGTCGGACGGATCGCTTTTTCCAGCTCGCTCAGCTTTACCTTACCATTCTCATCCACATCGAGATACGTCACCTCAAATCCCTGCTTCTCCAGATACTCGCAGGTATGCAGTACGGCATGATGCTCAATTTTGGACGTAATGATATGATTTCCTTTAATCTTATACGCCTCCGCTGTCGCCTTCAGCGCCCAGTTATCGGACTCCGAGCCTCCCGCTGTAAAATAAATCTCCTCTGTCTTCGCTCCCAGTGCATCAGCGATCACTTCACGCGCCTCATTCATTGCCTTCTTGCTTTGCCCGCCCAGTTCGTACACCGTAGAAGCATTCCCATAGTATTCGGTAAAGTACGGGAGCATTGCTTCTACAACCTCCGGCGCCGTCTTTGTCGTCGCCGCATTATCAAGATATATTAATTTCTTCATGTTATACACCTCAATTCTCACATTTTATATTTGTATAGTTTTCTTTTTCTCTTGCTTTTTTACTTTCTTCCACCAACTGCGCCAGTGTGATGCCGTCAACCGCTTCTGTGATACTGTCATTGATCCGCTGCCAAACATACTTCGTCACACAGAAATCCGCTCCGACGCATCCCTGATCCTCACGCAGCCCCGGGCATTCCACCGCATTCAGGTTTCCCTCCAGCGAACGCAGAATGTCTCCCACTGAAATTTCCGTCGCCGCTTTGGCAAGGCGGTATCCACCCTGTGCGCCTCGTATGCTTACCACCAGCCCCGACTTTCGCAGCTTCCTCACAAGCTGCTCCAGATAGCTCTCCGATATCCCCTGCCTGGCTGAAATACTGCTGATGGAGGCTGCTTCTTTCTCACTGTACATCGCAAGATCGATCAGTGCGCGCAGTCCATATCTTCCCTTTGTGGAAAGTTTCATTGATCCACCTTCCTTTACGTTTTCAAATCCGACTGTTTTAGTCGGATTTACTAAAATGAATATAGCACTCTCAAATTGTTCTGTCAAGCCCCTCTTCTGAATATATTGAAAAGAGTTCTTTCGGATCAGGTAAAATCATGTCTCAGAAAAATGTATTACTTCGCGGCGCTTTCATTTTAACAGTCGCCGGCATCATCGGGCGTATCGTCGGTTTCTTTTATAGGATATTCCTGTCGCGAATCATCGGTGCGGAGGGAATGGGGCTTTATCAGCTTGTTTTCCCGCTTTATGCCCTTGCTGCCAGCCTGACTGTCTCCGGTATCCAGACCTGTATCTCCCGCTTTGTCTCGGCAAAAGCCGCTTTCGGCGACAAACGGGGCGCCGTGCGGATTTTTTATACCGGCATGCTCCTGTCCCTGTGCCTGTCCCTCGCCGTTTCCGCCGCGCTGCTGTGCTTTCACGATGCGCTTGCCCTTTCCTTTGTCAGGGAACCACGCTGTTCCCAGCTTCTGCGCCTCCTCGCATACGCGATCCCTTTCACCTCGGTACACGCCTGCATTGACGGCTATTACTATGGGATGAAACGCACCTCCATTCCCGCTGTCGGGCAGATTATGGAGCATGCCATTCGCCTTGCCGTACTGTTTCTTCTGTATTTCATCTGGACAGAACGGAATATTCCCATAACGCCCGCCATCGCTGTCTACGGCATTATCATCGAAGAGTTTGCCGCCGCCCTGTTCTCTGTCACGGCAATCACCCTCCATTTTTCCAACCAGCCGCCCATGCCCCCTGCGCTCCACCGGACAAGATATTATCTAAACGAGCTGCTGACACTTTCCACGCCCCTGACTCTCAACCGCGTACTGGTAAGCCTTCTTCAAAGCCTGGAATCCATGCTGATTCCACTCCAGCTTCAGCTTGCAGGAATGAACGCCTCCGATGCCCTGAGCATTTACGGGATTTTAACCGGAATGGCAATGCCGCTGATCCTTTTCCCCAATGCGGTCACTTCTTCTGTCTCTACCATGCTGCTTCCCGTCATTTCAGAAGCCCAGGCAAAGCAGGACCGCCCCGCCATCCTGCGTGCAGTCCGAAAAACCTGCTTTTACTGCCTGCTGCTTGGGATCGCCTTCTGGCTTGCCTTCCTGCTGCTTGGCAGCTTTCTCGGCAATTTTCTGTTCCAGAGCAGACTCGCGGGTTCCTTCATCGCCGCCTTATCCTGGCTTTGCCCCATGCTCTATCTGAACCCGGCTCTTTTTGCCATTCTCAACGGGCTTGGGCTTACCAAAAAAACCTTTCTACATAATATGACAGGCATCTTAATACGGCTTTTGTTTATTCTGTTTGCCGTCCCGGTCTTTGGCATCCTCGGTTATTTCTGGGGCATGGTCACTGCCCAGTTCATCCTCACGCTTTCCTCTGCCCTGACGCTAAAAAAACAGATCAGCAGCAGCCACTCCGGCTGATTTCGCCGGAAGGCTTCTGCCAATCTGCTGATTTTCGCTCATCCTCTTACTTCTTTGTCCTGTTTGCCAGCCACCTTCCATGCGCGTCCACATAGTGGTCGCCTACCCAGGTCTTCTTTGCCATATAACCGCTGCTGTAAAAATAATACCAGTAATATTTGCCGCGGCTGTCCTTAATACACAGCCATTCCTTCGCTGCATACGTCCCGTCTGCCTTTTTATACTTCGTGCCCTTCTTCGACTTCTTAAAGCCACTCTTTACATCCTGCTGGTAATTGGCAATCGCTGCCCCGTCTTCTCCGTAATAGATGCCGCCATGCCAGTTATTGGTCAACATTCTGCCATTCTTCTGCAGGTAATGCCCGTTCTTGGTGCGGTTCTTATACATCCTTCCATTACGGTCAAAATAGTACCAGTAATAGGTTCCCTTCGCCGACTTTGTCGTAAGCTTTTTCCACCCTGTCAGCATATGCCCGTCGGCGTCGAAGCAGTATGTATATACGCTTCCGTTGCTGCGGATATTCTTAAACTGCCACTGTCGGTAATCACCCGATCCCTTGACTCCATGTATGTAAGTATTCTTCGAGGTATAGTAGTAATAATAATACTTTCCGTCTGTCGGATCCTTTTTCTTTCTGAATCCGGCGCTCGCCGTCACACCACAGAGCATGATTGTAAAAATCAGCAGCGCCAGAAAAGCAACTCTCTTTTTTCTGTCTTTCAACCCGCCATCTCCCTTTTTCTGTACTATGTACAGTATGGCACAATTTCCCGGAAAAGTAAAGCCGTCCTTGATGTGCCATACCGGCCAAATCGTCTTTAGCCCTGTGACAAAATCGATCTCACATGCGCCACTTCTTCTGCCGTTGCTTTCGCTGCCGGAACATAGTACTGCTTGCTTCTCGCAATCTGATAAATTTCTTCCTGCGACACTTCGCACTGATTGCGGATCTGCTTTAACGCCTGTTTCAATTCCTTATTCTCTGTCTGCGGAATCATCTCTCCATAACGCACCAGTTCGCCGTTGATTCCTGCCAGAGTGTCCGATACCATTGTTTTCTCGTCCATGCCTGTTCCCTCCTACTGTAAAAATCCCATAAGCTGCTGTTTTGTTTCCATTGCACTCTGTGCGGATTTCTGGAAAAACTGTTTTACCGCCGGATCCGCTGCCTGCGACGCATAAGCAGTCATCTTGCAATGAGTCGTAGAAAAGCCGCCGATCAGATGACGCAGGTTCTGCAGATCCAGTTCTGATAATTCTGACATAAAAATTTCCTCCTTTTCTGACTTGAGATTACGAACTTAGTATGTCAAAAAAGGAGGACGCTTATTCATATAAAATGCGGATATCCGCTTTACAGCCAATTGTACAGCTCTGCATATTGATCAGCCGAAGTTTTCCAGGAAAAGTCCGCCGCCATCGCCCGGTCGATCAGTTTATTCCATTCCCGCTTCTTATCCACATAAACAGAGTGCGCGTAACGGATCGTATTAAACATTTCATGCGCATTATAATTTGCAAAGCTAAAACCGGTACCGGTTCCCTCGTATTCGTTATAAGGGATAACCGTATCTTTCAGCCCGCCTGTCTCGCGCACGATCGGCAGTGTGCCGTAACGCAGGCTCATTAACTGGCTCAGCCCGCACGGCTCGAACAGAGACGGCATCAGGAACGCATCACAGGACGCATAAATCTTGTGCGACATTGCCTCGGAATAATAAATATTCGCCGAAACTTTGTCCGGGTACTTCCATGCATAATGGCGGAACATATTCTCATAACGTTCCTCGCCGGTACCCAGAACCACGATCTGCCAATCCTGCTGGCACATTTCTTCTATCATATAGTTAATCAGGTCAAATCCCTTCTGGTCGGTAAGACGGGACACAATCCCAATCATAAAGGTCTTTTCATTCTGGGCAAGTCCCAGCTCTTTCTGCAGGGCAATCTTATTCTTAATCTTTTCCTTGCGGAAATTCTTGGCATTGTAATTCTTCACGATCATGCTATCCGTTTCCGGGTTGTACTCATCGTAATCAATGCCGTTTACAATTCCCCGCAGGTCATGCGCGCGCGCATTCATCAGCCCGTTCAGATTCTCCCCGTAAAACGGAGTTTTGATTTCTTCCGCATAAGTCGGGCTTACGGTCGTAATGGCGTCTGCATAAACCAGCCCGCCCTTCAGGTAATTGGCGTCTCCATATGCCTCCAGCTTATCCGAAGTAAAATAGTAATCCGCCAGTCCGGTGATATTTTTTACCGATTTCATATCCCATATTCCCTGGAATTTCAGGTTATGGATCGTCATGATCGACTTCATGTTGGCAAAAAACTCTCCCTCATGGAACTTATCCTTCAAAAATACGGGAATCAATCCTGTCTGCCAGTCATGGCAGTGTACAATGTCCGGCTGAAAACCGATTACCGGCAGTGCGGAAAGCGCCGCTTTGGAGAAGAAGGCAAACTTTTCAATATCCTCGAAAATATTTCCGTACGGTTTGAAGCCCGCAAAATAATACTCATTGTCAATGAAATAGAACTGGATGCCGTCATAAACCATCTCCAACACACCCACATACTGACTTCTCCAGCCCAGATCCATATAGAAATGAGTCACATAATTCAACTGATTCTTGTACTCTTCCTTCATACACAGATATTTAGGAAGGATGACACGTACATCAAACTCCTCTTTATTGAGGTATTTCGGCAAAGACCCCACAACGTCCGCCAACCCCCCGGTTTTAATAAACGGCACGCCCTCTGATGCCACAAACAGTACCTTCTTCATAAAAAACCTCCCGAATTCATCGTATTGTGATATCAGTATAACCCAATTTTATAAAAAGAGCAAGCCGTTCCTTCCTATCTGTTCTTATATTCCAGGCGCACTTTATCCGCAATCAGGGCAATAAATTCCGAATTGGTCGGCTTGCCCTTTCCGCCATTGACCGTATAGCCAAACAGCTCATCTATGGTGTCCATTTTCCCTCTGCTCCACGCCACCTCAATCGCATGGCGGATCGCGCGCTCCACACGGCTTGGCGTCGTCTGGTGCTTCTTGGCGATCGTCGGATACAAAATCTTTGTGATCGAATTCAGCATCTCCATATCGTTCACCGACATAATAATAGAATCCCGCAGATACTGGTAACCCTTGATATGCGCCGGGACGCCGATTTCATGGATGATATTGGTTACGTCCGTCTCCAGGTTTCGCTCCATATATTCGCTCTTGCTCTCATATGCCTTTACCTTTTTGACCTCCATAAAATTTCTATCCGCGTATTTTCTGATATGCTTGATACGGTTGAGCACCATTTCATTATCAAACGGCTTTAATATGTAATAATCCGCGCCAAGCTCAAACGCATCCTCTGTTATCTTTTCCTGTCCGATCGCGGTAATCACGATAAACGCCGGTTTCTTTTTGATGGTGGCGTCCCTGCCTACCTTTTCCATAACGCTTAGTCCATCCATCTTGGGCATTATGATATCCAGAAGCACTACATCCGGCTCCTTCTGTCTGATGATGTCCACCAGATCCTCGCCGTTTCCCGCCTTTCCTACTACTTCCAAATCTTTATCGTTGCTGACAATACTGTCCAAAAGCTGCACAATCCGTTCATTATCGTCTGCGATTGCCACATTTAACTTCTCCAAAAGTCCATCCTCCATATATCTCTCATTATTATATGATTATAACCATTCGGCATACAGAGAATCAAGGATTTTCCATCGTAAACATTCGACATATTTCGCGCTTTCCATTGAAATTCCTCTCTCTTTCAGATGTCCAAGTATCATATCCGCATCCATGTGCTACACGCCGCAGTCTGTGTGTCCGACCACCATTACTTCTTCCACTCCCAGCTCCACGATCGCAACCGGTCGATTTCATGAAGCTCTCTCAATTCTTTTTCCCTTAAAACTCTTTTTTCCCTAACCGTACCTCTTCTATGTGCTCCGCCATCTCCTCCGTCACACGCTCAAAGAGCTTTGTCCCTGCCGGGCGCTGCTGCTGGACCCAATTGCTGCGGATCTCGCGGTTTATCTCTTCAATTTCCCGGCGCAGCCCTTCCGCCGACATTCTCGTTGCTCCCTCGCCCCAGATGATGCGCTGCTCCAGGGCATCCGAAGTCGCCACAGTCACATGATACTTCCTGCCGATTTCCTGTACGGTCTTTTCTATGTATTGGTCGGCAGTTTCCGCCTCCTTTGTGTAAATCACATGAATATTATGATACCTTATCGCTTCTCCCGTACCGCCTTCCACCTTGTAGGCGTCAAATACCAGAATCAATGTATTCTTTTTATATCCCTGGTAATTGCAGAGAATATCCATCAGTTTGCCCCGGGCGCTCTCCATATTCACTTTCGCCAGTTCTTTTAAATCCTCCCACGCAAAGATAATATTGTAACCGTCTACCAGCAGATATTCTTTTACTGCCTCCGCCTTTCCTGCATGTCCGTCTCCCTGCCTTGCCTTTTGCGCAGCTGGTTCAAAACGGCTCCGACGCCAACTGCTGCGCCCTTCCTTGCCGCTTCCGTAAGTACGATTGAAAATCTCCTCTAACTCCTTATCCCCCTGCCAGCCTCCATAAGATGCCGTCTGCTGCCTTGCCGCCTTTGGCTCTTCTTCTGTGCAGGGCTCGCTTACAGGCGCCAGAATGCTCTCCAGATGCATATACTCCGCCACCCTGTCCCATTCCACCACAAATCCAGCGCCGTGGGCGCAAAAGACAGAACCGGTCGGATTCTCCGTGTCACGCTCTGAGTCATACCCTGCTGCAGCAATTACCTCTTCCGCATTATGGCACGGCTCATATCCCTTCAGCGTACAGAACAGCTTTCCCATTCCCCTGGTATAAGCCGCCACCTGCATCTGGTAATCCTGCATCGTTGCCACCGGGGCACTTCCTGTCAGCACGGAAAATTCCCCCTGCATCTCCGGCGGAAGGAACTCGCCATGCATCTGGCTGATATCCGCCATCGCCCTTCCTGTATATTCCGATGGCACCTCCAGCCGAAACTGATATACCGGTTCCAGAAGAATGCTCCTGGCGCTTTTTAATCCCTGGCGTACCGCACGGTACGTCGCCTGCCGGAAATCGCCGCCCTCCGTGTGCTTCTGATGCGCCCTGCCGGACATCAGCGTAATCCTCATATCGGTAATCTCCGAGCCGGTCAACACGCCCCGATGCTGTTTTTCCTCCAGGTGCGTCAGGATCAGGCGCTGCCAGTTACGGTCCAGAACGTCCTCACTGCATGCAGCAGCAAACTGCAGCCCGCTTCCTGCCTCCAGCGGTTCCAGCAAAAGATGCACCTCCGCATAATGGCGCAGCGGCTCAAAATGCCCTACTCCTTCTGTCTTCTCCGCAATAGTCTCTTTATATACGATCGTTCCACTGCCAAATTCTGCCTCCAGTCCAAAGCGCTCTTTCATCATGCTTTTTAATATCTCAATCTGCACTTCCCCCATCACCTGCACATGGATCGCCTGCGACTGTTCTTCCCACACGACATGAAGCTGCGGCTCCTCTTCCTCTAATTGAAGCAGTTTTATATAAATCCCATGGATATCGCTGCCCTCGGGAAACATCAGCCGGTAAGTCAGCACCGGCTCCAGGACCGGCATCCATTCTTCCCGCTCTGCTCCCAGCGCCTGTCCCGCAAAAGTATCCTTCAGCCCGGTAACCGCACAGACCCTCCCCGCTTCCGCTTCTTTTACCATTTGAAAGCCCGCGCCGGAATAGATGCGGATCTGATCCGCCTTCTGCACTTCCCCGCCTTCTTTGTACGATGGAAGCGGCATTTTCACCTTCAGGCTGCCACCCGTAACCTTCATGTACGTGAGACGGTTTCCCTGGGCGTCCCTGGCGATCTTATAAACCCTTGCAGCGAACTCCTGCGGATACTGCGGGCATACTGCATAAGTTTCCAGCCCCTGTAAAAATTCTTCTACGCCCTCTGTCTTCAGCGCCGATCCAAAGTAACAGGGAAATGCCTTGCGCTCCCGAATCAAGCTCCGAATCGCTTCTGTTTCTACCCTTCCTTCTTCCAGATAATGCTCCAGCACAGCTTCATCACACATAGCCAGGTTTTCATAAAAGCTGCCGGTATCCTGCCCCTGTGTAAACTCCAGACACCGCTCATCCAGCCTTTCCTGCAGTTCCCTTAAAATCCTTTCCTTATCCGTCCCCTCCTGGTCCATCTTGTTTACAAACAGGAAAACCGGTATCCGATACCTTTTCAAAAGCATCCACAGGGTCATATCATGTCCCTGTACACCGTCCGCCCCGCTGATGACCAGGATCGCATAATCCAAAACCTGCAGGGTACGCTCCATCTCTGCCGAAAAATCCACATGCCCCGGCGTATCCAGCAGGGACACCTGTTTTTCCCCAAGCGAAAACTCTGCCTGCTTGGAAAATATCGTAATTCCTCTGGCACGCTCCATTTCATATGTATCTAAAAATGCATCCTGATGATCCACCCTGCCCATCTTGCGGATACTTCCGCTCAGATAGAGGATGCTCTCGGCAAGCGTCGTCTTTCCCGCGTCCACGTGGGCGAGGATACCGATGCATATATGTCTGTTTGGTTTATTTTCTGATGTGTTTTCCATCGAAAATGCCCCTTTCTGTCATCTGTAATAGTCCTTTGACTATCATAGCACAGAAAGGGGCGTTCGTCGATACGTGAAAATTATTTGACTTACATTGGAAA
>CAZAQD010000045.1:0-15016 GCA_964487425.1 uncultured Marvinbryantia sp. | reverse complement strand
CCAGTGCGGTCTCCGGGACTTTTTTAGCCAAAACACTGTCAAACTCGGGATTATAAGACATGGAAAATCCCAATGTCAATAAAACATGAAGCCGGGAAGAGGGATTAAAATTTTCAGAATAAATTAAGGTTGGGGATTTATACTGCAGGCAAAAAGAAAAGAGGAGGATGAAAAACATGAAATATAAATATATGGCGCTTGCACTTGGTTTGATGCTGAGTGCAAACACTGTGATGGGATGCTATGCGGCGGCAGAGGACAGCGCACAGGTACAGGAAGAACAGGGCACGGCAGAAAAACCGGAAGGCGAGCCGCCTGCAAAACCAGATGGCGAAGGCGGAGAGATGGGCGAGGCGCCACAAATTCCGAATGGAGAGATGGGCGAGGCGCCCGAGAAGCCGGATGGAGAGATGGGCGAGGCACCCGAGAAGCCGGATGGAGAGATGAGACAGGGCGGTCCGGGAGGCGAAGGCGGACCGGGACAGTCCGGCGGCGTGGAGGAATACGCGGCAGTTACAGAATATACGGAAGACGGCACATATAGCGGGGAATCCTACAGCTCGACGGGGACAGACGAGAATGCGGTTCATGTGTCAAACGGCGCTTCCGTAACATTGGATGATGCGGAAATCGCAAGGGAATCATCAGACAGTACGGGTGGCGATAATTCCAGCTTTTACGGCGTGGGAGCGGCATTGCTGGTAACAGACGGTACCGCATATGTCGGTGACAGTACCGTGACAACAGATGCCGCCGGCGGAGCCGGGCTGTTTGCCTACGGAGAGGGCACAGTATATGCGGCGGATACGGTCATTCATACGCAGCAGGACACCTCGGGCGGCATTCACGCGGCAGGAGGCGGCGCCTTTTATGCGTGGGACCTGGATGTGACGACAGAGGGAGAATCAGCAGCGGCGATCCGCAGTGACCGCGGCGGTGGAACAATGGTGGTGGACGGCGGTACTTATACCTCCAACGGTTTCGGTTCACCGGCGGTATATTGCACGGCGGACATTGCCATCAATGGAGCGGAGCTTACAGCCACCGGATCGGAAGCAGTCTGCATTGAAGGGCTGAATTCCATTCGCCTGTATGATTCCAATTTAAGCGGCAATATGACCGATAATGAACAAAACGACTGTACCTGGAACGTCATTCTTTATCAGAGTATGTCCGGCGATTCCGAGATCGGAAACAGTACGTTTTCGATGGAAGGCGGCACGCTGACAGCGGAAAATGGCGGGATGTTCTACACGACCAATACGGAAAGCACGTTTATTCTTAAAGATGTGGAACTCACATATGCGCAGGACAGTGAATTTTTCCTGAAATGTACCGGAAATGCCAACCAGCGCGGATGGGGGCAGACAGGCAGCAACGGCGCGGACAGCAATTTTACCGCGATCAGCCAGGATATGGAAGGCGACGTGATATGGGACAGCATCAGTACGCTTGATTGCTATATGACAGAGGGCAGCCGGCTCACAGGTGCGGTGATCGATGATGAAAGCTGTGCGGGAGAAGGCGGGGACGGCGCCTGCAATTTCTATATCAGCGAAGATTCTGTATGGACCGTAACCGGTGACAGCGTGCTGAGTGCGCTGTATAATGCCGGAACCATCGTGGATGCCGACGGCAATACGGTAACGATCCAGGGGACGGACGGAACCGTTTATGCAGAGGGCGGCAGCGCTTATACGATTACAGTTTCTTCTTATGAAGAGAGCGCGGATTTAAGCGGTGCTGCACAGTTGAGCGACTGGTCTGAATATGAAGTGGAAAGACCGGCAAGCCTTTAAAAGTGAATCTTTATAAATACTTAATGAAATCCCTCTTGACACCAGGAGGGATTTGTTATACCCTTAGTGTACTAATACAAATAATACAGTTAATACAATCGAAGGAGGATGCGATGATTATTATTGATTATAAAGACAGGCGTCCCATTTATGAACAGATTGTGGAGAAATTTCAGATGCTGATTATTAAGGGCGTTCTGGAGCCGGACAGCCAGATGCCCTCCGTGCGCAAGCTGGCGACGGATCTGGCGATTAATCCTAATACGATTCAGAGGGCATATGCGATGTTGGAACAGAGCGGGTTTATTTATCCGGTGAAGGGACGGGGAAATTATGTAACAGGAGGCGAAAAGCTGGCGCTGCAGAAGCGGGAAGCATTTCTGAAGGAAATGGCAAAGTCGATCCGGCAGGCGAAAGAGCTGGGGATTGGCATAGAAGCGCTGAGGGGGAAAATAGAGGAAGTATATAAGGAGGAAAAGTGATGATTGAGATCAGAGAAGTGAGAAAGAGCTTTGACGATATCAGGGCACTGAACGGTGTCAACGCCGATATCCGGGAAGGCGGCGTATATGGCATCGTTGGGACAAACGGCGCGGGGAAAAGCACATTGCTGCGCGTCGTAGCGGGAATTTTGCAAGCGGATGAAGGCTGCGTGAGGATTGACGGCATGGAAGTATTTGAGAATCCCCGCGCAAAGGCACTGCTGTGTTTTATACCGGATACGCCGTATTATTTCACAAATGCAAGGGTAAAGGATATGATGAAATACTATGCGATCATATATCCCGGATTCAGAAAAGAACGTTTTCAAAAGATGTGCGATCAATTCCATTTGGATATCAACCGCAAGCTGTCTACGTTTTCCAAAGGGATGAAGAAACAGGTATCCGTCCTGCTCGGCATCTGTACGGGAACCAAATATCTGCTGTGCGACGAGACTTTTGACGGATTGGACCCGGTCATACGACAGGCGGTAAAAAGCGTTTTTGTGGAAGAAATGCTGAGCCGGGAATTTACGCCGGTGATTGCCTCCCATAATCTGCGCGAGCTGGAGGATATCTGCGACCATGTAGGGCTTTTCCACAAAGGCGGTATCCTGTTTTCGAAGGATCTGGAGGAAATGAAGAGCGATATCCATAAAGTGCAGTATGTGATTATGGACCCGGCACTGGAAAACCGGCTTTTAGGGGAGCTGGAGGTGTTAAAGCGCGAAGAGATGGGAAATCTCTCCTGTATTACGGTGAGGGGCAGCCAGGAGGAGATTATCATGGCGATAGAGACAAAGAAGCCGCTGTATTATGAGATCCTGCCTCTTTCCCTGGAAGAAATCTTTATTAGTGAGACGGAGGTGGCCGGCTATGACGTTAAAGATATCATCGGTTAAACTGTGGAAGGAATCTATAAAAAGAAATTTTGCTATGGGAGCGCTGCTGATGCTTGTGTATTTCATCATTTTCCTGGTTGGGGGAATGGTGATACTGTATGACTACGGCAGGGCGGATTGGTCAACCAGGGCGGATCTGCAGGAATGGATGAGAGAGTTTCTGGCTTTTGACGCGCCGCTTCTGGTATTGACGATGATTTTTGCGGTTATTATAGCAATCCTGGAGTTTTGTTATCTGCATTCAAAAGAAAAACTGGATTTTTATCACAGCTTTCCGGTGCGAAGGGAACAGTTTTTTATCATTCATTACCTGAGCGGGATTGTTTTGTGGCTGGTTCCCTATGCGGTCAACCTGTTTTTGGTTTTGTGCCTGGCGTCTGTAAAGGGCTGCGCGGATATTCTTCTCTGGGAGCAGGCATGCCAGGGAATGGGCATACAGTTGGCGGCGTTTCTGGTAATCTACAGCTTTATGGTTCTGTTTATGATGCTGACCGGGAAGATTTTTACGGCGATCCTGGGAATGGGAGTGGCATGTATTTATTTTCCGGCGGCGCTCTTTTTACAGGAAGGGATGCACGAGGTATATTATACGACCTACCTCAACCAGGGAAATGTGGCGTTGGACTATATGATGCTGTCGCCGATATATGCGTGTATCGATTTGATGAAACGCTTTGCTTCGGCGGAGCGTTCTGCCAGGGATATGGTGCTGGGGCTGGTTATCCTGTCGCTTTTGATGGCGGGCATCAGCGTCTATCTGTACCGCCAGCGCGCTTCAGAAAGCGCCGGGCGGACGGTGGCGTTTTCCGGTATTGCCAGGGTGATTAAGTTTTTACTGGTGATTCCGTTTTCCCTAACGGGCAATCTTCTGTTTTATGAATTGGGCGGCAACTACTTCTGGGGATTTTTTGGGCTGATTTTCGGTCTCGCGGTTAGTACGGCGATTGTGGAATTTATCTATTGCCTGGATATAAGGGAGATTTTCTCCGACAAACGGCAGATTCTTCTGACCTTCGTTGTGAGCTTTGGTATTTTGATGTTTTTCCAGTTTGATTTAAGCAGCTTTGATAAAAAACTGCCGGCAGAAAGCCAGGTAGAGAGCGTGGCGTTCGACCAGTGCAGTGTGGGATATTACGGTCCGCTTGCCAGTATGCAGAGCAAGTACGTACTGCTGACGACAGCCGAGGGGAAGATTGTCTATCAGCTTCAGACTTATGTGGAGAAAGAGGATTATCCGGTGAGCGACCTGGAGGCGGCATATGCCCTGCTGGAGCAGCGCCTGAGCAGTTCGGATTCTGGGGATGCCGACCAGAACAGAATTACGGTCGGCGTGACCTATTATATGAAGGATGGGACACAGAAGCAGCGGCGCTACATTTTTGCGGAAGAAACGCTGGATGAATATTTTGAGCCTATCTGGCAGGATGAGGAATACAAGGAAAAGAGCATTCCGGTACTGACAGTTGATTTCGAAAAGGTATTGGATATTTCGGCGGGCGAGAATGAATATCAGGGCTATGTATCTGAGGGAAATGTATCGCTTTGCGTACCGTCGGACGCGGAAGAACTGGAAGAGGAATATGTGGAGGAAATCAGCGCGGAAAGCCTGGAAGGGGAAAGGATGGAGCTGGACAGAGATCAGGAGAAGGAGGTCTTTGAGACGCTTTGTGAGGAGCTGCGCAGTGTGACGCTGCATCAACTGCGGGATGCGATTGACAGCGAGGAAACCCTTCCGTGGCTGAACATCGTTTATTTATCCGAGGACGGCGAGGTCTATGGCGATTCCTTCTTCGTATCGGATGCATTTCCAAAGACAAAAGCGCTGCTGGAGAAATGGGGAGGGAAATAGGAATATTTTTGTCGAAATAACTTGGCAATTATGCGATTATCGGGTATACTATTATTAATATCGGCCGACAGCCCAAATGGGGCAGGACAATCATCAGAAGATTTTTGGACGAGGAAGGAGAAAGTATATGAACATGACAAAGAGAAAGGCGGCATTTCTTGCGACCGGAACCTTTTTGTGGTCGATAATGTGCCCGATGATCGCGATGGCGGCAGAGCAGGAGGCGGCGACTCCGGCGATGTATCAGACGTTTTGGGCGTTGGTGCCGCCGATTGTGGCAATTTTGCTTGCCCTGATTACAAAAGAGGTGTATAGCTCCCTGTTTATCGGGGTTTTGGTGGGAGGACTGTTTTATTCGGGATTTTCGCTGGAAGGGACCGTCCTTCATGTATTGCAGGATGGAATTATCGGTTCCCTGTCCGATGCATGGAACGTGGGAATCCTGGTATTCCTGGTTATTTTAGGAGCAATGGTCTGCCTGATGAATAAGGCGGGCGGAAGCGCGGCGTTTGGACGCTGGGCTTCGGAGCATATCAAAAGCCGTATGGGCGCGCAGTTGGCGACGATTCTGCTTGGCGTCCTGATTTTTATTGACGATTATTTTAACTGCCTGACAGTGGGAAGCGTTATGCGCCCGGTTACGGATAAGCATAACGTATCCAGAGCAAAGCTTGCCTATCTGATCGACGCGACGGCGGCGCCGGTATGTATTATTGCACCGATTTCCTCCTGGGCGGCAGCGGTAACCGGTTTTGTGGAAGGGGAAGACGGGCTTTCACTGTTTATAAAGGCAATCCCCTATAATTTTTACGCGTTGTTTACGATTATTATGATGATCGGGCTTGTCGTGCTGGATTTGGATTTTGGCTCTATGAAAAAGCATGAGGATAACGCCAAAAAAGGCGATCTTTATACTACGCCGGAGCGCCCTTATGAAAATGCAGCGGCAGAAGAGGTGAACATGAAGGGCGGCGTGCTGGATCTGATTGTCCCGATTGCCAGCCTGATCGTCTGCTGTGTGATCGGAATGGTTTACACCGGAGGGTTCTTTGACGGAGAGAGCTTTATCGATGCGTTTTCCAACAGCGATGCTTCCATCGGGCTTGCGATCGGAAGCCTGTTTGCTCTGATTATTACGGTTATTTTTTATCTGATGCGGAGAGTTTTAAATTTTAAAGAGTGCATGGATTGCCTGCCGGAAGGATTTAAGGCGATGGTGCCGGCGATTTTGATTCTGACTCTGGCATGGACGCTGAAGGCGATGACGGACAGCCTGGGGGCTGCCCCGTATGTAGAGGAGCTGGTGAAAAACAGTGCGGACGGTATGGCGATGATGCTGCCGGCAATTATTTTCCTGATCGGATGCGGACTGGCGTTTGCAACCGGAACTTCCTGGGGAACCTTCGGTATTTTAATTCCGATCGTGGTTGGCGTATTCCAGGAGACAAATCCTGAGCTGATGATTATTTCGATCTCCGCATGTATGGCGGGAGCTGTCTGCGGCGACCATTGTTCGCCGATTTCGGATACGACGATTATGGCGTCGGCAGGAGCACAGAGCGACCATGTTAACCATGTGTCTACGCAGCTTCCGTATGCCATGCTTGTGGCAGTGATTTCTTTTATCACCTATATTGTGGCTGGTTTTGCCCAGAATGTGATCGTGCCGTGGATTACGGGATTATTGATGCTTGCCTTAGTGCTTGCCCTGATTAAGAACATGCAGAAGAGTACAACAGACTAGTAAAAAAGAGACATCGGATTCGGAAAAAGGATCCGGTGTCTTTTTGCGGGAATCCGCACGCGGCGTTTGTGCCTGAAAAAGAAAGGAGGGTGCGAAAAATGAAAGAATATGAAGTAGTATGGGAAATTTTTAACCAATGCAGCAACAATCAGATGCGGGATGTGTTTTTTGAGGAGATTGAGACGGACGATGTGGAAGTCTATGTGAGAAATAAATTAAAAGGGAAGGAAGTTTCCTTTGAAAAAACCGTCCTGGCGGATGGAAGTATTGTATATGATATTATGGCATCCGGTATGAAACAGCGGATGTCATTTACAGAAGTGTAAACTTCCTGTAGATTTTTTGAGAAGTCTCATGTAAAATAGCATAAGAATAAAAGACAGGAATAGATACAGACGGAGGATATTATGAGCAAACGAACAGACATTCATAAGGTGTTGATTATTGGTTCCGGTCCGATTATCATTGGGCAGGCGTGCGAGTTTGATTATTCGGGCACGCAGGCGTGTAAAGCGCTGCGCCAGCTTGGATATGAGATCGTGCTGGTGAACTCCAATCCGGCAACGATTATGACAGATCCGGGCATCGCGGACGTGACGTATGTAGAGCCGTTGAACGTAGAGCGCCTGGAACAGATCATTGCTAAGGAAAGACCGGATGCTATTTTGCCGAATCTGGGCGGGCAGTCCGGGTTGAATCTGTGCTCCGAACTGGCAAATGAGGGTATTCTTGACAAATACCATGTGAAGGTGATCGGCGTACAGGTAGACGCGATCGAGCGTGGGGAAGACCGCATTGAATTTAAAAAGACCATGAACCGGCTGGGGATTGAGATGGCGCGCAGCGAGGTGGCATACAGCGTGGAAGAAGCGCTGAAGATCGCGGATGAGCTGGGATATCCGGTGGTATTAAGACCTGCCTATACGATGGGCGGCGCAGGCGGCGGCCTGGTTTATAATGTAGAAGAGTTGAAAACGGTGTGCGAAAGAGGGCTGCAGGAAAGCCTTGTCGGACAGGTATTGGTGGAGGAGTCGGTACTTGGATGGGAAGAGCTGGAGCTGGAAGTGGTTCGTGATGCCAAAAATAATCTGATTACGGTATGTTTTATTGAAAATATTGACCCGTTGGGCGTGCATACGGGAGATTCCTTCTGCTCTGCGCCGATGCTGACCATTGACGAGGAGACACAGAAGGAGCTGCAGAGGCAGGCATATAAGATTGTGGAAGAGGTACAGGTGATCGGCGGCACGAATGTGCAGTTTGCCCATGATCCAAAGACAGGAAGGATCATTGTCATTGAGATCAATCCGCGAACCTCACGATCCTCCGCACTGGCAAGTAAGGCAACCGGCTTCCCGATCGCGCTGGTATCGGCGATGCTGGCTTCCGGCCTGACGCTGGATGAGATTCCCTGCGGAAAATACGGCACGCTGGATAAGTATGTGCCGGACGGCGAGTATGTTGTGCTGAAGTTTGCGCGCTGGGCATTTGAAAAATTCAAAGGCGTGGAGGACAAGCTGGGCACACAGATGCGTGCCGTAGGCGAAGTCATGAGTATCGGTAAGACTTACAAAGAGGCGTTCCAGAAGGCGATCCGCAGCCTGGAGATCGGTCGTTACGGGCTTGGCTTTGCGAAGGATTTCCATGAAAAAACAAAAGAGGAGCTGCTGAAAATGCTGGTGGTTCCGACCAGTGAGCGGCAGTTTATCCTGTATGA
Organism: uncultured Marvinbryantia sp.; assembly: GCA_964487425.1. Taxonomy (GTDB): domain Bacteria; phylum Bacillota; class Clostridia; order Lachnospirales; family Lachnospiraceae; genus Marvinbryantia. The sequence continues at coordinate 6,523 of CAZAQD010000045.1, read as the reverse complement.
GGCGTTAAGAAAAGGCGCTACGCCGGATGAATTATTTGAATTGACAAAGATTAAGCATTATTTCCTGCAGCAGATGAAAGAGCTGGTGGAGGAGGAAGAAGAGCTTCTGAAAAATAAGGGGCATGTACCGGCTGAGGCGACATTAAAGCAGGCAAAGCTGGATGGATTTTCCGATAAGTATTTAAGCCAGATCTTGGAAGTGCCGGAGGAGGAAATCCGCGATGCAAGGATTGCGGCAGGCATTGAGGAAGCCTGGGAGGGCGTTCATGTAAGTGGAACACAGGACAGCGCTTATTACTATTCGACCTATCATATAGAAGATCAGAGCAAGGTGAGCGATAATAAGAATAAAATCATGATTCTTGGAGGCGGTCCAAACCGTATCGGACAGGGAATCGAGTTCGATTACTGCTGTGTACATGCGGCAAAGGCGTTGAAAAAAGCGGGGTTTGAGACGATTATTGTAAACTGCAATCCGGAGACGGTATCCACGGACTATGATACTTCCGATAAACTGTATTTCGAGCCTTTGACCTTAGAAGATGTGCTGAGCATTTATAAAAAAGAAAAGCCGCTGGGTGTGATTGCGCAGTTTGGCGGGCAGACGCCGCTGAACCTTTCGGCGGACCTGGAGAAATTTGGCGTTAAGATTCTCGGCACTTCGCCCGAAGTGATCAATATGGCGGAGGACAGAGACATTTTCCGCGCCATGATGGACAAGCTTGGCATTCCGATGCCGGAGGCAGGCATGGCAATCAATGTAGAGGAAGCGCTGGCGATCGCTGAAAAGATCGGATATCCGGTTATGGTTCGCCCGTCCTACGTGCTGGGCGGACGCGGTATGGAGGTCGTATACGACCCGGAAAACCTGAAGATCTATATGGAGGCAGCGGAAGGCGTGACGCCGGACCGCCCAATCCTGATTGACCGTTTCCTGCGCCACGCGATGGAGTGCGAGGCGGACGCGATCAGCGACGGCGAACATGCTTACGTACCGGCGGTTATGGAGCATATTGAGCTGGCGGGCGTACATTCCGGTGACTCCGCATGCATCATTCCGTCGAAAAATATTTCAGAGGATAATCTGCGTACAATTAAGGAATATACGAAGAAAATCGCAGAGGAGATGCATGTGCGGGGCTTGATGAATATGCAGTATGCGATTGAAAACGGCAAGGTTTACGTGCTGGAGGCAAACCCGCGCGCATCGAGGACGGTGCCGCTGGTATCGAAAGTCTGCAACATTGCGATGGTGCCGCTGGCGACAGAAATCATTACCTCTGAGTTTACCGGCGAGCCGTCGCCGCTGAAGGATTTAAAAGAACGGGAGATTCCGCATTACGGCGTAAAAGAGGCTGTATTCCCGTTCAATATGTTCCCGGAGGTCGATCCGCTTCTGGGACCGGAGATGCGTTCCACCGGAGAGGTCCTGGGACTGGCGCAGACGGTTGGAGAAGCTTATTTCAAGGCGCAGGAGGGAACCAAGAGCAAGCTGCCGCTGTCCGGTACGGTACTAATCAGTGTCAGCGACCGTGATAAGGGTGATTTGGCAGAGGTGGCAAAAGGATTCCATAATGCCGGATTTAAGATTATTGCAACCGGGCATACAAAAGAGATGATCGAAGAGGCGGGTATTCCGGCGGAGAAGGTATTTAAGATGTATGAAGGAAGACCGGACGCCTATGACATGATTACAAACGGCAAGATTGACCTGGTTGTCAACACTCCGAAAGGCGATGAGCCAGGACCGGACGACAGCTATGTGCGCAAGGCGTGCATCAAGAGCCGCGTGCCGTATATCACGACGATGGCGGCTGCGCTGGCAAGCGCTGAGGGGATTCAGACTGTTCAGAAGCAAGAGAGCCATCAGGTGGTGTCGCTGCAGGAGCTGCACAGCAGGATAAAATAAGTGAAGTGGTAGTTTGGGTGTAATATAGGGGATGTGAAAAAGTCCTTTAAGAAAAAGCAGCTATAGTCGCGCGACTATAGCTGCTCATATTTTTCCACTAAATACGAAAAGCACATGTCAGGCTTATCACTTTTTACTCCTGGGAACATAGTATGATAGTAAAGTGAAAAAAGGAGTAAGCAGATGGATGAGAAGAAAAAATCCAGCGCTTGTGTCCGCGAATGCCCCTGCTATCCGAGATGTGATGAGATGATGGATCAGGGACAGATGCCGGGTAAAATACCGGAAAGCTGGCAGCGCAGCCAGTCGCAGATGATGCCCGGCATGGGCAGCGGAATGCAGTCGGGGCAGATGAGCGGCGCCAATAGCGGCGCAATGCAGCGGGGAATGCTGATGAATAGTGGAATGCTGCAGCCTGATATGTCCCGCCAGGGTATGATGCAGCAGCCGAATGGTTCATGGCCGGGTATGGCACAGCAGCCGAACGGATCATGGCAGGGTATGACGCAGCAGCAGGGCAGATCGTGGCAGGATACTTCGCAGCAGCCCAATCAAATGCTGTGGCAGAACAGGATGTCCCAACCGGGGAACATGTCGGGATCTTTGATGGAAGAGGATGAGAAAGACTGGCAAAGGCTGAAGGAACTATACCCGGATATGGCGAAAATTATTTTGGCGGAGGTGGAAAAAGCCTGCGATAAAATGGAGTATGAGGGAAGCGCCATGTTTGACAGCATGCCGGATAAAACGAGGGTGCGGGGCATCGCAGATGGAATCCTGCAAACAGTCAGCGAACAGATTCCCGCCGGACAGGTCGAAGAACAGGCGGATCTGTATACGATGAACAGAGAACCTTGCAGAAATTGCCGCCCGAATCAGAATTTTCTGGGAGATTTTATCCAGGTTATGCTTTATCAGGAAATGTTTCACAGAAGATGCAGGCATCGCAACTGCCGCCGCTGGTAGGGGGTTGCAGTTTTAGGAGAAAACGATTAATATAGTAATATACAAAGAAAAAGAAGAGGAAGGAAGCCCTCTCGTAATCTGAGGGCTTCTGTTATCATATAGGGATGGAAGAATTTGATGCTTCAGGCTGCTGTTTCGGATGGGAAAAAGGAGTTTCATACCAATTATTTCCCGGAGGAAGCAGGCAGATTGAGGAGTGGCTTTTGCGGGATTATAAACAGTTGCAGCTTGATACAACAGAAGTGTCTGTACAGGCGTTAGTAAGCAAAAAAGGCAAAGCATCCATCAGGCAGAAAAAGGCAGAGCCCGGGCGGACGCCGGTTGTATTGGAACATAACAGGAAGAAAAAATATGTGTTGAGAGAGGGGGTGGCGGCGCTTCTGACCGATGCATTTCGGGCGGAACTCCTGGAATTGGAGGGGTATCAGGTTCAGGTCCTGGAGTTTATTGATATGGAGCATACGCCGAAGAATATTTTGATTCGTGCGGTGAAAAGGAATAAGGGGAAGATGGAAGCGGGCGCGCTGGAGAAATGCATGCAGGCGTGGGGAGCGGATCCACTGCTTTACCATCTTTTAAGGACAGGAGGTAAGCATGAAAAGAATCCTGATTAGGGTCGTGGTGCTGCTGGCGGTGTTTTTGTGCGGCATGGCGGTATTTGCAGAGATTTTGAATGATGAGACGAAGACAAGGACAGAGGAGATGTCAAAGGCAAGCCTCCCGTTAGTCTATATGGTATATAAAGATGTAGAGATGAATCCGCTGCATGGATACGTCAATCCAATGGAGGTGACGGCTGTACGGGATACGCTGACGCCGATCTCGACGGAGCGGGATGTGGCGATCAGGATTCAGACGTACGGCACGAATGTGACGGATGTTTATTTTGAAGTGGTGACGGCGGATGGCGGGACTTCTCTGGAAAATACTAAAGTGACGGATATTACCAGGGATGAGGATTACATAGACGCCAGCTTTACGCTGCAGAACCTGATGCGTATGAATCAGGAATATGTTCTGAAAATCCAACTGAAAGTGGATGACCGGGACGTTTATTATTATACGAGGGTCGTGCAGCAGGACAGCCTTCATACGAAAGAGTATCTGGATTTTGTGATTTCGTTTTCAGAAAAATGCCTGAATAAGAGCGGCGTGGACATCCTGGCATTGTACCTGGAGCCGGAGGATGATGTGGAAGAAGTGAATCTGTCGTTTATGGACATTCACACCACAACCGACCAATTGGTATGGGGGAATCTGAATCCGCAGATTTATTACAAATCGGTGCCCATGATTAAGGAGCTGAATGAAACGACGGCGACAATTGTCCAGGAATACTTAATCAGTGCGCAGGATGAGGAGGAAAATACGGAGCTGTATACAGTGAATGAATATTTCCGTCTGCGCTGCGTGGATGAGACGGTAATGCTGCTGGATTTTGAGCGGACAACGAATGAGATTTTTAATCCTGATAATAACGTGATAACGAGCAATGGCATTAATCTTGGGATTACAGACCGGAATATGACGTTTGCAAGCGACGATGAAAATAATTATTTCGCTTTTGTGCAGGGCGGCGAACTCTGGAGCTACGATATTGCCAGCGGCAAGATGGCGCAGGTGTTTACGTTCCGCCAGAAAGGGGACAGCGACTACCGGGATATCTACGGACAGCATGAGATTAAAGTGATTCATATGAGTACCAGCGGCGACATTTATTTTGTGGCGGCGGGCTATATGAACCGCGGAAACCACGAGGGGGAATCCGGCGTAGGGCTGTACCACTATGACGCGTTGTCCGGCGGAGTGGAGGAAAAACTGTTTGTTATGACAGACCGTTCCTATGACCTGCTGAAATCGGATGTCAATGAGATTTCTTATATTTCGGACGACCAGGAGGATTTTTACTTGCTGTTGGATGGCGACGTCTATGAGATAAATCTGCTTGATTTTAGTGTGAATACCCTGATTGAGGGGATGAAGACCAACTGCTACGCAGGCTCAAAGTCGGGGAAGAAGTTTGCTTATCTTGCGGAAAATGAGCCGTATAATTCGACCATGATTGAGATTATGGATCTGGATACCAAAGAGGTGAGCCGGATTACCTGTGGGGAAAATGAGCGGATCCGTATGCTGGGCTACATGAACGAATCGCTGGTTTACGGTATCGCGGATGCGGCGGATATCGACGCGTCGCATGAGGGGGACGAGCTGTTCCCAATGAAGGAGATCATTATTATAAATGAAGACGGCGAGCGGGTGAAGGAGTACGGCGAGACGGGCGTATATGTGACCGGGGCGGAGATTACGGATAAGCTTCTTACAATGACGCGGGTGAAAAAATCGGGGGACGGATGGGTGGAAACATCTGTTGACCATATTATTGACAATGCGGCAGAGGACAGTACGGTGGGGATGACGACACAGGTAACCGACCGGAAACAGACGGAGATGCTTTTGCTTTTGGGTGATGACCAGACACCGAAGACGCCCCAGGTGGTGCGCAGCAACATGATTATCCAAGAGGGGGACAGAAATATTACTATCCCAGTCAAAAAACATGAGGAAGAGTTGTATTACGTCTATGCGAAAGGAAAGCTGGACAGCATTTATGAAAATGCCAACACTGCGATTGTGCGCGCGGATTCTCAGTATGGAATTGTGGTGGACCAGAACCAGAACTATATTTGGGAGCGTGGAAATAAGCAGGATACGGCGGAAATCGCGCTTGGGCAGATTGAACAGTGTATTCTGGATGGAAACATGAATCTGGAGGAATTGGCGGAACTGCTTCCCGATAAGCGTGTGCTGGACTTAAGCGGCTGTAACATGGATGAGATTCTGTATTTTATCAGCGCCGGTAATCCGGTTCTGGCAGATACCACGGACGGTATCCGGGTACTTACCGGTTACGATCAGTGGGGGAACGTCCGCTTCTATGAGCCGGGAGCCGAGGAGACGTATCTGCTCAGTGATGAGGACTCCTTGGAGCTGTTTGAGAATTCCGGCAACATCTTTATCGGATTTTTGGATATACCAAAGGAATAGGGTACAAAAAAGCGGCGCTGTCGGGAATGACAGCGCCGTAAGTGTTAGACCGTGGCGTTTTTAAAGATTACATTCTTATATTTATCCAGTGCAAACAGTACGATCAGTCCCAGTACTCCGCAGGATAATACCTCTCCGATACCTACCGTCAGCATCATGAAGGGAATCGGAAGATTAATCCCGTATCCATAGTAAAGAACAAACGGTACGACAATGGTGTTTGCGAGGATTGGCGGAAGCGGAACAAAATACTTTGTTTTCCTGAGCTGGTAGGATGCAACAGCACCAATCAGCGTAGCGAGGCTTCCGCAGAGGATGTCTACCGGAATCGCGCCTCCCATAAAGTTTCCGATGATACAGCCGATGAATAATCCGGGAATCGCAGCCGGAGTGAAGTACGGCAATACCGTTAGCGCTTCTGAGAAGCGGATCTGGACTTCCCCGAAGGAAATTGCCGCGAATACCACGGTCAGTACCACGTAAATGGCAGCGATAGCTGCCGCCTGCACAGTGAATAATACTTTTTTGTCTCTCATATTCAATTATTCTCCTTTAGTTTTGTTTTACGAGTGGAAGGTCTCGAACACTCGATTCATTTTA
>CAZAQD010000044.1:0-16130 GCA_964487425.1 uncultured Marvinbryantia sp. | reverse complement strand
GCCAGGAGAATTATGATCTGCGCATCGGAGGATGTGGGGAATGCGGATCCGCAGGCGCTGCAGGTGGCAGTGGCGGCGGCGCAGGCAGTGGAAAGAGTGGGGATGCCGGAAGCACAGTTGATACTGGCGCAGGCAGCGCTCTATGTGGCGTCGGCGCCCAAGAGCAATTCTGCCACCAATGCGATTTTTGCCGCCACGGAAGCGGTGAAAAATTCGAAGGCGACGATTCCGGTCCATCTGCAGGATGCCCATTACAAAGGCGCGGCAAAGCTGGGGCATGGAGTCGGTTATGAGTATGCGCATAATTGTCCCCGGCATTTTTCCAGGCAGCAGTACCTGCCGGAGGAATTAAAAGACAGGACTTTTTATGAGCCGTCTGATAATGGATATGAAAAGCAGATACGCGCGTATCTGGAATGGCTGAGGGAAGAATAAGGAGATTACAGCTTTACGATCAGCACCGGGATGGGCGGATGGTTGGGGCGGTTATAATAGCTGGAAAGAACGACCATATAACGGCGGCTGTCCAGTGATTTTAAATAGGAAAGAAGCGCGTCGCGCTCAGCAAAGCCGCTGTCTTTGCCGCTGTAGATGCAAAGGTTCATCATGCCGCCCTTTTTGAGAAGGCGAAGCCCGGTATCGATGGCGGCAATACTGGTGTCCGGCTTTGTGGCGAGCGCATGGTCTCCGCCCGGCAGGTAGCCGAAATTAAATACGATGCAACTGACGCTTTGCGCTGTGGCATATTGATCCATGTGTACATGGCTGTCGAGTATCGGGGTGCCGATATGCGACAGCCCGTTTTTTTGCAGGCGGCTTGCAGTAGCGTCTATGGCGGCTTTTTGAATGTCAAAAGCGAGGATCTTTCCGCTATTTCCCACAAGCCGGCAGAGAAATTCCGTGTCTTTGCCATTGCCGGCGGTTGCGTCGATGCAAAAATCCCCGGGTTTTACGTGCCCGGCAATAAAATGGTGGCACCATTCGGTGATCTGGTAGTTTTTCATGACGGCAGGATTCCTTTCGCTTTTTTTGCCTGGCGGATCTTTGCCGTATATTTTTGCCGGAGCAGCTTCTGGCGGAGCTGGTATTCGGATTTTTGCAGCTTATTCGCGCGCCGGGCGTCTTTTGCGGCTAATTTTTTCATCTGTGCAGTTTGCACTTTGGCGCTGTTTTTTGCGGAAATGCCGATGATAAGGACGCCCAGTACCGCCTGGATGGCAAATGTTATTTTTTCACACTGCTGATGGGTAAGTTTCATAGCAATCCCTCCTGGATGGTTCTTTAGGGTAGTATATCACGCTTGCATGAAAGTGGCAAATGAAGTATGATAGGAAAAAGAAGGGGGAGGTTACAGATGGCGGATACAGATGTGAAAATGTGGGGTGAGAAGCCGTACCGTTCCCTTGATTTTCAGTTGAAGCAGCAGTTTGGGGAGAAGGTGTATAAGCTGTCCTTAAATGGCGGTATGACCTGCCCCAACCGCGATGGAAAGATCGGGACAGGGGGTTGTATCTTCTGCAGCGCAGGCGGCAGCGGAGATTTTGCTGCCGATGGAAGGCTTTCCGTTTCCGAACAGATCAGAGTGCAGAAGGAAGCGCTGCGGGATAAGAAACCAGCCAGAAAATATATTGCTTATTTTCAGGCATATACGAACACCTATGCGCCGGTAGAGTATCTGGAAAGAATCTTTACGGAGGCGATGGCAGATGCGCAGGTGGTGGCTCTCTCCATAGGGACGCGCCCGGACTGCCTGCCAGAGGAGGCAGTAGAGCTGCTGGCACGGCTGAATCAGCAAAAGCCGGTGTGGGTGGAGCTTGGATTGCAGACGATCCATGAAAAGACGGCAAAGTTTATCCGCAGGGGCTATGAGCTGCCCTGTTTTGCCCGCGCAGTAGAGGAATTGCGGGCAAAGGGGATCGACGTTATCGTGCATACGATTATCGGGCTTCCCTCAGAGGGGCGCAGCCAGATACTGGAGACAGTGGAATATTTAAATGAATGTGATATTCAGGGGATCAAACTGCAGCTTCTCCATGTTTTGGAGGGGACAGATTTAGGAGAATTATATAAAAAGCAGCAAATTTCCGTTATGACGATGGAGGAATATATTGCGGTGGCAATTGCCTGCCTGGAGCATCTCTCACCGCAGATTACCGTTCACCGCCTGACAGGCGACGGCCCGAAGGACTTGCTGCTGGCGCCTTTATGGAGCTGCAGAAAGCGGACGGTGCTAAATGAGATCCACAGAGAGTTAAAACGCCGGGGTACATGGCAGGGCAGGTATTGTAGTAGAAAGGAGAGCGACGATGCAGGAGGTTCATGCGCTTTATAAACTGATTGTTTTGTATATGCTGAATAAGGTGGAATTTGCGCTGACAAACAGTCAGATTTCCGATTTTATCCTTGAAGAGCGGTATACGGATTATTTTACACTGCAGGAGACATTGGCTGATATGGTGGAATCAAAGCTTCTGGACACCAAAACGATCCGCAACAGCACGCATTATTCTTTGACAGAGCTTGGCAGGGAAACACTGGGATACTTTGGAAACAGGATTTCAAAAGGGATTCAGAAGGATATAGAGGAATATTTAAAAAAGAACAAGGTAAAGCTGCGCAACGAAAATGCAGTCGTGGCAGATTATTTCAGCAACGCCAGCGGCGAGTTTACGGTGCGGCTGCAGGTAAAGGAAAAGAAGGATATTCTGGTGGACCTTTCCCTGTCTGTGCCGCTGGAGCAGCAGGCGATCCTCCTGTGCGACAACTGGCAGAAAAAGAATGCGGAAATATATAAGTATTTAATGAAAGAACTGATGTAATATGAAGCTGTTACTGATCGCAGTTAATGCAAAATACATTCATTCCAACCCCGCCGTGTACGCCCTTAAGGCATTTGCCGGGCAGTATGGGGATGAAATTGAGATTGTGGAATTTACGATCAACCATTATCCTGATGATATTTTGCAGGAAATTTATAAAAGAAAACCAGACGTGGCAGCGTTTTCCTGTTATATCTGGAATCTGCAGATGATCGAGCGGATAGTGAAGGATCTCCCGAAGATTCTTCCGCAGACGGATATCTGGGCGGGCGGACCGGAAGTTTCCTATGATGCGGAGGACTTTCTGTTTGCACACCCGGAGGTAAAGGGAGTCATGGTGGGCGAGGGGGAGGAAACCTTCTGCGAGCTTGCCGGATATTATATCGACGGCGGGAGCCTGGAAAGGATCAGGGGAATCACCTACCGGACAAATCAGGGCGAAATTGTCACAAATGGGATGCGTCCGTTATTGGACCTGGATCGGATTCCCTTCCTGTATGAGAACCTTCAGGAGTTTGAAAACCGGATCATTTATTATGAGAGCAGCCGCGGCTGTCCGTTTTCCTGCAGTTACTGTCTCTCATCGATTGATAAACGGGTGCGTTTCCGCAGCACGGAAAAAGTGTTGGAGGAGCTGCAGTTTTTTCTGGACAGGGACGTGGCGCAGGTGAAATTCGTGGATCGGACCTTTAACTGCAGGCACAGCCATGCGCTGGCAATATGGCGGTATATCCGGGAGCATGATAACGGGGTCACCAACTTTCACTTTGAGATAGAGGCAGACCTGTTAAATGAAGAGGAACTGGCACTTTTAAATTCCATGCGCCCGGGGCTGGTGCAGCTTGAGATCGGTGTACAGTCCACGAATACGGACACGGTTCGGGAGATTGACCGCGTGATGGATTTTGTGCATCTTTGCCGGAACGTAAAAAGGATAAAAGAAGGAGCCAATATCCGCCAGCATTTGGATCTGATCGCCGGGCTTCCCTATGAGGGCTATGAAAGCTTTGTGCGTTCGTTTAACGATGTCTATGCGTTGCGCCCGGATCAGTTTCAGCTTGGTTTCCTGAAGGTGCTGAAAGGTTCCAAAATGCATAGAAATGCCGCTGCGTACGGGCTTTGCTATCACACGGAGCCGGTTTATGAGGTGCTGCGCACCGAATGGCTGTCTTATGATGAGATTCTGAGGCTGAAGGCAGTGGAAGAGATGGTGGAGGTTTACTATAACAGTGGGCAGTTTGCCCACACGATGAGGCATCTGGAAAAAGAATTTTCCCATGCTTTTGAAATGTATCAGAGGTTGGGGGAATATTATGAAAGAGAGAACCTGAATGGGAAAAATCATTCCCGCATGGCAAGATTTGTCATTTTGAGAGACTTTATCAGGACAGTCACAGACCAGCCGGTGTATGAAGAATATCTGACGCTGGATATTTACCTGCGGGAGAACAGTAAGAGCCGTCCGGCTTGGGCAGAAGATTTATCTGGAGAAAAAACGTGTATATGGGATTTTTACAGGGAAGAGGAGCAGTCGCGAAGGCTGCTTGCCGGTTATGAGGGATATCAGGCGAAGCAGTTGCTGCATATGACGCACCTGGAGCGTTTCCGGTATGATGTGCTGGGCAGCGGGGAAAAGGGAGAACACTGGCTGCTGTTTGATTACAGGAAGAGGAATCCATTAAATTATGAGGCGCTGGTTTTCGATGTGACAGAGAAGATGCGGCAGGTGCAAAAGAGGCGCGGCAAAGGAGGGGACGCGGAGTGATTTCAGATTATGTCGCGCTGGACCTGGAAACGACGGGCTTAAACCCTGCCAGCGACCGCATTCTGGAAATCGGGGCGGTTCGGATAAAGGGCGGACAGGTGGAGGCTTCCTATTCCACGCTGGTGGACTGTGTGATTCCCATACCGAAGAAGGCCACGGAGATTACCGGTATCAGCAATGAGACGCTGCAAAAAGCCAGGAGCAGAAACGATATCATGACGGCGGAAGCAGCGGTGGAACAGTTGATTTATTTTTGCGAAGGGCTGCCGCTTCTGGGGCATCAGATCCTGTTTGATTATTGTTTTATCAGGCAGGCGGCGGCAAATATGGGGCGGGAATTTAAGAAGGAGGGTGTGGATACGCTGAGGATCGCGCGGAAGTATCTGCCGCACCTTCCGAGCAAAAGCCTGGAATCCCTCTGTACTTATTATAAAATAGAAGAGCAGCATCACCGCGCGCTGGCGGATGCAAGAGCGGCAGCGGCGCTTTACGGCAGGCTGGCAGAGGAGTTTGACAACGGGGAAAAAGAGGATTTTCTGCCGCAGGAGATGATGTATCGCGTGAAAAAGCAGAGCCCTGCCACAAAATTTCAAAAAGCGTACTTGATAGATTTGATAAAATATCATAGAATAGACTTGGATGTGTCTATTGACAGCCTAACCAGAAGCGAGGCGTCAAGGATGACCGATCAAATATTATCTGCATACGGGAAGATTAAGAGGTGATTTGGATATGATGGATATGAGAAACACAAAGAGAAAAAGAATGATCGCATCAACCATTGCGATCCTGATTATATTGGCGATGGTGGTAAGTATGATTATCGGAGCATTTTTCTAAGAAAGTCAGGGGGATATAATGATTAAAAGAAAAAGGGTTTTTTCACTGCTGGCTGCAGCAGCCTGCATTGCCCTGCTGGGGATGGGCGGCACGGCTTATGCGGAGGACACGATCAGCCAGGGCGTCTATGTGAATGACATCGACGTTTCCGGCATGACTTATGCGGAGGCAGAGGCGCGTGTGGAGGAAAAAGTGTCGGAGTATCTTTCTTCTGTTATCGATGTGCAGGTGGGAGAGGATAATATTGACGCGACGGCGGTAGACCTGGGGCTTCAGTGGAAGAACAGGGATATTGTAGAGCAGGCGATGAATGTAGGCAATTCCGGCAATTTTATTAAAAGGTATAAGGAGACAAAGGATCTGGAGCAGGAAGCCCAGACGCTTACACTTTCTTTTCAGGCAAATTCTGATAAGGTAAGATCGTTTGTGGAGGAAAAATGCAAGCAGTTTGAGAAGGAGGCGCAGGACGCTTCTATCACATCGGACGGCGGCGGAGGATTTATCCTTGAAGAAGGGGTGACCGGGCAGGTCGTCAATGTGGAGGAATCTGTTGCGATTATAGAGGACTATGTCTCTGACCAGTGGCAGGGAGGAGACGGCAGCGTGGCGATCTCGGTGGAGACGGAGGAGCCGAAGGGCAATACGGAGGATCTGGAGCAGATTCAGGATCTTCTGGGCACCTATACGACCTATTATTCGGGAACTTACGGAAGAAACACCAATGTGGAGCGCGGAGCAGAGCTGATTAACGACCATGTTGTATGGCCGGGAGAGAGCTTTTCTGTCTGCGAGCATCTGGTGCCCTTTAATGCGGAAAACGGCTATGAGCTGGGCGGCGAGTATGCGGCGGGGCGTGTTGTGCAGGGCTATGGCGGCGGTATCTGCCAGGTGTCAACGACATTATACAATGCGCTTCTTCTGGCGGAGGTCGATATTGTAGAACGGCACTGCCATACGATGACAGTTTCCTATGTGGAGCTGTCAATGGACGCGGCGATTGCAGAGGGGAGCATGGATCTGGTATTTCAGAATAATTCCGATACGCCGATCTTTATTTCCGGGTATGCGGGCGGCGGCGTATTGACCTTCTCTATCTATGGGAAAGAGACAAGGCCGGCAGACCGGCAGGTATATTATGAGTCTGTGGTGACTGGTACGGTCGCAGCGCCGGAGGGCACAAATCTGGTGGCGAACCCGGATCAGCCGATGGGCTACATTAACCAGGTTCAGGCGGCAGCGTCCGGCATGACGGCAGTATTGTATAAATATGTGACATACAACGGGGAAACGACGACTGAGCAGGTGAATTCCAGCAGCTATGAAGCGACTGCCGCTACATATGAAGTGGGAACGGCGGGAGCTACGCAGGAGCTTTTGAACGCGATCTATGCCGGTGACCTGGCGGCTGCCCAGTTGGCGGCAACAGGCGTGTCCTCTGCGACAGAGACGACGGAGCAGACGCAGCAGTCGGATACGACCTCAGATGAAATCACAATCGAGTCGGGTACGGTCGACATAACAGATACGACAGGAACGATAATCGACACGCCAGCGGTGGAAGATATAGATACCTACACTTCGGATGATGGATCTGTCGTGACCTGGTAGGATGGGATAAATGAGAGTTGGAAAAATATCAGAAAACGTGTTAAAACGTTCTGTCTTAAAACGATGTAAGGCAAAGCAGGAGGATATGGTGCAGGGACCCGGCATTGGCCGGGACTGTGCCATATTCCATGTTGGTGAAAAAAAGCCGGCGGCAAGTTCAATGGAGACGGCGGTGACAGATACGGCTGAGAGATTGCGCTACCTTATCTGCCATGCGGCGAACAATGTGCTCTGCGCGGGGGCAAAGCCGCAGACGCTAAGCATCTCTTTGATGCTTCCGCCGGAAACAGGGGAAGAAACGCTGCGGCAGATGATGGATACGGCAAATGTATGCTGTAAGGAACTGCACATGGGACTGGCGGGCGGGCATACGGAGGTATCCGACGCCGTGTGCCGGATCGTGGCAACGGTGAGCGTATTTGGCGTCTGTGAAGCTGCGGTGCTGCCGGTATCCGGGCTTTGCCCCGGAATGGAGCTTGTGATGACGGGCTTTGCAGGAATGGAAGGGACGGCGATTCTGGCACAGTCGCATGCCGCATCGCTACTGGAAAAGTTTCCACTGCATCTGGTGGAGGAGGCGAAACGGTTTGGCAGCCGGTTGTTTGTCGGGGAGGAAGTGCAGGAGGCGCTTGCACACGGCGCGCAGTCGATGCATGACGTTTCCCAGGGCGGAGTCTTCGGCGCTTTATGGGAAATGGGTGAGAGCGCCGGCATCGGCATGGAGATCGAGTGGAGGAAGATTCCGATCCGGCAGGAAACGGTAGAGATCTGTGAATTCTTTGGACTGAACCCTTATTGCCTGTTGACGGGCGGCGCGCTGCTTGCCGCCGTAAGGGACGGACAAAGCCTGGTGATGGAGCTGGAAAGGAGAGGCATTCCCGCAGCTTTGATCGGGAGGACGACAGAGAAAAAGGGAAAAGTGCTGTTAAATGGGGAAGAACGCAGGTTTCTGGAAAAACCGGCGCAGGATGAGATTTTTAAAATTAGTCAGAAGAGGGAATTATGGCAAAATTAAACATTGTATTGTTTGAACCGGAGATTCCGGCGAATACGGGAAATATTGGCAGGACCTGTGTGGCGACGGGGACGAGGCTGCATTTGATCGAGCCGTTGGGCTTTCGCCTGAATGAAAAGGCAATTAAACGGGCGGGAATGGACTACTGGGAGCATCTTGATGTCACGAGATATCTCAATTTTGAAGATTTTCTGGAAAAGAACCCAAAGGCAAAAATTTATATGGCGACGACGAAAGCGCCGAAAAGCTATACGGAAGTGGCGTATGAGCCGGATTGTTTTTTGATGTTTGGAAAGGAAAGTGCGGGGATACCGGAGGAGATTCTTCTGGAATATCAGGAGACAGCGGTAAGGATTCCCATGCTGGAGGAGATCCGTTCTTTGAATCTTGGGAATTCGGTGGCGATTGTCCTGTATGAGGCGCTTCGCCAGAATCATTTTGAACAGATGCAGACAGCGGGACATTTGACAAAATATGACTGGAAATAGCCTGTGGGATCAGGATTTTAGTTCAAATTTGTATCCGACGCCCCATACGGTAGATAAAGACCATGCTTCATGGTCTTTTATTTTTTTGCGGATGCGCTTCATATGGACGTCCACAGTCCGGGAGTTGCCCTCGTAGCCATAGCCCCAGACGCGGTCGAGAAGCTGCTCCCGGGTAAAAACACGGTTGGGGGAAGAGGCAAGGCAGTAAAAAAGTTCCAGCTCTTTAGGAGGCATGGGAATATTTTCGCCGTCACAGAGGACGGAATAGTTCGTCTGATTAATCAGAAGGCAGGGGTAAGAGACATACTCGCCTTCGTATGCTTCTGCCGGAAGCATACAGGGAATGCTGCGGCAGCGGCGCAAAACAGCACGGATCCGCGCTGCCAGCTCATCCAGGTCACAGGGTTTGGTAAGGTAGTCGTCGGCGCCGAGGTCCAGCACGCGGATGATGTCCGACGTGCGGGTATTGGAGGACAGAATAATAACAGACGCGGCAGATATTTCCCGTATTTTCGCACAGATCGCAAAGCCGTCCATTCCCGGCAGCCCCAGGTCTAATATCACAAGATCAGGATGCCATAAGGAAAGCTCGCGAAGGGCGGATTCGCCATCCAGAAGCACTTTCGTGTCATAGGAATGCTCTTTCAGGTACTGCGAGACTTTTTTGACAATTTTCACATCGTCATCTACAATCATAATTTTTGTTTTCTGAGCCATAGAATATCACCTTCTTATCCTGTACATATAGAACTGCGGTTATTTTTTGAAGGTTACGATCGTGACGCCGGCATCTCCCTCGCCGAATTCGCCGAGACGGTAGGAGTCTACGAATTTCTGCCTGCGCAGGTAATTGTGTACTGCTTTGCGAAGAGCGCCGGTACCTTTTCCGTGAACGACGCGGACGCTTGGCATATGCGAGAGGTAAGCGTCGTCCAGGTATTTGTCCAATTCGGCAATAGCTTCGTCTGTGGTTTTGCCAAGAAGGTTGATTTCAATGCCGACAGAAGAGGATTTGGACATTTTGATTTTTCCAGTATTTGTTTTGGATTTGTAGGCAGGGGCGGTCTCCATGTCCGGGATCAGTTCCAGGTCGCTGATATTGACCTGAGAGCGCAGAATCCCCATCTGGACAAATAAATCACCCTTTGCGTTTGGCAGGCTGCTGACGATGCCCTTTAAATTCATGCTCAGAACCTTTACGCTGTCGCCAAGATGGATGTCCTGCGGTTTTAGCTGTTTGGCGGTTCTCTTTTCGCCTTTTATCACAAGGTTCTTTTCCATAGAAGACATTTTTTCGCGCAGGCGGCTGCGTTCCTGTTCCATTGCTTTGGAGGAAATCCCTTCTTTTCCGAATTTGTTGAAATTCTTGATTGTGGTATCCGCGTATTCCTTTGCTTCGCGCAGGATGGCATGTGCCTGTTCGTTTGCCTCGCGTAAGATGCGTTCGCGGCTGTTTTCCAGGGAGTCCTGTTTCCTTTCCAGGCGCGTTTTCAGATTTTCGATTTCTTCTTTATAACGTTGGATTTCCGCCTGCTCTTTTTCAATGGTTACACGGCTGTTTTCCAGGTCGCTGATAAGGCTTTCGAAGTCCTCATCCTGCTGGCTTAACTGTCCGCGTGCCTCGTCGATAATGTCATCCGGCAGCCCGAGCTTGGAGGAAATTGCAAAGGCGTTACTCTTTCCCGGAATACCGATCAGCAGACGGTAAGTGGGGCGCAGAGTTTCCACGTTGAATTCGCAGCAGCCGTTTTCCACGCCCGGCGTGGAAAGAGCGAACACTTTGAGTTCACTGTAATGGGTCGTTGCGATCGTGCGGATATTCTGGCGGTGCAGGCTGGACAGGATAGCGATTGCCAGTGCCGCCCCTTCCGTCGGATCCGTTCCCGCGCCCAGCTCGTCAAACAGTACCAGGGAGCGGTCAGTCACGTTTTTTAGGATGGATACTGTGTTCGTCATATGGGCAGAGAAGGTACTTAAATTCTGTTCGATACTCTGCTCATCGCCGATGTCGGCAAACACATCTGTGAACACGGCAAGCTGCGAACGGTCAAACGCCGGAATATGCAGCCCTGCCTGCCCCATAAGGGTAAAAAGTCCCACTGTTTTTAAGGAAACTGTTTTGCCGCCGGTATTCGGTCCGGTGATGACTAACAGGCTGAAATCACTCCCGAGGCGGATATCAATGGGAACCACCTTCGTTTTGTCGAGAAGCGGATGGCGCCCTTTTTTGATATGAATGATGCCGTCTTCGTTGAAATCCGGTTCCGTACCATTGTAGGATTTGGAGAGCATCGCTCTGGCAAAAATAAAATCAAGCTTCGTCAAAAGCGCGAGGTCATCTGCCAGGGCTTCCAGGTATTGGGCTGCCTGTTGGCTTAAATTCGACAGGATTATTTCGATTTCCTTCTCTTCTTTTAATTCCAGCTCCCGCAGCTCATTATTCAGCCGGACTACTGCCATTGGTTCCACGAAAAGAGTGGAGCCGGTGGAAGACTGGTCATGGATCATGCCCGGTATCTGCCCGCGGTATTCTGCTTTTACGGGCAGGCAGTAGCGCCCGTTGCGCATGGTAATCACGGCATCCTGCAGGTAGGTGCGGGAGGAGCCGTTAACCATAGAGGTAAGCTGCGCGTGCACTTTATCATTCATTTGGCGCATTGCGCGGCGGATGCTGCGGAGCGCAGGGCTGGCATCATCGCTGATTTCCTCCTCGGAAGGGATACAGCGGCGGATCTCATTTGCAAGGGGCGAAAGCGGCTGCAGGGCGGCGAACATAGGATCCAGCGCATCCGGCAGCTCGTTATTATTTTCTTTGCGTGAATAAGACTTAACGCGGTTGCATGCCTCCAGCAGCTTACAGATGCGTAAAAGCTCCTGCGGGCTTAAAATACTCCCGATCTCCAGGCGTTTCAGGAAGCCGCGGATATCAGATACACCAGAAAAGGAGAGGCTTCCCTTCTGATAAATGCGGGAAAGCGCCAGCGTTGTCTCCAACTGCATCGTGCGGATCTCTTCAATATCGGAGGATGGCAGGAGATTTTGACAGAGCTCCTTCCCGGGAAGGGAACCGGCGCATTCCACCAACCGCTCAATGATTTTATGATATTCTAAAGTTTTTAAGACTTTTGTGTTCATAGGATACTCCTCATATATTAACAGATCAAAAGGCTGTCTGCCCGCCCCGCCTGAGGCGTGTCGCGTGCTTCTGCCTTCTGATGCCAATCTCTGTTTTCAGTATACCACAAAACAGATACGGATAAAATCTTTTCTTTGAAATAGAACTTGTTCTGCCACATACCATTTAGTATAATACAAGGAAAGTGATTTGACTGAGACAGCGAAAGTGAAAGGAGAGAGTTTCATGAAATATATAGAAATGCTGCGGGAAGGCGACAGAATCAGTGATATTTATCTTTGCAAGCACAAACAGGCGGCAGTGACGAAGAATGGAAAAGCTTATGAGAACGTGATTTTGCAGGACAAAACGGGTACCGTCGACGCGAAGATCTGGGACCCGAATTCCAACGGAATTGAGGATTTCGACGTGTTGGATTATATCGATATAGTCGGCGATGTCAGCAATTTTCAGGGTTCTTTGCAGGTCAGCATCAAGAGGGCGAGAAAGGCAGGGGTGGGAGAATATGATCCGGCTGATTATCTGCCGGTCAGCGATAAAAATATCGATGAGATGTACAAAGAACTGCAGCAGATACTGAGAACCGTAGAGAATCCCTATCTGGTGCAGCTGATCGACATGTATTTTGGATACAATGAGGCTTTTGAGAAGGCGTTTAAGTTTCATTCGGCAGCGAAAGCGGTGCATCATGGATTTGTCGGGGGGCTGCTGGAGCATACGTTAGGCGTCGTGAAATTATGCGTTTATTATGCGCAGCAGTATAAGGAACTGAACCGGGACCTTCTTCTTACAGCGGCGGCGTTTCATGATGTGGGTAAGATGAAGGAGCTGTCTGCGTTCCCGGAAAATGACTATACCGATGACGGACAGCTATTGGGACATATTTATATGGGGACGGAGCTGGTGCGCGCCAGCATCCGCAGAATCCCGGATTTTCCAAAGCAGCTCTCCAGCGAATTGTGCCACTGCATCCTTGCACATCATGGCGAGCTGGAATATGGTTCGCCGAAAAAGCCGGCGCTGATCGAAGCGCTGGCATTGAACCTGGCGGATAATACGGATGCAAAAATGGAATCGTTCCGCGAGGTTCTCAAAGCTGTCGGCGAGAACAACGGCTGGCTGGGATACAATCGCCTGTTTGAGTCTAATGTAAGGAAGACGGGAAAATAATAAAATTTCTTCTTGACAGAATCAATGTATTAGTGTACTATCTAGATAGTACACAGGTACACCGAACAGAGAGCAGGAGGAATCTATGGAATTTAATGCAGCACTTCCGATTTACCTGCAGGTAGTGACAGCTATTAAGCGGGAAATCGTCACAGGTGTGCTCCTGATAGGGGAAAAGATGCCGTCGGGCAGGGATCTGGCTTTAAAGTATATGATCAATCCCAATACTGCCAGCCGGGTTTACAAGGAG
Source organism: uncultured Marvinbryantia sp. (assembly GCA_964487425.1). Taxonomy (GTDB): domain Bacteria; phylum Bacillota; class Clostridia; order Lachnospirales; family Lachnospiraceae; genus Marvinbryantia. The sequence continues at coordinate 3,039 of CAZAQD010000044.1, read as the reverse complement.
CTGGAGAATGAGGGCATCTGCTTTACCAGAAGAGGATTGGGAACTTATGTGTCGGAGGATCCGGATTTAGTAAAGAGGTTGAAGGATGAGATGGCGCAGGAGCTTCTGGACCAGTTTCTGGAAGGAATGGAGCAGCTTGGGATATCTGCGCGGGAAGCAGTAGAGTTAATCAGAAAAGAGGAAGAAGTATGTTAGAGAGCAGACAGGTAACAAAGAAGTATGGAAGAAAGACGGCGGTCGATCATATAAGCCTGAGCCTGGAACCGGGGAAGATCTATGCGATGCTTGGACCAAACGGAAGCGGCAAGACCACCTGGATGAAGATGGCGGCAGGGCTGGTAAAGCCCACGTCGGGAGATTTTTACTACAAAGGAGCGCCCATTGGCGTGGAGAGCCGCAAGGAGATCGCCTATATGTCCACAGAACCGTATTTTTACAGTTGGATGACGGTGAAAGATGTGGGGAAATATTATGAAGATTTTTTTGAAGACTTTTCTATGGAAAATTACCGGCGCTTGCTGCAGAGGATGCAGCTTACGGAGGATTTAAAGACGAAGGCGCTCTCTTCCGGTATGATGGCAAAGCTGAAAATCGCCGTTACGATGGCGAGAAAGGCGAAAGTGATCCTTCTTGATGAGCCGCTTAACGGCATCGACCTGATGGCGCGGGATGAGATCATGAAGAGTGTGGTGGAGGCAGTCGCACCGGACATCACGCTGATGCTTTCCAGCCATCTGGTGGATGAGCTGGAGAAAATAGTGGACAGTGCGATTTTCATAAAAGAAAGCCATCTGATTGAGGTATGCGGTGTGGAGGAGCTTCGGTTCAGGGAAGGGAAATCCATCGTGGACAGATACCGTGAGATTTATGGAAACGGGGGAGAGTAGACATGTTAAAATTAATGAAGTATGAGTTCCGAAAGACGACATTTTCTAAAATAGTAATTCTGATTATCACAGCGATAGCGGAGCTTATTTATTTATACGGCGTATTTGCAAAATCAGAGAAATGGCTGGGATGGGGCATTGCCGGACTGGCGCTGTGCGTGGCAGTGGGGATCTCCTATATCGGCATAGAGAGCCTGGTAGTATTTCATAAGGATCTGAATACCAAGCAGAGCTACATGCTTTTTTTGACGCCGAGGAACAGCTATCAGATTCTGGGCGCGAAGGTGTTGGAGAATGGGATTACCATTTTTCTGTCCGGCATTTTCTTTGCCGCATTGACAGCGATCGATGCCACGGTGGCAATTCTTTACATCGGGGGGATGAAAGAGTTTTTGGACTTTTTAAAGGAAGTTTCCGTGCAGATCAGCATTAACATTGATGTGGAATCGCAGGAGGTCTTTCTGGTATTTATGATGATTCTGGCATCCTGGCTTTTGATGATTGTGATAGGATATCTCGCGATTATTCTTTCAGCTACGGTGCTGGCAGGTAAGAAGATCAGCGGCTTTGTAAGCTTTGTGATCTATATTTTGATTTCCTTAGGGGCAGAAAAGCTTTTAGATCTGCTTCCGGCGCTGAAAAACGATTATGCGCGGTACGGACTGACCATAGGAGCAACATTTGTGATAATCATTATCATATACGGCATTTCCGGCTGGATTATGGAACGTAAATTAAGCGTGTAAGACAGCGGCAGGAGCAGGACGAAAACGTCCTGCTCTTTTGGACATATCGATCTGGAGGGAAGCATGAAGAAAGACCACAGAATACAGCTGATAATAGAAGATATCGGTTCAGACGGGGCAGGCATCGGAAAAGCGGACGGTATGACCTTTTTCGTCAAGGACGCCGTTATTGGTGACGAAGTGGAAGCTAAGATCATGAAGATGAAAAAAACGTACGGTTATGCCCGCCTTATGAAGATCATCAAGTCTTCACCCTGGCGTGTGGAGCCGTTATGCTCCGTGGCAAGGCAGTGCGGCGGCTGCCAGATCCAGGAGATGGATTATCAGGAGCAGCTCAGGTATAAAGAAAGGAAAGTGCGCAGCAATCTGACGCGTATCGGCAAATTCAAAGATCTGCCGATGGAGCCGATCGTGGGGATGGAGTATCCTTTTCATTACCGCAACAAAGCGCAGTTTCCGATAGGGACAGATAAGGACGGGCATATCATTGCCGGATTTTATGCCGGCAGAACCCACAGCATTATCAATAACCGCAAATGTTATCTTGGCGTGGAGGTGAATGAGAAGATTCTGGATATCGTGCTCAAGCACATGGAAGAGCATCATATTCCGGCATATGACGAAAATACAGGGAAAGGACTGGTGCGCCATGTGCTGATCCGTTACGGGTTCACTACAAAAGAGATTATGGTCTGTCTCGTGGTCAACGGTACTTCCATCCCAATGTCCCAAAAGCTGGCTGAGAAACTATGCGGGATCGAAGGAATGACAAGCATCTCCTTAAATGTCAACAGGGAGAGGACGAACGTGATTCTTGGCAGTGAGATAAAGGTTCTGTGGGGCAGAGGCTACATTGAGGATGTTATCGGCGATATCAGGTATCAGATTTCTCCGCTCTCTTTTTATCAGATTAACCCGGTCCAGACAAAGAAGCTTTATGAGCTTGCTCTCGAATATGCGTGCCTGACAGGAAAAGAGACGGTATGGGATCTTTACTGCGGTATTGGAACCATTTCCCTTTTCCTGGCGCAGAGGGCAAAGCAGGTCTATGGCGTGGAAATCGTGCCGCAGGCGATAGAGGATGCGCGGCGCAACGCAGAAATCAACGGCATCACCAACGCCGCGTTTTATGCGGGCAAGGCGGAAGAAGTACTCCCGGAATATTATGCGGATTATGAAAAGAAGCACGGAAAAAAGGCACATGCCGATGTGATCGTCGTTGACCCGCCGCGAAAGGGCTGCGAGGAGGGGCTGCTCCAGACAATGGTAGACATGCAGCCCGACCGGATCGTGTACGTGAGCTGCGACAGCGCTACGCTGGCGCGGGATCTGCGGATCTTGTGCGACGGCGGGTATGAGCTCGTGAAGTGCCGGACAGTGGATCAGTTTCCGATGACGGCGCATGT
>CAZAQD010000043.1:0-17514 GCA_964487425.1 uncultured Marvinbryantia sp. | reverse complement strand
CGACGGCAAGGTAAGCCTTTTGGCAATGGCTACAGACGGCGCACAGAAGCAGGGCGCGCATGCAGGCAACCTGATTAAGGGAATTGCTTCCTTAGTAGGCGGAGGCGGCGGCGGACGTCCGAATATGGCGCAGGCAGGAGGCAAGAATCCGGCCGGCGTAGCGGATGCGCTTGCTAAAGCGAAGGAAGTTCTGGAAACACAGATTTCTTAGAAGTTTTGGAAAAGCCCTTGACGTTTTTCTCAAAGGTGGTATAATAAACTACAGTGCAATAAAAATACCCACAGTTGTATTTTGCACAATCTACAACTGGAGGGAGGTTAGGTGTGAGACTATGTCAAATGTAATCGTTAAAGAGAACGAGACTTTGGACAGCGCGTTACGCCGTTTCAAAAGAAACTGCGCAAAGGCTGGTATTCAGCAGGAGATTCGTAAGAGAGAACATTACGAAAAGCCAAGCGTTAGACGCAAAAAGAAATCCGAAGCTGCTCGTAAACGTAAATTTAACTGAATATGTGCAGATAAATCCCCAATCGGTCCCGGTTGGGGATTTTTTCGTTTGGAGATTTCAGACAGAGTTTTTTTGTTCTAGCACCCTCATAAAAGTCATACTTTGTACCATAAGGATTACTATGAGCAGTAATTAGTAAACAAGGTCAGGAGTGATGCTATGAACAGTGGAACATTAAAAAGAACATGGAAAAGCCGGGCAGCAAAATTATTGGTAATTTTGCTGCTTTTTATGGCTTCGCTGCGTGTACAGGCAGAGGAGATACTCGCAGGGACGCAGGAGGCAGAGGAGACACAGGGAGAGAGCGGACAGGCGGCAGTGGAGATCACTTCACCGGAGGCGCTGCTGATGGAGGCATCGACGGGGACAGTGCTTTTTGAAAAGGATGCGCACGCCAGGAGAAGCCCGGCCAGCGTCACAAAAATCATGACGGTGCTGCTGATTTTTGAGGAGCTTGAAAAGGGCAATATCAGGCTGGAAGATGAAGTGGTGACGAGCGCTTATGCAAAATCGATGGGCGGCTCGCAGGTGTTTCTGGAGGAGGGGGAAAAGCAGACGGTGGATACGCTGCTGAAGTGTATCCTGGTATCCTCCGGCAATGACGCGTCTGTTGCTATGGCGGAGCATATCGGTGGAAGCGAGCAGGAATTTGTAAGCCGGATGAATGCAAAGGCTGCCGAGCTGGGAATGGAGGACACGCATTTTGTGGATTGCTGCGGTTTGACAGATTCCGATGACCATTATACCTCTGCCTATGATATTGCCCTGATGTCCAGGGAATTGATTACCCGTTTTCCCCAGGTGTACAACTATACAACGATATGGATGGAAAATATTACGCATGTTACGCAGCAGGGGAGCAGCGAGTTTGGTTTGTCGAATACGAATAAGCTGCTTCGCAGTTATGACGGCTGCATGGGGCTGAAGACGGGAAGCACCAGTAAAGCGCTGTTCTGTGTATCGGCGACGGCGATCCGCAACGACGTGGAACTAATCAGCGTGATTATGGCGGGACCGGATACCAAGACGCGGTTTGCCGATGCGGCGACACTGTTAAACTATGGGTTCGGCAAGTGTAATCTTTACATAGACAGCGAGCCGCTGGCGCTCCCGGAGCTGGCAGTCAAAAGAGGCGTTGCGCAGGAGGTGGGCTGCCATTATGCGGAGGAATTTCGCTATCTGGATACAGATGGACAAAGTTTAAGCGCGGTGGAAAGGGAATTGACGTTCCGTGAGGATATAGAAGCGCCCGTCAGCGAGGGTGAGGCGGCGGGACAGATTATCTATCGCCTGGATGGAAAAGAGCTTGGAAGGGTTGATATCCTGTTTGACGAGGATGTGGAAAGGGCAGGGTATGGAAAGTATCTGAAGAAAGCGTGGGGAAACTACTGTATTTAGGAGATGGTTTATTTGTAGTTGCCAAAAACGGAAGATTTGGGTATACTTAAAAATAGCGAGTATAAAAAAGAGAAGGCAAAGACAGTGATGAACAGAATCAAAGTAAGGCGTTACCGCATAGCGCTTCCTGAGTGGAACAGGCCAGGGCAGCCAATCAGGATCGCGATGATCGGCGACCTGCATAACCGCATTTTCGGAGAGGCGAATAATAAACTGGTGAAGACGATCATCGACCTGTTTCCAGACCTGGTGTTTTCGGTAGGGGATCTGACGGTGTGCAAACCGGGAAAAGAGACAGATCTGGACGTGGGGCTGTCGCTTTTGAAACGGCTGGCGTGCGAATGTCCGGTGTACTGTATCAATGGAAATCACGAATTCAGGACGAAGATTTATCCTGAGAGCTACAAAGGCGTATATGAAAAGCTGCTGTTAAATTTCAGAAGGCTTGGCATCCATCTTTTGGAGGATGCGTGTGAGGAACTGGATATGAAGGGGGCGGGGATCGCCCTTCACGGCTTCGAGCTTCCGGCGAAATATTTTGAAAAGTTCTGCAAAAATTTCATTACGGCGGAGGAGATTCGGGAGCATCTCGGGGAACCGAGGGAGGACCGGTTTAATATTTTACTGGCGCATAATCCGGTATACTTTGAAAGCTACGCCCTGTGGGGCGCGGACCTTACGCTGAGCGGGCACCTTCACGGGGGCTCTGTGCGCCTTCCTTTTGCAGGAGGGATTATCAGCCCGCAGATGAAGCTTTTTCCTAAATATGACTGTGGGTTGTACCAGAAATACGGGCGAAAGCTGGTGGTGACGGCAGGGCTGGGCACCCATTCTTTTGCACCGCGATTCTGGAATCCGGCGGAAGTAGTTTTGCTGGAGCTTTGTTAGCGGGTGCGGACGCATCCGGCGCAAAGGCAGGCTGCGGGATGTGATGAGGACGGTGAAACAGATGGGAATTTCCGTAAAGCTGCAGGAGTTTGAAGGTTCGCTGGATCTTCTCCTGCACTTAATTGATAAAAATAAAGTCAATATTTTTGATATTCCGATTGTAGAGATCACAAACCAGTATATGGAATACATAAAGGATATCAAAGAAGAAGATATGGGGACAATGAGCGAGTTCCTGGTGATGGCGGCAACGCTTCTGGACATCAAATCGAGAATGCTTCTTCCGAAAGAGGTAAATGAGGAAGGAGAGGAAGAGGATCCGCGGCAGGAGCTGGTAGAGCGGCTGCTGGAGTATAAGATGTATAAATATATGTCCTATGAGCTGCAAAAGAGGCAGCAGGATGCTGCAAAGACGCTGTATAAGGGCTCTTCGATGCCCAAAGAGGTGATGGAGTACAAAGAGCCGGTGAATCTGGAGGAGCTGCTTTCAGATGTCACTCTTGCCCGCTTAAACGGGATATTTCAGGATATTATGAAGCGGCAGGAATCGAGGATAGACCAGGTCAGAAGTAAATTCGGGCAGATGGAAAAGGAAGAGGTCAACCTGGAAGAGACGATCGCCCATGTGGAAACGTATATTGCGAAGAACAAAAAATGTACCTTTCGCGGGCTGCTGGAAAACCAGAGAGGCAGGATGCACGTCATCGTTACCTTTCTTACGGTGCTGGAAATGATGAAGACGGGAAAGATCGAGGTCAGCCAGGAAGAAATTTTTTCGGAAATTATGATTACTGCCAGGTGAAGTGAGGGAAAACTGTGGAGATAAAAGAATTAGAAGCTGCGGTAGAGGCGATTTTGTTTGCCGTAGGGGAATCGGTGGAAGCGGAGCGCATCGCCAAAGCGATTGAAGTTGATACGGAGACGACGAGAAAACTGATCCGTAACATGATGGACCGTTATGAGGCGCAGGACCGGGGGATCCGTATCATTGAGCTGGACGGGGCATTCCAGATGTGTACAAAGACCAATATGTATGACTATCTTGTGCGTATCGCAAAGCAGCCGAAAAAGATTGTATTAACGGATGTGGTCCTGGAAACACTATCCATTATCGCTTATAAGCAGCCGATTACAAAAATGGAACTGGAAAAAATCCGCGGGGTAAAATGTGACCATGCGGTGAATAAGCTGATTGAGTATAACCTGGTGAAGGAACTGGGAAGACTGGACGCGCCGGGCAGGCCGCTGCTTTTTGGGACAACGGAGGAGTTTTTACGCAATTTCGGCGTTCAGTCCATAGAGGAGCTTCCGGCTGTGAACCCGGTGAAGATGGAAGACTTTAAAGCGGAAGCGGAAGAAGAGATACAATTAACCTTAAAAGTATAGGAGAGAAAACGATGCCAACCACATATGCACATGATCTGTTTGGGAAAATGGTGTATCAGAAACTGGATAAAGAAATACAGGAGATGATTAAAAATAACCGGATGGCATATACGATCGGGCAGCAGGGGCCGGATATTCTGTTTTATATGCAGCCGTTCCGCAAAAATCCGGTGAATCAATTGGGGCAGGAAATGCATCAGCAGGAGGCGGCAGGCTTTTTCGCAAAATGCCGGGAGGTCTATCGCAGAACGGGAAATAAAGAGCTGTTGGTTTATCTGTTTGGCTTTATATGCCATTTTATGCTGGACAGCGCCTGCCATCCGTATATTGGGAAATATATTGAGCGTACCGGTGCGCCGCACGATGAGATTGAGACGGAACTGGACCGGGAACTGATGGAGATGACCGGCAAGGATCCGTATCATTATCATCCGGCTTCTGTGATCCGTGTGAAAAGAAGCTGCGTGCAGACAATCGCTTCTGTGTTGGACGGAATCACGGAACAGAATGTGTGCCATGCGCTGCATTCCATGAAATTCTATACCGGAATTACGGTTTGCCATAGCCAGTTAAAAAGGAAAGCAATGCTGAAGGCTGCCGGAGCGCTCGGTATTTATGACATGGTGCAGGGGCGGATCATACGGACGCAGCCGGTAGCACGGTGCCAGAAGAGCACACGGGATCTGAAACGGCTGTTTCGGATGACAGTACCGGAAGCGGCAGAGATATTGGAAGAGTTTTACCGCAGTATTGACGGTAAGGAAGAGCTGAACAGCCGATTCAACAGGAATTATAATTAAATTTTTATCATATCCTTTGGTATAGGAAAGGGTGTGATAAGATTGAAAAAAATAGGGAGCTTGATTCTGATCTGTGTGATGCTGGCGGCAGCAGGGAGGACGCCTGCTGCGGCAGAGGATGAGACACCGGAGGAATTGAGGAATCTGTACGCCCGCAGCGCCGTTTTGATGGATGGCAGCAGCGGGCGTATCCTTTTTGGCAAGAACGAGCAGGAAATATTGCCGATGGCGAGTACGACGAAGATCATGACCTGTATTCTTGCCCTGGAAAACGGCGACTTAAAGGATACCGTGACCGCATCCGCCAACGCGGCGGCTCAGCCGGAGGTGCATTTGGGAGCAAGGGCGGGAGAGGAGTTTTATCTGGAGGACCTGCTCTATTCGCTGATGCTGGAATCACATAATGACAGCGCCGTGATGGTTGCCGAACATATTGGCGGAAGCGTGGAGCAGTTTGCGCTTATGATGAATACCAAAGCGCAGGAGCTTGGCTGTACTCATACCCATTATGTGACGCCCAATGGGCTGGATGCGGCGGATGGAGGCGGAGCGCATTCTACAACGGCTGCGGAGCTTGCACTGGTCATGAGCTACTGCGTATCCTTTTCTCCGGCAAAAGAAGAATTTCTAAAAATCACGCAGACAAGAAGCTATCAGTTTCAGAACGCATCGGGAGAACGGAGTTTTTCCTGTACAAACCACAATTCCTTTCTGGATATGATGGAGGGGGCGCTGTCTGGCAAAACCGGGTTTACTTCTGCGGCGGGTTATTGTTATGTGGGCGCCCTGGAGAGGGACGGCAGGCTGTTTGTTGTCGCGCTTCTGGCGTGCGGATGGCCGTATAACCGTACCTATAAATGGAAAGACACAAAGGCGCTGATGGAATACGGGCTGGCGCATTATCACAATACGGAGATCCTCTGCAGCAAGGAGAGCCGGCTGCTTGAGGTGGAAAACGGACTGGCGGAAGACAAAAATCCGTGGAAAACGGTTTTTGTGGAGGCGAAGGCGCTGGATGACGGGGGAGAGGCAAGGGAATATCTTTTGCGTGAGGATGAAAAGATCGACTGCCGCGTTACCGTGAAGAACAAGCTTGAGGCGCCTGTTGAAAAGGGGACGGTCGTGGGGAAAACGGGATACTATCTGGGGGAACAGCTTCTTGTGGAATATCCGATTGTCACAACGGAAGCGGCAGACAGGAAATATCTGGAGGACTGCCTTTGGTGGGTGGCGGGAGCGTACGGGCTGTGACGTGGGGCGCAACTGTTGTCAAAAGTCGAGAAAATACTTGATATTTAGCTGCAAACAAGTTACAATGATATACGGCAGATAATTGGTTACAATTTATCTAATATATCAAATGGAGGGCTGAATAATGAGTAACACAGCACAAAGCTTAGCAAGTAAAAGAATCGCGTCTTTGCTTGATGAGAACAGTTTTGTTGAAATCGGTGCGGGCATTACTGCGAGAAATACTGATTTTAACATGGCGAAGGCCGATACTCCTGCTGACGGTGTTATCACCGGTTATGGTGTGATCGATGACAATCTGGTGTATGTATACAGCCAGGATGCATCCGTTCTGGGAGGAACAATCGGTGAGATGCACGCGAAGAAGATTGCAGGGTTGTATGATCTGGCATTGAAAATGGGAGCGCCGGTAATCGGGCTGATTGACTGTGCGGGCATGAGGCTTCAGGAAGCCACCGACGCATTACATGCATTTGGCGAGATTTATCTGAAACAGACGCTTGCGTCCGGTGTTATTCCGCAGATTACGGCAGTATTTGGTACATGCGGCGGTGGCCTTGCTTTAGTGCCGGGACTTACGGATTTCACTTTTATGGAGAGTAAGAAAGCAAAATTATTTGTAAATTCTCCGAACGCATTAGATGGCAATACAGTAGAAAAATGTGATACGGCATCGGCAAAATTCCAGAGTGAAGAAGCAGGGCTGGTAGATTTCGTGGGCGCAGAGGATGAGATTTTCGCGCAGATCCGCGAGCTGGTATCCATGCTTCCGGCGAATAACGAAGATGATTTGTCTTATACAGAATGCGAGGATGACCTGAACCGTGCATGCGCGGATCTGGCAAACTGCGTGGGCGATACGTCTATTCTTATTTCCAATATAGCAGATGACAATGTGTTCGTTGAGACAAGGGCAGCATATGCAAAAGAGATGGTGACAGGCTTTATCCGCCTGAATGGCCAGACGGTAGGCGTAGTTGCAAACCGTACAGAAGTTTACGATGAGGAAGGCAAGAAGGCAGAGAGCTTTGACGCAGTCCTGACAAAGAACGGCGCTATGAAAGCGGCAGATCTGGTTGAGTTCTGCGATGCGTTTGGGATCCCGGTATTGTCCCTGACCAATGTAAAAGGCTTTGCGGCAAATGCGCATTCCGAGAGAGGAATCGCAAAGGCAGCGGCGAAATTAACCTATGCGTTTGCCAATGCGACAGTTCCGAAGGTGAACGTAGTGATCGGAGCAGCTTATGGAAGCGCATATGTGGCGATGAACAGTAAGGCAATCGGAGCAGACATGACATTTGCATGGAGCGGCGCAGAGATCGGTACGATGGATGCAAAGCTGGCAGCGAAGATTATGTATGCGGATGCAGACGCAGCAACGATTAATGAAAAGGCAGCAGAATATGCAGCGCTGCAGACAAGCGCGGTATCTGCAGCGAAGAGAGGATATGTAGATACGATCATTGAAGCGGAAGACACCAGAAAGTATGTGATCGGCGCTTTTGAAATGTTATTCACAAAAAGAGAAGACCGCCCGGCTAAGAAACACGGCACGGTTTAAGCGAGGTGAATGATATGAGAAAATTTAAAGGATTATTATGTTCCGTATCCATGGCAGCAGCGCTTCTGTTTTCCGGTATGGCGGCATATGCGGACGAGGCGGGGACGGCTTCGGAGGAAGCGGTAACGGAAGCGGCTGAGGACGAAACGACGCAGGGAATTTCCGAAGTGGAAGAGGTAACCGAAGCAGCGGCACGAGCAGAGGCAGTTGTGGGTGGGCTTACCGCATCAGACAGATCGACTTTGGAGAATTATGCAGAGCAGAGCATCCAGATGATTGTTGCCATGACGGAAGAGGAGATTGAAGCGCAGCTTAACCCGACTTCGATCCTGGTAGTGACGCAGGAAAGCGTGATAACAAGCCTGGAATCCTGGGTTTCCGTAAAGGAGGAGCTGGGAGCGCTCAAAGCATTTAAATCTCATGAAATTTCTGTGACGGATGACGATATCATTATTAAGACCACCTGTGAATTTGAAAATACGGAAGGTGAAGTGACAACGACCCTTAACAGAGATGATCTGACGATGGAGGGTATGGCTTTTGCCGTCGGCGGCGAGACGCTGGGCTCAAAGATGACAGAGGCGGCAATGAATACCGTGATGGGTATTGGAATCGTGTTCCTGACCCTGTTATTCTTAAGCTTCCTGATCAGTCAGTTCAAGCATATTTCAGCGTGGGAAAACAAGCTTTCCCAGAAAAATGCGGCTCCGGCGCCGACAGCACCGGTTCCGGCGCCAGTGGCAGCGCCGGTTGTCGAAGAGGAGACAGATGACGGAGAGCTGATTGCAGTCATCGCAGCGGCGATCGCGGCAGCAGAGGGAACCAGCACGGATGGATTTACCGTTCGTTCAATTAAAAAGCATAACCGCAATAAGTGGCAGAGAGCATAATCTAGGAGGAGATCAATCATGAAGAATTATACAATTACCGTAAACGGCGTAGCATATGACGTAACCGTAGAAGAGGGTACAGGCAGTACCGCAGCAGCACCGGCAGCAAAAGCAGCTCCGAAGGCAGCGCCCAAGGCAGCTCCGAAAGCAGCAGCGCCGGCAGCATCAGGAAATGCAGGCGGAGTGAAAGTATCCGCATCTGTTCCGGGTAAAGTATTTAAAATTGAAGCAAGCGTAGGACAGGCAGTAAAAGCAGGCGATCCGATTATTATTCTGGAAGCTATGAAGATGGAAATCCCTGTAGTAGCTCCTCAGGACGGTACCGTGGCAAGTATTGAAGTGGCAGCCGGCGATGCAGTTGAGAACGGCGACGTGCTTGCAACCATGAACTAATTGAGGTACGTTTTTTGAGACTACAAAACAGGAGGTAAAACAATGTCATACATTACAGATACATTAGGTAATCTGGTCCACCAGACAGCGTTTTTTAACCTGACATGGGGAAACTATATTATGATAGCCGTAGCTTGTGTATTCCTGTATCTGGCTATCAAAAAAGGTTTCGAGCCGCTGCTGTTGGTTCCGATTGCGTTCGGTATGCTGTTGGTTAATATCTATCCCGATATTATAGCAGCGCCGGAGGACATGTCAAACGGTGTGGGCGGGCTTCTCCATTACTTCTATTTACTGGACGAATGGAGTATCTTACCGTCGCTTATTTTCATGGGTGTAGGAGCAATGACAGACTTCGGTCCGCTGATTGCCAACCCGAAGAGTTTCTTACTTGGCGCTGCGGCGCAGCTTGGTATTTATATGGCTTATTTCCTGGCGATCTTTCTTGGATTTAATGGAAAAGCAGCGGCAGCAATTTCCATCATCGGCGGCGCTGATGGCCCGACATCTATCTTCCTTGCCGGTAAGCTGGGACAGACAGAGCTGATGGGACCGATTGCGGTGGCAGCATACTCTTATATGTCACTGGTTCCGATTATCCAGCCGCCTATTATGAAGGCGTTTACAACTGAGGAAGAGAGAAAGATCAAGATGGAACAGCTCCGTCCGGTATCAAAGTTAGAGAAGATCCTCTTCCCGATCATTATTACCATTGTGGTTTGCCTGCTTCTGCCGACAACAGCTCCGCTGGTTGGTATGCTGATGCTTGGTAACCTGTTCCGTGAATCAGGCGTTGTTAAGCAGTTGACAGAGACAGCATCCAATGCGCTGATGTACATCGTGGTTATCCTGCTTGGTACATCTGTTGGCGCATCTACAAGTGCAGAGGCATTCCTGAACATGGCAACGATCAAGATCGTTGTTCTTGGACTGGTAGCATTTGCGTTTGGTACCTGGGGCGGCGTTATGTTTGGTAAGATCATGTGTAAGGCATCCGGCGGCAAGATTAATCCGCTGATTGGTTCTGCCGGCGTATCCGCAGTGCCGATGGCAGCCCGCGTATCCCAGAAGGTAGGCGCGGAGGCAGATCCGACTAACTTCCTGCTGATGCATGCGATGGGGCCGAACGTAGCCGGAGTTATCGGTACAGCCGTAGCAGCCGGAACATTCATGGCAATTTTCGGAGTCTAGAGCACTTAGCGAAAGCAAGCCGCAGGCGCAGCTTGAGGTTAGTGCGAAGACTGTTCCGAGGAACTTGGCGACTGGCAAGCCGCAGGCGCAGACAGAGCCTAGTGAACGGAACTTCCATGTGAGATGCACTTAGCGAAAGCAAGCCGCAGGCGCAGCTTGAGGTTAGTGCGAAATTGAAATTATGATAGGAGGAAAATAAATCTAATGGCAGAACAAGTAAAGAAACCAATTAAGATTACTGAAACGATTCTGCGTGATGCTCATCAGTCTCTGATTGCGACCAGAATGACAACAGAGCAGATGCTGCCGATCGTTGAGAAGATGGATAAAGTAGGTTATCATTCCGTAGAGTGCTGGGGTGGTGCGACCTTCGATGCTTCCCTTCGTTTCTTAAAAGAAGATCCGTGGGACAGGCTTCGTAAATTCCGTGATGGATTCAAGAACACAAAGCTGCAGATGCTGTTCCGTGGACAGAACATCCTGGGATACAGGCCGTACGCAGACGATGTGGTAGAATATTTTGTACAGAAATCAATTGCAAATGGTATTGATATCATCCGTATTTTTGACTGTCTGAACGACCTCAGAAACCTTCAGACAGCAGTAACAGCGGCAAACAAAGAAAAAGGACATGCTCAGGTGGCTCTTTCCTATACGCTGGGAGAGGCTTATACACTGGAATACTGGAAGGATATTGCCAAGAAGATCGAGGATATGGGTGCGAACTCTATCTGTATCAAAGATATGGCCGGACTTCTTCTTCCGTATACAGCAACTGAATTGATTAGCGCGTTGAAAGAAGTGGTGGATATTCCGATTCAGCTTCATACCCATTATACTTCCGGTGTGGCAGCTATGACATACTTAAAGGCTGTTGAGGCAGGCGTGGATGTCATTGATACGGCAATATCACCGTTCGCACTGGGAACTTCCCAGCCCGCGACAGAGGTTATGGTTGAGACCTTCAAGGGTACTCCGTACGATACCGGATTTGACCAGAACCTGTTGGCAGAGATTGCAGATTACTTCAGACCGATCCGTGACGAGGCGCTGGAGAGCGGCTTGCTCAATCCGAAGAACCTGGGCGTTAACATTAAGACGCTTCTGTACCAGGTACCGGGCGGTATGCTTTCTAACCTGACTTCACAGCTTAAGGATCTTGGCGCAGAGGACAAATACTATGAGGTGCTGGAAGAGGTTCCGCGCGTACGTAAGGATCTCGGCGAGTGCCCGCTGGTAACTCCGTCTTCCCAGATCGTTGGTACACAGGCTGTTATGAACGTCATCCAGGGAGAGCGCTATAAGATGGTTCCGCAGCAGACAAAGGATATTCTTTCAGGAAAATATGGTGCGACTGTAAAACCGTTTAATCCGGAAGTGCAGAAGAAGTGCATCGGCGATGGCGAGATCATCACCTGCCGTCCGGCAGATCTGATCCCGGATGAGCTGGATACCCTGAGAGGAGAGATGGCTCAGTGGTCACAGCAGGATGAGGACGTACTGTCCTACGCACTGTTCCCACAGGTAGCGGTAGACTTCTTTAAGTATAGAGAAGCACAGCAGACAAAAGTAGATGCAACTGTTGCAGATACCAAGAACGGAGCTTATCCGGTATAAATAAAAAGCGAATGGATACCGCTGTTTTGGCTGAAAAAGTTCAGCCGGAGCAGCGGTATTTTTTTGCGCTCTTATACAAGATGGACGAGCGGAGTGAAAAAGTATGTCTTGCTGTTTTTTGTAAAATGGTTACTAATTTTGCAGGAAAAAAAGAGAAAAATTTGTAGATTTTAAGAAAAAATAAAAGATTGTATAGTATAGTAAATTCATATATAATTGAATAGGAATCTGAATATTATTATTCGAGACAAAGGAAATTAAAATGGACGGATATATTGACATACACTGTCATATTCTGCCGGGTGTAGACGACGGAGCCGCAGACGATGAGATCATGTGCCAAATGCTGAGGACTGCGTGGAAAGAGGGAATCAGTGAAATCATTGCCACGCCCCATTTTCACAAAGGTCATGTGGAACCATCGCAGGATCAGCTGCTGAGAGCATGGCAGCAGACGGTGTACCGGGCGCAGGAAATAGATAAAAATTTCAAAATCTATCTGGGAAACGAACTGTACAGCAGCCATTGTCTTGCAGAACGTTTGAATGCAGGCAAGGTCTTTGCGATGGCGAACAGCAGTTATGTTTTAGTGGAATTTTCTCCTGTAATAAGTTATTTTGAGATACAATCATCGCTTCAGCATCTGCAAATGAACGGTTACAGACCGATTGTTGCTCATGCCGAACGTTACGGCTGCCTCCTGAAGAATCCCTATCGTGTGGAAGAGCTTGTTGATATGGGGATTCTTATTCAGGTGAATACGGCGAGCGTGACCGGGGAAAACGGCTTTCAGGCAAAGAGCTTTACAAAAAAGCTTTTGAAGTATGAGCTGGTACATTTCTTTGGAACGGATGCGCACAATATGAAAGCGCGAAAGCCGCTTATGAAAAAGTGCGTTTCTTATATTGCAAGGAAATACGGAGAAAGCTGCGCACAGCGGCTTAGCCGGGAAAATGCGCTTCGGATGATAAGTAATTTACCAATACAATAAAAGCTATAAGAAAGGAACAGCAGAAAGAGTTATGGAAACCAATATGGAACATACAGAAGGAAATGAAATCGATCTTTGGGCAATTCTTGTTGCAATCCGCGACAAGCTGCTCATTATTATTTTAGCGGCTTTTGCCGGGGCGATTCTTGCATATCTTTTGACTACTTTGTTACTTACTCCCACTTATGATTCCACAACAAAAATATACGTTTTAAATAAGCAGGACGAAAGCAATCAGACGATTACCTACAGCGACCTGCAAAGCTCCACGCAGCTGACAAAGGACTATATGGAGCTGGTAACTACGCGGCCGGTTTTGGAGAAGGTCATTTCCACGTTGGAATTGGAGGACACTACATATCAGGCGCTGAAGAATAAAATAAGCGTTTCTACTGCGACAGACGGCCGGATCATTTATATTACGGTGTCGGACAAGAATCCAAAGCAGGCGAAGAGCATTGCGGATGCGGTCCGCGACGCAGTGTCGGACCAGATCATGCAGGTAATGGCTGTGGAGTCGGTCAATGTGGTGGAGGAGGCGAATCTTCCGGATCATGCTGCGCGGCCGAATAAAACCAGGAATGTTATTATGGGCGGATTCCTGGGATTTATCATTGCATTATTTACGGTGGCGGTGATGACTGTTATGGATGACCGGGCAAAATCAGAGGAGGATATCGAGCGTTATCTCGGCCTGAGCGTGCTCGGCACGATTCCGGTGGACGACAGTATGAAAAAGGTCTCCATGAAAAAGAAAAATAAGAAAAAGAGTATGAAAAAGAATATAAAAAAGAAATAAAACAGTAGATCGGGAGAAAGGGATACAGGAAAAAAGGATGGTAAAAATTGACATCAGTAAGATGATAACACGTTCGGACAGGGTGAGTGAAGCGTTTAAGTCGCTTCGGGCAAACATAGAATTTTGCGGGAAAGAGCAGAGGGTAATTGCCCTTACGAGCTGTATCCCAAATGAAGGAAAAAGCGTTGTTTCCATGAATCTGGCGGCGTCGCTGGCAGAAACGGGAAAGAGAGTCGTTTTGATAGATGCGGATCTGCGTAAATCGGTATTGCTGGGACGGCTGGGCACTACGGGCCGTATATTTGGGCTTACGAACTTCCTGGCTGGACAGTGCCAATTGGCGGAGGCTGTCTGCAAGACGAATTATCCGACGCTGGATCTGATCATAGCGGGTCCCTCGGCGCCAAATCCGGCTGAGCTGCTGGGCAGTCAGGGCTTTGGACAGTTGATCGAGCATCTGCGGAATTATTATGACTATATTATTATTGATACGTCGCCTCTGGGCAGTGTGATTGACAGCGCCGTCGTGGCAAAAATGTGCGACGGAATAGTCATTGTGGTGGCTGCTAATACAGTGAGCCGCAGATTTATACGAAAAATTAAGGAACAGCTGGAACGAACCGGGTGTAAGATCCTCGGCGTTGTTCTCAACATGGTGGATATGAGCAACAGCAGCTATTACGGAAAATACGGGGGGGGAAAGTATTACGGTAAATATTACGGAAGGTATGAAAAATAATATTTATAAAGAGGAGCAGTCTGAGGGATGAGCAAGAAGATATGTACGGTATTATTATTGCTGTTTTGTGTAATGGGCGGCGTTCTGTCGGCGGTTTTATATCTTATGGAGGATCATGAGGGGCCGGATATTCAGATCACAAAAGAGCGCATTACATATATGGAAGCGGAGGGAACAGACAGCCTGTTGGCAGGCGTGAGCGCCCAGGATAATGTGGACGGGGATGTGACGGATTCGCTGATCGTGGAGGCGGTCTATCCTTCGGCAGACGAAAAGAAGGCGAAAGTCGTATATGCTGCTATGGATTCCAGCAATAATGTGTCGAAGGCGCAAAGAATCGTAGATTATGTCTCTGCGGACGCGGAGAATAATTCAGGACAGTGGAATAGCGAAGAAATCAGTGATGAAATGACAAAGAATTCCATCGGATTAGCAGAGCCTGATGCTGTCGTCAGATCAGGAGAGACGGAGCTGGAAACAGTGGCGGACGAAAAAGCTTTTGGCGCCAAAATTGCTCTTATAAACGGCAGTAATGTGGCGGGAGTATCTGCAAAATGGCAGGAAAAGCTACTGGAAGAAGGCTATACGGATGTCATTATAGGAAGCTATGCCACGATAGCGGAGGATACGGTGATTTATTCGGCGAATAACCAGTTAGCAGAAGAACTAAAAGAATATTTTCCGAACGCATCAGTGGAGACGGCTCTATCGGACCAGGAAGTCGACGTATCTCTTGAAGATGTGGAGGCATGCGTGGTAATCAGTGATAAAGACACAGAGATAGAAGGATAAGAGTGATGGAGCATATGGATGCGAAGACATCAAATAAGCGTGAAAGAAAACGAAGATATAAGCATTGGGAAATCATTGCTTTTTATCTGGTGATTTATGACATTCTGGCAATAAATGTTTCGTATTTTTTTGGACTGCTGCTAAGATATGATTTTCGCTATTCACAAATTCCGGAGGATTATCTGCGAGCGTTTTTAAGGTTTGCCCCGGTTTATACAGTGTTTACATTGCTTCTTTTTTGGGCTTTGCACTTGTATAACAGCCTGTGGCGTTTTGCCAGCTTTAGCGAGCTTAATCGGATCATTACGGCATCGGGTATTGCGACGCTGTTTCATATAATAGGGATCACTGCCTTTGTGCGCCGCATGCCGATGGCTTACTATATTGTTGGTGCGGTCACGCAGCTTTGTCTGGTTACGGCAGTACGCTTCACATATCGTTTCATTACGCTGGAACGGTCAAGACGTGCAAAGATGGGGAGCGCCGTTCACAGGGCGATGGTCATTGGCG
The DNA here is from genome assembly GCA_964487425.1 of uncultured Marvinbryantia sp. Taxonomy (GTDB): domain Bacteria; phylum Bacillota; class Clostridia; order Lachnospirales; family Lachnospiraceae; genus Marvinbryantia. The sequence goes on along the minus strand of CAZAQD010000043.1, from coordinate 1,799 downwards.
CGGGCGCAGCGGGACAGGTGGTAGTAAGAGAATTAAAAAGCTCTTCCAAATCTACGGCGAAGCCGGTCTGTGTGATCGATGACAACAATAATAAATGGGGACGGCTGCTGGATGGAATTCCGATTGTGGGAGGAAGGGATTCCATTATGTCGGCGACAGAAAAGTATCATGTAGACCGAATCATGTTTGCGATTCCGACGGCATCCGCGAAGGACAAGAGAGATATATTAAATATCTGTAAGGAAACCGGATGTGAACTGCAAAGTCTCCCCGGCGTATTCCAATTGGCGAACGGGGAAGTCTCTTTGAACCGAATGAAGCCGGTGGCCGTGGAGGACCTGCTGGGCAGGGAACCTATTGAGGTAAATATGGAAGAAATCTTCTGCGCTATCAAGGGAAAGACGATTATGGTTACGGGCGGCGGCGGCAGCATCGGTTCTGAGCTTTGCAGACAGATTGCCGGTCATGAACCGAAGCAGTTGATTATTTTTGATATCTACGAGAATAACGCTTATGAAATTGAGCAGGAACTGAAACGAAAATACGGTACCAGTCTGAACATGGCGGTGTTGATCGGAAGTGTGCGGGACAGCCAAAGACTTGACATGGTGTTTGAAAAGTACAAGCCGGATATCGTATATCATGCGGCTGCACATAAGCATGTTCCTCTGATGGAAACCAGTCCGAATGAGGCGATCAAAAATAATGTAATCGGTACATACGAGACAGCGTATATGGCGCTGAAACATGGAACGGAGCGATTCGTGCTGATTAGCACGGATAAAGCGGTCAACCCAACCAATATTATGGGGGCAAGCAAGCGGCTTTGTGAAATGGTTATTCAGAGCATGGACGCGATCAGCAGAGAGAACAGGATGGATTTGCTGCCCAATTTGTATTTGCACGACGATACCGCAGCGGAAAAAGAGAGCGCGGCGGTTTTGTGTGACTATATCTTAAGAGACGGCGAGGTCATGATAGAGTCCGTAAAGAACGAGGAGCGGACGGGCACACAGTTTGCCGCAGTGCGTTTTGGCAATGTTCTCGGCAGCAATGGTTCGGTAATTCCGCTATTTAAGAGACAAATTGAAGAAGGAGGGCCGGTTACTGTCACGCATCCTGAGATTAGCCGCTATTTTATGACGATCCCGGAGGCCGTAAGCCTTGTGCTTCAGGCGGGAACATACGCATGGGGCGGGGAAATATTTGTACTGGATATGGGCGAGCCGGTAAAAATCGATACGCTGGCGAGAAATCTGATCATGCTGTCTGGTTTTACGCCGGACGAAGACATTAAGATTGTATACAGCGGCTTGCGCCCCGGTGAGAAATTGTATGAAGAAAAACTGATGGCAGAAGAAGGCATGAAGAAGACGGACAACGAATTGATCTATATCGGAAAACCGATACCCTTTAATATAAAGAAATTTTTGGACCAGCTGCAGGAATTGGCGGAGGCAAGCTATGAAAACAGTGATCAAATCGTAGAGATGGTAGAGAAAATCGTACCTACCTTTCATCCGACAGACGAAGTGCGGCATGGAAGTATAGCGGGATGAGGTGAAAAGAGTTTCGCCAGCGGTTCCGAATAATACATAAGGGAGTAGTTAGATATGTTTGTACGAAAACATGATCTTAAGCCATTTGAATCTAAGGTCTCTTGCCATTGCGATAGCAGGAACAGATGTTTTTGGAGCGAAAATGGGTGGAAAAATGGAAAATGTACTGTATAGCAAAAAAGAGTCTCCATGAGAGGAGACTCTGTCATGAAGATTAATTAAAGAGATGGCTTCATCGGA
>CAZAQD010000042.1:0-19367 GCA_964487425.1 uncultured Marvinbryantia sp. | reverse complement strand
GCGGAAAACGCTTTTTCATAGTTTTGGTGGAAAATCTGCAGGCAATGTGGTATAATAATGCAAGAAACGGAAAGAGGATAAGGAATATGGCATTTTGTATTATTACGGATTCAGCGTCCGATATTCCCAGGACAGTGGTGGAAGAATATGGATTGCATGTAATTCCGACTCCGGTTACCATTGACGAGAAAGATTATTTTGATGGCGATACTATTTTCCCGGATGAGTTTTACCGCATCCAGAAGGAGAACAAATCCGAGATCAAGACATATCATATCAGCCAGTACATGTTTTATGAGCATTTCAAACCGTTTGCACAGTGCGGGGACGAGGTATTGTATATCTGCTTCTCTACGGGAATTGCAGGAACCTTCCAGGCGGCGAACCTGGCAAAGGACGACCTGCTGGAGGAGTACCCGGGCTTTAAAATTACCATCATAGATTCCAAATGCGCTTCGATCGGTTTTGGGCTGGTGGTATATAAGCTGCTGCAGATGCAGAAAAACGGCGCGCCAAAGGAACTGCTGATTGAGGCGGCGAAATATTTCTGTGAGCATATGGAGCATACGGTGACGGTAGATACCCTGGAGTATCTGGCAAGAGGCGGGCGTTTAAGCAGGACGTCGGCTGCGATCGGCGGGGTACTGGACATCAAGCCGATTATCGAGGTGGACGAGAAGGGCGCTCTGGTTGCCACTGAGAAAGTGCGCGGACTAAAAAAAGCGTTGAAGCGCTGTCTGGAAATCGTAGAATCTAAGGGGACATCTCTGGAGAAGCAGATCGTGGGCGTATGCTACGGCGCCGATCCAAAGAGCAGTGAGGCGGCGGAAAAAGCGCTGAAGGAGCAGCTTCACGTGAAAGGAATTTTAAAGGCGCAGGTAGGCTGCGCGATCGGCGCGCATACAGGCCCCGGAATTTTGGGGATTGTCTATGAAAATGCAATCGATGAGCGATTTGAAAAATATTTAGACTGAGTTTGTCCCGGCATGATAAGAAGCAATCAGAACTTCTTTTTCGCGCCGGGATAATTGCTTTATCTGATATTCCCGGCGCATAGCCTCCTGCCTTGTCGCGAACGCTTCGCAATAGACGAGCGTTACAGGAGCGCGGCTGCGCGTATATTTAGCGCCTTTGCCGCTGTTGTGGCTGTCAAGGCGCTTTTGGAGGTTATTCGTCCAACCGGTATACAGAGTGTTGTCACTGCATTTTATAATATAGGTGTAATTCATAAGCTTCTCCGAAAGAAATCTATTTTAAGCAATCGCGGACTGCGGTATGTTATCAGGGGATCGCTCCCGCATAAAGCATGTGAGAGGACGATTGCGGATTTCTATATGGTAGTATACGCCAAAACGGAGAAAATGTGTAGCGCCTTCTTTGCGGCGGCGCACCGTTTGGGTTACAGCACCGCCACAAAATGATACATCAGTATGAAGTGGCAGAAGCTGCCGCCCATAACAAAGAGATGAAAAATCTCATGCGAACCGAAGTTTTTGTGCCGCGCATTGAAAAGCGGCAGCTTTAAAGCGTAGATAATCCCGCCCACGGTATAGATGATGCCGCCCGCCAGAAGCCATCCGAAGGCTGCCGGGGAGAGGGAGTTGAGAATCTGCGTAAAAGCAAGCACACATGCCCAGCCCATGCCGATATACAAAACGGAAGAAAACCATTTTGGGCAGGTGATCCAGAAAGCTTTCATGAGAATGCCGCCGATGGCGATGCCCCAGACGAGGCAAAGCAGGAACAGTCCCGTGCGCCCCTTAATTACAAGCAGGCACATAGGAGTATAGCTGCCTGCGATCAGCACGAAAATCATCATATGGTCAATTTTGCGCAGAATGCGGTTGATGCGCTCCGACACGTCGAATGAATGGTAAACGGTGCTGGCGGCATACAGCAGGATCATGCTGCATATGAAAATTGCCAGAGCGGATACATAGATTTTGCCGGGATGCTGAAGCGCGCGGATCATCAGGGGAACAGCGGCAAAAATCGCCATCATCATGCCAATAAAATGCGTGATGGCGCTGCCGGGATCCTTTAAGTGGTGTTCGTGTTGACTGTTCATAAAAACCCCTTCTTTCATATCAATATTTCAACAAGTAGTATTAAAAACTATGTTTGGTAGACATGATACTCCTAATGATGAAGAAATGCAAGGGGATATTCGATTATTTTTGAAAAATTTCATATACAGTTCTTCTTTTTTGCGTTATACTTATTATGGACAGTTATCTCTAAAGAACGGAGCAGTGTGAAGTTATGGCAGATCAAAGTTGGAGCGATATCGGGAATAGTATCAGTGAACTGGTTCAGGATGCAATCAATTCCGAAGATTTCAGTAAGCTGAGCCAGGCGATTCAGAACACCATAAGCAGTACCGTGAACAATGCGGTAAGCGGGGCGGTGAACGGCACAGTCAATGGTGTGGCGCAGGGCATGAACGCAGTAGGCGACAGTATTAACAGGGCGGCAGAGTCCATGGCGAAGCGCCAGAAGACGGTGCAGCCGCCGCAGAATCCCTGGAAGGGAAATGGAAAATTTGAAAAAAAGACTTCGGATTACCTGCGGGCAAAGGACATTCCGAAGAATGAACTGTATTCGCCGGGCGGATCTACGCGGGCAGGCGGATATCTCCTGAGCGTGATAGGCGGAATCGGTTGTTTTGGATTTGGCATGGGGCTGTTAGTCCTGGGGCTGATTTCCCAGACAACGGGAGTCACGCTGGCGCTGCCGATGGGGATTCTGGCGCCTCTTCTGGCGTGCAGTATCTATGTGACGGTAAGAGGGGTAAGCGTCCTGGGGCGTTTCCGCAGGTTTAAAAATTACGGCAAGGTGCTTGGCAACCGGACCTGTATCACCATCAGAGAACTGGCATCCGGCGCGGGGAAATCAGAAAAGTTTACCTTAAAGGATGTGCGGCGGATGATCGATAAGGATATGTTCCGCCAGGGGCATCTTGACCCGAAGGGGCACAGCCTGTTTGTCACGCATGACGGCTACGAGGCGTACCTTAAAAGCCAGCAGCAGATCGAGGAGAAAAAGAACATGCCGATCAGCCGGAAGCAAGAAGAAAAGAGCCCTGCCGCCGGCAAGGGGCTTCCCGAGGATGTGAAAAAGCTGATGGATGACGGAAGCCATTACATCGAGCAGATCAGGAAGAGCAACGAGGCGATTCAGGATGAGGCGGTATCCGCGAAGCTGGACGGGCTGGAAACCGTCGTTTCCCGGATCATCGAGTATGTAGGGCAGCACCCGGAGAGCGCGCCGGAGACCAAAAAACTGATGAAATATTACCTGCCGACGACGATCAAGCTGCTGGAGTCCTACCAGAAGCTGAGTGACCAGCCGGTGCAGGGTGAGAATATCCGCAAGTCTCAGAAGGAGATTGAGGATGCGCTTGATACGCTGAACCAGGCGTTTGCGCGGCTGTTTGACAATCTGTACCGGGATACGTCGGTGGATATTACAGCAGATATTTCTGTGTTGAATACACTGTTAGCCCAGGAGGGGCTGACAGGTGAAATGATAAAATAAAAGGAGAAGCATACCATGAGCGAGGAAATGAAAATGGAAGCAACAGGACCGGTTCTGACACTGGAACCTTTCGCAGAGGTTCAGAAGGAGGAGGAGACGGCGCAGGCAGCAACGATACAGGCAGAGCAGGAGGTTTCCGCCCCGATCCTTCAGGTGCCGCAGAAGCCGGAGGTTCCGGCGGCAGTGGAGGAAAAGAAAGCGGATGAGACGGCAGTCGATGAGAGCGCCTTTTCAGAAGAAGAGAAAAAACAGATCGAGGCATTTGCGGCACAGATCAATGTCCAGGACAATAACGTAATCCTGCAGTACGGGGCGGCAGCGCAGCAGAAGCTTGCCGATTTTTCCGAAAAAGCGCTGGAGAATGTGCGCACGCAGGACCTGGGCGAAGTCGGCGATATGCTGGCGGGCGTTGTCGCGGAGCTGAAAAGCTTTGATGCGGAGGAAGAGAAAAAAGGGCTTTTCGGGATTTTCAAAAAGAGCGGGGATAAGCTGGAAGCGCTGAAAGCGAAATACGACAAAACAGAAGTCAATGTCGATAAGATCTGCGACGGGCTGGAGCAGCATCAGGTCCGCCTGTTAAAGGACACGGCAGTCTTAGAGCAGATGTACAATCTGAATACCGTATATTTTAAGGAACTTTCTATGTACATTGCGGCAGGGAAGAAGAAGCTGGAGGCGGTAAGAGCAGGAGAGCTGACAGAGCTGACACGTAAGGCGCAGGAGAGTAACCTGCCGGAGGATGCGCAGGCGGCGAAGGATTTAAGCTCCTGCTGCGACCGCTTTGAGAAGAAGCTGCATGACCTGGAGCTGAGCAGGATGGTATCCTTGCAGACCGCACCGCAGCTTCGCCTGATACAGAATAATAACACGATGATGGTAGAAAAGATCCAGTCAACGCTCGTGAATACGATCCCGCTGTGGAAGAACCAGATGGTCATTGCCCTGGGACTGGAACATGCGGCGCAGGCAGCGAAGGCACAGACTGCCGTATCAGAGATGACAAATGAGCTGCTGAAGAAAAATGCGCAGAAGCTTCAAACGGCAACGGTTGCGACTGCGAAAGAATCCGAGCGCGGCATCGTTGACATCGAGACACTGCGCCAGACCAATGCACAGTTGGTCGAGACGCTGGATGAAGTCCTGCAGATTCAGGCAGACGGGCGCCAGAAGAGAATGGAAGCGGAGGCGGAAATGCTGAAGATGGAAGGCGATCTGAAAGCAAAGCTTTTGGAGATCCGCAAGTAAAGAAGATGGATTGCGGGGCGTTTGCAGAGTGGACACACAATTAAAGGAGTAACCGGAAATCTGTCTTTAACGCCGCTTTATGAGACGTATTCGGAAATTGTGAGGTTGCTGTGTGCAGGCAAGCCGGAAGAGGCAAAGCATGTTATGCAGGAGAAACGCCCTGTTTGGGAGGCAATTGTGGCGTGCATCGAAAAATATGCAGATTTAAAATAGCCGAAGATAATATTTGTGGAGGTTTGGATGAAAAAGAAAAAGAATCTGCTGATTGTCGATGATGCGGAGATCAATCGCATGATATTGGCAGAGATTTTTAAGGATGATTACGACACCCTGGATGCGGAGAACGGGATGGAAGCGATCGCCGCTTTGAACAGCGGTATGCCGATCGTTGCCGTGCTGCTTGACCTTCTTATGCCGGAGATAGACGGGCTGGGTGTTCTCAGGGAGATGAATAAAAACGGGAAAATAAAAAATATCCCGGTATTTTTAATCACTGCTTCAGACAATGAGAAGATGCTTCTGGAAGGGTATAATCTTGGGGCGATCGATGTGATACGAAAGCCGTTTATGCCGCATTTCCTCAAGTGTAGGGTCAATAATGTGGTAGAGCTTTACAGCCACCGTAATGAGCTGGAGGATATTGTTCAGCAGCAGGTGGAAAAGCTGAACAGCATCAATCAGTCTGTGATAGAAACGCTGGCTACCGTTATTGAGTTCAGGGACTGCGAGTCCGGGGAACATGTTAAGAGGATCAGCGGGCTCACCGGCATGCTGATGCGGGAAGTGAGCGCCACTTACCCGGAATATTACCTGCCGGATAAGGAGATCAATAAGATTGTAAGCTCCTCGATTCTTCACGACGTGGGGAAGATCTCGATACCGGACAGCATCCTCAACAAGCCGGGCAGGCTGACGGAGGAAGAATTTGAGATTATGAAGCTGCACACGGTAAAAGGGTGTGAGATTCTGCAGAGTATCCCGGCTTTGATGGATGAGGGCGTGTATAATTACAGCTATGATATCTGCCGCCACCATCACGAGCGCTGGGACGGGAGGGGCTATCCCGATCATCTGAGCGGAGATGATATTTCCATTTGGGCGCAGGTTGTTTCCGTGGCGGACGTGTATGACGCGCTTACTTCGGAGAGAGTGTATAAGAAGGCGTTTGACCACGACAAGGCAGTGGAGATGATCTTTAATAATGAATGCGGAGTTTTTAACCCGAAGGTTTTGGCAGCATTTAAGTCTGTCATGAAAGAAAAACGAATTTAACAGCATTGGAAGGATAACGATGGACAGCAAGACTAAGAAATTTTTGAATCTGCTGTCTAACGCCGTAAAGTTTACGCCGGAGGAAGGGCGGATCGATGTGTATCAGGAGGAGTCTCCGGCGGGCAGCGAGTATGTGCGGACGCATTTTTGTTCTGGAATAAGAATACAGCTTAAAAGGAAATCTCCTGCAGATAGCGTTTTAAAGCATCCTGCCAGGTTGGCAGCGGGGTAAATCCTTTTTGTACCAGCTTGCTCTTATCGAGGCGGCTGTTGAAGGGGCGGGCGGCTTTGGATGCGCCGTACTGCGCAGTCGTGACCGGCTGTACCGTCAGGCGCTCTTCTGCATATTCGCTGTGTCCTAAGGAGGCTGCCTGGCGGAAAATTTCTTTTGTGAAATCGTACCAGCTTATATAACCGCCCTCGTTGGTCGCATGATAATATCCATATTGCTCTGTCTCCACCATGTCTACAAGAAGCCGCGCCAGATCATAAGTGTAAGTAGGCGTACCGATCTGGTCGTTTACTACGGAGATATGATCCCGCGTCTTTCCCAGGTTTAGCATAGTTTTGATAAAGTTTTTGCCGTTTACGCCGAATACCCATGCGATGCGGACAATAAAATATTTTTCCAGCGTTTCGGATACGGCAAGCTCTCCTTCGAGCTTAGTCTGCCCGTAGATATTAAGCGGCTTGTAGTCCTTGCAGTCCGGCTCCCAGGGAGTGGTGCCCTGTCCGTCAAACACATAATCGGTGCTGAGGTAAACCATTTTACAATCCAGCTTTTTGCAGATAGCGGCGATGTTTTTGGTGCCGCCGGCATTGATGGCGCGCACCTTTTCTACCTTATCATCATCCTCCGCCATATCTACAGCGGTCCAGGCTGCACAGTGCACAACCACATCCGGCGCCGTAGCTGTGAGAATTTTCTCAATCGCCTCAGCGTCGGTGATATCCATTGGCAGATATGGCATAGCGGTTACTGCGGAACCGTCCGGGATTCCGCTGTAAGCAGGCGCGATATCGCTACCGATTCCCGTATATCCCCGCCTGTGCAGTTCATTCATGACATCGTGGCCTAACTGTCCTGCCACGCCGGTAACCAATACTTTCATGACTCGCCTCCTATTATCTAACGGTTTGCGTACATTTTTTCATAGTAGTTCCGGTATTCGCCGGAGATAATCGTTTCCCACCATTCCCTGTTGTCGAGATACCAGCGGATCGTCTTTTTGATGCCGTCGGCAAAATTTGTCTCCGGCAGCCAGCCAAGCTCGTTGTGAATCTTGGTGGGATCGATGGCGTAGCGCATATCATGCCCTTTGCGGTCCGTAACATAAGTAATCAGGCTTTCCGGTTTGCCCAACTCCCGGCAGATGATCTTTACGATGTCAATGTTTTTCATTTCATTATGCCCGCCGATATTGTAGACTTCGCCGACGCGCCCGTTGTGAATAATCAGGTCAATTGCCTTACAGTGATCCTCCACATAGAGCCAGTCGCGCACGTTTTCCCCTTTGCCGTATACTGGGAGCGGCTTGTCGTTTAAAGCGTTGGCAATCATCAGCGGAATTAACTTTTCCGGGAAATGATAAGGGCCATAATTGTTGGAACAGCGGCTGATTGTGACCGGAAGCCCGTATGTCCGGTGATAAGCCAGCACCAAAAGGTCAGCGGCAGCCTTAGAAGAACTGTAGGGGCTGCTGGTGTGGATAGGGGTATCCTCCGTAAAAAACAAATCCGGGCGGTCTAAAGGAAGGTCGCCGTACACCTCGTCGGTGGACACCTGATGGTAACGTTTGATGCCGTACTTTCTGCAGGCATCCATAAGGACCGCGGCGCCTTTGATATTGGTGTCTAAAAATACTTCGGGGTTTTCAATGGAACGGTCCACATGGCTTTCTGCGGCAAAGTTCACCACCATATCAGGCTGTTCCTCCTCAAATAATCGATAAACCGCTTCCCGGTCTGTGATACTTTCCTTCACGAACCGAAAGTTCGGATGTTCCATTACCGGAGCCAGCGTGGACAGATTGCCGGCATAAGTCAGGCAGTCCAGGCAGATGATCCGGTAATCCGGGTATTTGTTTAACATATGGAAGACAAAATTGCTTCCGATAAATCCGGCGCCGCCGGTTACAATGATTTTCATACGTATTGTCTCCTTTGCTTCTAATGTAAAATATCAAGATATTTGCCGTCCAGGACGTCTTTTAAATAAGCTCCGTACTGGTTTTTCTTTAGAACCTCATATACCTCCCATACATCTTCCCTGGAGATCCAGCCGTTGAGATAAGCGATCTCCTCCAGGCAGGCAAGCTTGCGGTGCTGATGGGATTCCATCGTCTTTACAAAGTTGGTCGCCTCCACCAGGCTTTCATGCGTGCCGGTATCCAGCCAGGTAAAGCCCTGCCCCAAAAGCTCTACATTGAGGCGGTTTTCGCTCAGGTAAATACGGTTTAAGTCGGTAATCTCCAGCTCGCCTCTGGCGCTGGGCTTTAAGTTTTTTGCATATTCTACCACTTTATTATCGTAAAAATACAGACCGGTAACACAATAATTGCTTTTTGGCTGAGAAGGCTTTTCTTCAATAGAGACAGCCTTTCCCTCCGCATCAAACTCCACGATACCGAAACGCTCCGGGTCGTCCACATAGTAGCCGAATACGGTGGCGCCCCTGCCGCTTTCTGCATTTTCAACAGCCGCTTTTAAGCGCTTCTTCAGCCCATGTCCGGCAAAAATATTATCGCCGAGGACCATAGCTGCGCAATCATTGCCGATAAATTCCTCGCCGATCACAAATGCCTGGGCAAGCCCGTCCGGGCTTGGCTGCACGGCGTAGGAAAGCCGGATACCGAACTGGTGCCCGTCCCCTAACAGCTCCTGAAAACGCGGCGTATCCTGCGGCGTAGAGATAATCAGAATATCGCGGATGCCCGCGCTCATCAATACGGACAGCGGGTAATAGATCATCGGCTTATCGTAAATGGGCAGCAATTGCTTGCTGGTTACCTTTGTCAGCGGGTACAGCCGCGTTCCCGAACCGCCGGCAAGTACAATTCCTTTCATATGCATATCCTCACATTCATTTTTTCTGTTAACAGGGATTCTATATGGAGAGTATAAAAGGTGACCTAAGGTCACCTTCAAGCACTTTTTTGAAAAAATACAATTTTTGTGAAATATGCATAAAAGAAAAAGCGTGGAAGCGGCAGGGGATTTTGATGTCCCGCGCACGGTTTAAAAATTGCGGCAGAGGAATACCCCGGCATCTTTTGTGATGGAAAATCCACCCTGCACTTTTCCCCGGACAAAGGTACGGAACTCCTTGTAACGGTTAAGGAGATACTGATTCTGGTTGCCGTGGCAGGAAAGAATATAGGATATGAGAGGCTCCTCGTCGGGAATCAGCAGGGAATCCTCATAAGGAACCCAGTTAACCTCTGCGAAATAAGGAGACAGGATCTGATAGCCGTTTTCGCGCCCGAAAATCTCGTACAGCTTATCGGCAGAAAGGACGATACGCTCGTCAAACTCCCGCACAAGCCGGCTCACCTCCTGCATATGCCGACGGCTGTAGGTACTGCACATAAAGCTGCCGCCGGGCGCCAACACACGCTGTACTTCCCGGCAGACAGCATCGATATCCCGGCAATAGAAGAGGACATGGTTGGCAATTACCAGATCAAAACAGTGATCCTCATGGGGAATCTGGCGGCAGTCAAACGCTTCAAAAGAGAAACGGGTATCCTGTGCGCCAATGCTGCGGCGCGTATCCCGAAGCATTCCCTCGGAAATATCGGAAAGCGTGAGCGTAATATTTTGAGGAAGAAACGGCATGTTCTCCTTCCAGAGTGAGCCGTCACCGCATCCAAGCTCAAGAATCCGCATACCAGGACGAATCCGGCATTGCCCGTATATCCAGGGAAACCACCCCTGAGGATTTTTGGAATAGAGTTTGTGCAGATTGATACGGGCGGAGATGTTGGAAGCGTTTTGATACTGGTTTTTCAGGCTCTTTTCCATGCCGGTTAAGTGAATCAGGTCCAGCATCCGGCTCCAGTCGATGGAATGGGCGCTGCGGATGGCGCAGGCGGTATCCTGGATCGCCGCCTCTACCAGCTGCATCTGCTCAATTTTATCGCGCACCAGCTTTAACTGGATATTGAGAGAGTTGAGCATAAAATGATAATCGGCGTCATCAATAATCATCTCCCGGATATCTTCAAGAGAAAAGCCGAGATATTTCAGCAGCAGAATCTGCTGCAGGCGCACAAAATCCTGATCCGTGTAAAAGCGTGCGCCGCTTTCCGTTACCAGGCTGGGTTTGAGGATATTTTGTTTGTCATAATAGCGGATCGTGCGCAGGGTTACATTTGCCATGCGCGCAAATTCACCGGAGGAATAATAACCGGAACGTTTCATAGCTGCCCCTTCCTGTGAAATATAGACGCAAAAGCCGGAAAATACGGGCGGGAACCGGAGATTCCCTAAACGTGCTCCCCGGCATCTTATATAAATTATGCCAAAATCTCTGTATCCGGGCAAGTATAGATTTTTTCTTTTGTAAACAGAGTAGTTTTTTGTGAATATTATATTATATTTTTATAATATATGCAAGCAAACCCATAAATACCGCCCGTGGGGAAAACCACAGGCGGACAGTCCGTGCGGATAACGTGCGGCGAATGAGGACGGGGATTTCTGTAAGCGTGCCAAAAGAGATGGGGCAGGTGTTAAAGGTGCTGGTAAACGGCGGGGAGTTAAAGGCAGGGGAATACACAGTGAGCAAAGATTCGCAGGTTGTGAGCCTGACGCCCGCATACCTGGCGACACTGGAGGACGCGGCAAACGCCCCGCTGTGGGTAGCAGTTCTTTTGCTGGCACTTGGCGGTATGCTGATTGCAGGGAGAAGCCGGAGGAATGTGAAACGGTAGGAATCTGAAACGACGAAAGTCCGGTTGCAAATTTGCCCCTGATATAGTAGAATGAGGACGGATATTATGGAACAGGGGGAAAACCATGAATATAAAAGAAAAAGCATTAAAGCAGCATGAGGACTGGAAAGGAAAGATCGAAGTGGTAAGCCGTGCCGTACTGGAGACGCCGGAAGACCTGTCGATCGCTTATACGCCGGGAGTCGCACAGCCTTGCCTGGAGATTGCAAAGGACGTAAATCTTTCCTATCGATATACACGCAGAGGGAATATGGTAGCGGTGGTGACAGACGGGACGGCAGTGTTGGGGCTTGGCGATATCGGACCGGAAGCAGGTATGCCGGTAATGGAAGGAAAATGCGCATTGTTTAAAGCGTTTGGCGATGTAGATGCGTTTCCGCTCTGTGTACGGAGCAAAGAGGTGGACGATATTGTACGCACCGTGAGCCTGATTGCAGGTAGTTTTGGCGGAATCAATCTGGAGGATATCTCCGCACCGCGCTGCTTTGAGATTGAGCGCAGATTAAAGGAGTGCTGCGACATTCCGATTTTCCATGATGACCAGCATGGGACAGCAGTGATTACGGCGGCTGGGCTTTTAAATGCTCTCAAGCTGACGGGGAGAAAGCTTTCAGAGGTGAGAGTGATTACTTCCGGCGCCGGCGCTGCGGGAATTGCCATTATTAAGCTTCTGGTGAAGCTGGGGCTTAAAGAAGTGATTATGTGCGACCGGAAAGGCGCTATTTATGAGGGCAGAGAGAGCCTGAACGCAGAGAAGACAGAGATGGCGAAGCTCTCCAACCTGGAGAAAAAGCAGGGAAGCTTAGCGGATATGCTGGTAGGAGCGGACGTATTCATCGGAGTCTCTGCTCCGGGAACAGTCACAGAAGAGATGGTAAAATCGATGGCGCCGAAGCCAATCCTCTTTACGATGGCAAATCCGACGCCGGAGATCATGCCGGAAGAGGCAAAGAGAGCAGGCGCGGCAGTGGTCGGGACCGGACGCAGTGACTTCCCGAACCAGATCAATAATGTGCTGGCATTTCCGGGAATCTTCCGGGGAGCGCTGGATGTGCGGGCAAGCGACATCAATGATGAGATGAAGCTGGCGGCGGCGCATGCGCTGGCGGATCTGGTAAGCGAAGATGAATTGAATGCGGATTATATCATACCCAATGCATTTGATAAAAGAGTAGCGCCGGCGGTTGCCAGAGCGGTGGCAGAGGCAGCTAAGAGAACCGGTGTGGCGAGAATATAACGGAAACCCGAAGGGGCTGCACACAAATTTGTTTGTGCGCAGCTCTTTTTCTGTGAAAAAATACCTATTCTTTTGCGGAAGGGACGGGGTTTACATGCACCATACAGTGCTTTACCTGCAGGAAGGTTTGTTCGATGGCATCATGGACAGATTCGGCAATCGCATGCGCCTCCTTTAACGGCAGGTTTTCGTCCGCCGCGATTTCTACATCTACATAGATCTTTGAGCCGAACATCCTGGTATGGATCAGATCAATATCGATTACACCCGGTTGGATCAAAATGGTATTCCGCATCCGGTTGATTGTCTGGTCGTCACAGGATTTGTCGATCATTTTATTTATAGTATCCACAAAAATATCCCAGGAAGCTTTGATGATAAACAGGCAAATGACGATGCTGGCGAGCGGATCCAACATAGGGAAACCCAGGCGGGCTCCAAAGATGCCGATAAAGGAGCCGACAGAGGAGAGCGCGTCCGAGCGATGGTGCCAGGCGTCCGCCATAAGCGCGCCGGAATTGATTTTTTTCGCGGCGGAGCGCGTATACCAGTACATCCATTCCTTCACGGCAATGGAGAACAGAGCGGCGTACAGCGCCAAAAGTCCCGGGATGGCGATAGCGCTGCTGCCAGCAACGATTTTTTCAAGCCCCTTGATGCCGATGCCTGAGCCTGTGGCAAACAGTAAAATGGCAAGCAGCAGGGATGCGACGCATTCCAGGCGCTCATGCCCGTAAGGGTGCTTTTTATCAGATTTTTTGCCGGATATATTTATGCCGACCATAACGATAATGGTGCTGAATACATCGGACGCGGAATGGATGGCGTCGGATACCATAGCGCCGGAATGGGCGAAAAGCCCTGCCAGTAATTTGAACAGGGAGAGCCCGAGGTTCACAAGGATGCTGATGGTGGAGACATGCATGGCAAGCCTGCTGTCGCCGGAATGGTTGAGTTCTGTCTGTTTCATAGTCAATACCTCCGTTTTGAATGAATCCTGTCTTTGCGAAGTGTTTCTGCTTTTCGCTTTCCCGAAGGTATAAAAAAACACCTGTGGGAGATTCAGTATACTACTGTCCCACAGATGCATGTTATCATCTGTTGCTGTCGGATGACAGCCCGGCTTTCTGCCCGACATGATTCGCACAGTGCCTGCTCAGTTTGTACTGTAGATTAGTATGCAGTGCAAAGAGTTTCTTTTTATAATATGCAACGATTGCATTTTTGTCAAGAGGAAAGAAGGAGAAATGCTTTCAAAAAGCAGAGATTTTACAGAGGGAAGATCGGAGCATGTTATAATGAATGCGGAATCAGAAAAATATTATACATAGGAGGAAGTATTATGAGCAAGAAAAGAAATTTATCGGCGGTTTTATTTGGAATGGCGCTGCTTGCAGGAATGGGTGGTATGGCAGCCGCAGAGGAGATGCCGGAGACGGAAATGTATCTGGAGCCAGAGTGGGAGATGCAAAACAGGACGGATTCAGAAGCAGAAGATACAACGGAAGACAGGGTGGAGACGGAGCAAGGCGGCGATTGCCTTCCCGGTGAAAATGATGAGGAACAGGTCATAGATCCGTCGGATGGCGCGAATGGGGAAGAGGAGAATATCGGCGGTATGGAAATGAAGCAGGCGGGGAGCGGGTATGAAGCGGCGCCCTATGTTTCGGCGAGCGCGCTGTTTATGGAAGCGGTCGCTGCAGGGGCGGAGGAGATTACGCTGGAGGAGGATCTCATCGTGGACACGGCGATTTGTATTCCCAGAGGGAGAAGCATGGCTTTGCGTGCGGCTGCGGGCAAGAGTATTTCCATCAAAAGAGCGGAACGCTTTAAGGGAAGCCTGTTTGAAATTGAGGATGGGGCGATGCTGATTCTGGGCTGGGAGGAGGACGGCACAGGGATGCTGGAGCTGGATTCCGGGGAGAACGTGCAGGACGAGGGATTTTTGATAGGCGGCAGCGGCGAGGTCCGAATCCGTTATGGAGCCCGCCTCAAGGGAAGCTTTTCAGAGAATATTACAATGACCGGGGAGAGCAGCGACGCCATCCTGTGGGACTATGGAGCGGCAGATGAGGATATAATAGATGATACGGGAGATTACGGGGAATCCTTTGATTTGGGTGATGCGGAAATTATTTTTGCGGACACCGAACCGATTACCTATAACGGGGAAGAAAAGAAGCCGCAGATTCAGGTACTGATGGGGCAGCTTACGTTGACCAGGCTTGATTATACGGTAACATACAGCGACAATATTAATGCAGGCACTGCTTTGGTTGCGGTGGTGGGTAGAGGAAGCTACACCGGAACAAAGAGTGCCGCATTTTCTATTATGCCGGCAAACGTACGCTATCAGATAGAGGGACAGGTGATGGATTCCGGTACGGCGCTTTCGCAGATCGTGATTCCACAGGCAGGAACCGGTGACGATGGGGAAACAGTGAGCGGTGTGGTTTTATGGTCGGCATCGGAAGGCGGCGCATCCCTGCCATCTGATATGCTGTTAAGCGGAAGAGAGGGAGAAAGCATGAAGCTGTACTGGACGTTTCTGCCGGACAATGATAATTATACGCTGGTTTCCGGTGAGATTATGATCACCTTCAGAGAGCCGCAGGTCAAAGAAAATACGAGTACGAATCTGGAACTGGAGGAGATGGAAGCAGGCTGGGTGGAGTCTTCGCCCAATACGGGGGAATTGAGCAGCTCATCCAGAGCACAGGGAACGACAAGCGGGGAAGGAATTGCGCTGGTGATATCAGAAAGTGAAAAAGAGGAAAAGGAGAGTGATGCGCAGGAGGAAACCGGAAAGGAAGCGGGTTTTGAAAGCAGCATAAAGCAGGAGAAAACAGCGTATAGCAGCGGCAAGGAGGAACGCCCGCAAACCGGGGATGGCAGTGAACTGTCCCGATGGCGCACGGTGATGCTGGCGGCATTGTCCGCCGCTGTGTTGGCTTTAGTTTTTCTATTTGGCAGGATGCGGCGTGCGAAGGATAATTAAAGGGATCGGGAAAAGAGCAAAGCAGGGAAGAGCTTGCAAAGATGTAAAGTTAGGTATATACTTTATAAAATATGAGATAATGGAAGTAAAGAGAGGTTAGATTATGGCAGGAGAAAAATCATGCAGCAGCGCAGCGGGTTGCTCGAAAGAAAGCTGCGAGGGATGTCCGAGTAAGCAGCCGCAGAGCTTTCTGGTAGATGCGAACCAGTATTCAGAAGTGAAAAAAGTAATCGGGATCGTCAGCGGCAAAGGCGGCGTGGGAAAGTCGATGGTGACGGCTTCTGCGGCAAATATGCTGGCGGCAAAGGGCTACCGCGTAGGAATCCTTGACGCGGATATTACAGGTCCGTCTATCCCTAAGATGTACGGACTTCATGGACCGGCGCTGGCGGATGACGAGGGAATCTACCCCGTGCTCACAGAGAATGGGGTCAAGGTGATTTCGATTAATCTGATGATGCCGGATGAGGAACAGCCGGTTATCTGGAGAGGACCGGTCATTGCGGGAATGGTGAAACAGTTCTGGAGCGATGTGATATGGGGAAAGCTGGATTATCTGCTGGTTGATATGCCTCCGGGAACGGGGGATGTTCCCTTGACGGTTTTCCAGTCCTTGCCGGTGGACGGCATTGTGATTGTGACTTCGCCGCAGGATCTGGTTAAGATGATTGTAAAAAAGGCTTATCATATGGCAAAGGCAATGAATATTCCGGTCTATGGGATTGTGGAGAACTACAGTTATCTGCAATGCCCGGATTGCGGAAGAAAGATTGCGGTGTTCGGAGAGAGCCGCATCGATGAGATTGCTGCCGGGATGGAGCTTCCGGTGCTGGGCAAAATGCCGGTTGACCCTGAATTTGCCAGGCTGGCAGACGGCGGCTTCGCAGCGGCGCAGAATCCGTATCTGGAAAACATGTATGCAGCGTTGACGGAAAAACAGGGCAGAGATTAAAATTCGATGTACTGCAGGACATGCGGTACGTACTCGGTATCCCCGTAGGTGCTCCACCCGAGCTGAGACTTCATCATCTCGGAGAAGGCGTAGGCGCTTTCCAGGGAATATCCGCCGTAATTTTCCAGAGCCCAGCCGGCGTAATTGTTTCCAAAATTATATTCCTGGATCGCGAGCAGGAGAGCGTCCATATCAGAGATATGGCGGCAACCGGCGACATCCAGGCAGTAGGCAAAGGTTTCGACACCGACACGGATAGAGTAGTCCGTGTCGGTAATGCTGCCCGGCGAGCTGTCATATTCGGTGTTGAAGGGGCTTTCTGAGCACTGGAATACATCGGTGCCCTGCCCGGAGCTTTCCTGCTGCATCATTGCCAGCAGCAACGTAGAGTATTCAGAAATGCCGTATTCGCGGCAGCAGGCTTCGACCTGGTCCTGGTATTGCAGGACATCGTTGTTAACGCCAACGAGCGTGCCTTTGTTGACGGGACGGGTAATTTTAAACAGAAAGATGGCAAGGGCAATGATGAGGATGGCTGCGGCAATGACGCAGCCGATAAAAATACGGGCGCGCCGTACTTCTCTTTGGCGGCGCAGGACTTTAGCGCTTTTGGAAGGCGCTTTCTTTTTTGCTGCCTGCGTGCGGCTTTTTTTGTTTGGGCTGCTTTTCCTGCTTCTGCCGCTTTTTTCAGGCTTGGCGGTGTTTGCCGTTTTTGCCGTTTCGGATGTCTTTTTCGCATTTGCCATCGTTTGTCCCTGTCGTAAAATTCTTCTGAAAATCTGCCGGTTTTCTGTTGTGTTTTAATCCAGTTCTTATTATAATCGAAAATATGAAAGATGTAAAACAGAAATCAGGGGGATAAGAAAATGAAACTTCAGCAAGTTGCGGATATATTGGCGAAAGATACGACAAAAGCGCTGTTCACAGATCTTTACGGGAGCGGGAACAGCGAGGAAAACATGGAGCGTTACCGTTATCTGGCGGAGGGCTTTGTGAAGCATTACGGGGATGTGGAGTTTGAACTGTTTTCTTCTCCGGGAAGGACGGAGATTGGCGGCAACCATACGGACCACAATCATGGCAAGGTACTGGCAGGCAGCGTGAACCAGGATTGTATCTGCGCGGCACGCGTCAATGGTACAAACCGCATCCATATTATCAGTGAGACATTTCATCAGGATTTTACGATTGCGTTAGACGATCTGGAGCCGTCGGATAAGACTACAGGGACGGTTGCCCTGATGAAGGGGATTTTGGCAGGTTTTAAGGAGAGAGGGTTTGCGATCGGAGGCTTTGACGCTTTCACGACCAGCAATGTAATCAGCGCTGCGGGCGTTAGCTCTTCCGCCTCTTTTGAAATGCTGATCTGCTGTATTCTCGATTATTTCTTTAACGGCAGCAAGATGACTGTGACGAATTATGCCCATGCCGGCAGATATGCGGAGAACAAATACTGGAAGAAGGCGTCCGGGCTGCTGGATCAGATGGCGTGCGCCAGCGGCGGGATCGTTACGATCGATTTTAAGGACTGCGAGAATCCGAAGGTAGAGAAGATTGATTTCAGCCTGGATCAGATTGGCTGCGACCTGCTGATTGTAAACACAGGAAAAGGACATGCCAATATGAGCGATGAGTATTCGGCGGTTCCTGTGGAGATGAAAAAAGCGGCAGCGTTTTTTGGAAAGGAAGTGCTGGCAGAGGTCGATGAGGAAACGTTTATGAAGAACATTCCCGCCCTGCGCAAGGAGATAGGCGACCGCTGTGTCCTGCGCGCCCTGCATTTTTATAATGAAAACAAGCGTGTGGACGCGGAAGTGGCTGCATTGAAGGAAGAAAGATACGATGATTTCTTAAAGATGATCTGTGAATCAGGTGATTCTTCGTGGAAGTGGCTGCAGAACTGCTACTGTATTGAGACGGCAAGCGAGCAGGCAATTTGCATCGCGCTGGCATTGACGGAGCTGTATTTAAAAGAGATTCCAAAGAGCGCGTTCCGCATTCACGGCGGCGGGTTCGCAGGCGTGATTATGGTAATTCTTCCAAAGGAGCATACGCAGGGCTATACGGAATATATAGAAGAGAAAATGGGCGATCAGTGCGTATTTAAAATGAGCATCCGCAAATACGGCGCAATCCATATGGAGCTGTAGGGATGCTGCAGGGCTTGTGATGCGGTTTGAATGGGAAGCAGCAAAAAAACTGCCATCAGATGGAGGACATTTGATGGCAGTTTTTTGCTGCTTTTTGGGAAAGCCTGGTTAGTCCCGATAGTTTTCCGCACATTTTGTACAGGCAGAATTGCGGCTGCACATGAAGGCGGTTACGATATCTTCGGGATAACGGCTGCAGCTTCCTTTTTTGAAGGTAACCGTATGTACGACCCTGGAAGCATCGGCGGGACAACGGTAGTCAAAGTTTTGGGTGTATTCCAGCTCCATGAATAAGCCTCCTTAGTAGCCCAGATTTTCACCAACTAAAATAACCTGGATGCGCCCCGGAAAACGGTTGTAATGTGTGACATGCAGAATATTGCAGATTTTAGAGGGCGACAGGCAGTTGTGACAGACACCGTCTGCCGCGCACGGGGTTTTCAGGTTCAGGCGCATGGCGTTTGGCGGTGCAGCGATATTGTGGACACGGCTGATGGCGGCATCCAGATCGGCTGCTATTTTATTCATTCCTGCCAGCACAATAATGTGGTCGGGACCATAGGAAAGGGCGGCAACCCGGTTGCCGGTGCCGTCGATATTGACTAATTGACCGTCCAATGTGATGGCATTGGCGCTCATCAGATAATAATCGGCACAAAATGCGCGGCGGTAGAAAGCTTTCATATCCTCTGGCGCGACATTGGCGCGGTCCCACAGCTCTACGGGCGCCTTTGCAAGGGCGCTCATCAGCCCGCTTTCTTTGATGGATTCCGAACCTCCCCAGGTTACGGTAGAATTCTCAGGGATCGTTGATAAAAGAAAATTAACGGCACTTTGGCTATCCGGGAAGTAGCATCCTTCCATGCCGCGTTTACGCAGGGCTTTGATGACGGTATCTGCTTGTGCCCTGTAAAAATCTTTGATTGCACTCATGGGAAATCCTCCTTGTAATATGATGTTGTGGACAAAAATGTCCGATATCCATAGCATCATTATAGTACGATCGGGGCGGTTGCACAAG
>CAZAQD010000041.1:0-19518 GCA_964487425.1 uncultured Marvinbryantia sp. | reverse complement strand
CAATCCGGCACATTTTAAGGAAGGAGCAAAGGGAGTCCATTATGTCTGACATTACAAATATTCAATTAACAATCAAACGGCAGAAAATATCTGTACCGGTCAACACCATTGTCTATGCTTTAGTAACGGATAAGCTGTGCACGATCCATTTGACGGAAGGCGAGCCTCTGACTTTATTCCTTACGGTTTCCTCGTTGTTATCTATGCTGCCTTCTGACGGTTTTCTCCAAATCAGGCGTAACTGTATTATTTCCCTTCATCATATAAGGAATATGGACGACCACTATGTCACTATGTCTGATTCTTCTTTGCTGCCCTACAGCAAAAGAAAGAAACCTGCCATTCTTTATTCTCTGCGTAATGATATCGCTAATCGTCCTTTGTCTGAAATTGCCGCTGATAAAGCTGCTGATTTTATTTCGGAATTCCGTTGTTTTGATAACTTCCCTTTTGTGTTCTGTATTATAGAAGTGTTTTCAGATAAACCTGACCTTCCAGGTAATTTTATTTTCCGCTATGCCAATGAGACTATGGCACAATTGGAAAATCTTCCTTTAAATATGATCATAAATTTTCCTATCCAGACTGTGCTCAAAGACGACATTATAAATGACCTCCCGGTCTTAGCACATGTCGCCCTGACAGGAGAAAGCGCCAATCTTTACAGATACGGCGCTCTTTCAAATCAACTTTTACATGTCCTCTGCTACCAGCCCCGTCATAGGTACTGTGCATGTATATCGGCTCCGGTGAAGGGATGATCCTGCCATGTTCAACGGTTCCATACCGCAGCCCGCAAAAGCGCCTTTTCGCCCGGCAGGCGACAGGCAAAGGAATCAGCGTCTGTGTGAAATGTTCTTTAATTAAATTCTGCCTGCGCAGCCGCTTTCAGCCTCCGCTTTCCCGCGCTGCCTCCAGTACTTCCATCACTTCCAGGCTCTTTTCTAAACGGCGGCAGCACTCTTCATAATCCCGCCTTTTTATCAGGTCTGTGATCGCCCGCACTTCCAGCAGCCAATGCTTTTCCTGCTGAAAGTTAAAGCTTTCGCTTTTTTCCTTCGTCGTCACCGTCACACTGCTGCACACATTGCTCGCGGAGGGTACGGTGATATATCCCTGGTCGCCGAGTATCTGCACACTGTTGTCGCACCACGTATCCTTTGCCCCGGTGCACTGGCAGACGAAATCAGGGTACTGCATAATCAGAATACCATTGGTATCGATCCCGTTTTCATGCCGTGTAGGAAAATACTGTACCTTCTGCGGT
Organism: uncultured Marvinbryantia sp.; assembly: GCA_964487425.1. GTDB lineage: Bacteria > Bacillota > Clostridia > Lachnospirales > Lachnospiraceae > Marvinbryantia. Next base: position 18,251 of record CAZAQD010000041.1, on the reverse strand, counting down.
TTCCCAAACAAACCCACCACAAAGTAAATATTATAAAGATTAATGTCCATCAGCGCGCCACCGGCAAACTGCGGATCAAATACATTGGTGACAACGCCTTCCTTCAGCAAATCGTATCTGCCGGAATACTGGCAATAGGTACAGAGGACCATTTTCAATGTTCCTATCCGTGAAAGCTGCTCCCGCACAAACGCATAATTTTTCATATACATGGTCGTAATTGCCTCGATCAGAAAAAGCCGCCTGCTTTTTGCCAGCTTTGCAAGCTCCCTCGCCTGGGAAAGAGTGGCGGTAAACGGCTTTTCACAGATTACATGCTTCCCGTATTCCAGCGCTTTCTTTGCCTGTTCATAATGCAGGCTGTTTGGCGAAGCAATATAAACAAACGCAACCTCTGCATCCTCATACATATGCTCCAGTTGGGTGTATACCTTCTTCACGCCAAACTTATCCGCCAGCGCTTTTCCCGTCTCCTCCCTGCGGGAATATACCGCCTCGCATACGATTCCTTCTGTTTTGCTTACCGCATCCAGTATCTCATTGACGATCATACCGGAGCCAACCGTTCCTATCTTTATCATCTCATCCACCGATCGTAACTTCCAGTCCCAGCTCCCTGCCACACAGATTATTCCTGTTCTTCCTGCCGCTCTTTAATCAATTTTTCACTCCCATCTGCTCGCTTGCCTTAATCTCTTTTACAATATCATGCAGATGCATTAACCGGCTGTCACAGTCCGCAGCTATGCTTTCGTCGCTGCTTCTCTCCACATAGTGCAGGAAATCATCCATCAGGTTCAGCCCCTGCAGCGGCGCCAAAAGGTCATTTTGGCCTTTCATCGCATATTCTGTTTTTCGTTTTCTTGCATTTAGTTCCTCCTTTATTATACGTACTATTTTTTGTTTTTGCAACAAAGACATCTTCCGGAATAGTTGGCGAAACGCCGGATTTTTGAAGATTATTTGAAATGTAAAATCAGAATAGCGCAGTTTTGTAAATTTGTCAACTTTCTTTGTGAATCGTTCCTTTACCTCAATTTCTTTCTCCTGGCGTGCCAGGTTCGCATTTGCCGTCGTGATCTCAATCGTCCGGTGCTGCTCCTCCTTTCTTTTTCCAGCCGTCTCATCAGGGCATCCGGCTATAACAGATTTTTCCTACCTTCCCCGCAGCAAAAACTCCCCGGAATCTCCGGGGAGTGCACAGCTTACTCAATCATCACATAATGCTTTTCTTCTATCTGCTTTGTTGCCTCTTTCTTCGGAATCTGAAGCGTCAGCACGCCATCCTCAAACCTTGCGCGGATATCCTCCTGCGTCACATTCTCGCCCACATAAAAGCTTCTGCTCATATTGCCCGCATAGCGCTCTCTTCGGACGTATTTGCCATGTTCATCCTTCTGGTCATTGCAGATCTCCTTTTCCGCTTTCACGGTAAGGTAGCCGTCCTTTAGCTCCGCCTTCACTTCTTCTTTCTTATATCCAGGCAGTTCAATATCTACCTCGTAGCCCTGCTCATTCTCCTTTACATCTGTGCGCATCCTATTCCCGCCGTGCTTGCCATACAGCATCCCATCAAAGTCTGCAAAAGAAAAATCCATCAGGTCATTCCACAAATTTTCTCTAAAAATACTCGGTGTCATCATATGTCATATCTCCTTTCAAAAATCATATTTCGTCTCCGTACTGTCATTATATCCACAGCTCAGATCCTTAAACACAGGAACCCTCCTTTTTCTTTGTCCCTCTTGTTCTATATGTAATATAACATATATTGTTAGCACTGTCAAGAGGTGAGTGCTAATTTTTTTAAAATTATTTTGCCATTTCACCAAATAGGAAAATCAGAAAAATAAAATTTTGCTATTGATATTATGTTTTAATTAATATATAATATCGGAAAGGGGGCAGATATGAAAAGTTCAAGACACACATTGCAGCGCGAAATCGTATTTCAGGAGATTTTACAGTTTCATGGACATGCTACGGCAGACATGATCTATGAGCAGATACACCAGTCTCACCCGACGATTTCAAGAGCCACTGTTTACCGCAATCTGAAAGCACTGGCAGAACAGAGAAAAATCATGCGCATCGATGTGCCCGACGGAGCCGATTATTACGAAGTCCAAAGGCACGAGCATTACCATATTAAATGCTCCTGCTGCGGCAGAATTTTCGACGCTTCGCTTCCCTACATGCCCCAGCTTCTGGAGTTGGAGCAGGAGGCAGATAAGGACTTTCAGCTTTTCACCTGCAGTCTCCTGTTTGAAGGGCTATGCCCGGACTGTCAGCAGCAACAAGCAAAACAATAAAAGGAGGATTACAAGATGTCAAAATACGCCGGAACACAAACCGAGAAAAATCTGAAGACTGCTTTTTCGGGGGAATCAGAGGCACGCAACAAATATACCTTTTTTGCTTCCAAAGCGAAGAAAGAAGGCTTTGAGCAGATCGCAGCTCTGTTTTTAAAGACTGCCGACAATGAAAAGGAACACGCAAAAATGTGGTTTAAGGAATTAAATGGTATCGGCGATACCGCCGCTAACCTTGCCGCTGCCGCAGAAGGCGAGAATTACGAATGGACTGATATGTATGACGGTTTTGCCAAGACGGCTGAGGAAGAGGGTTTCCCGGAGCTTGCTGCGAAGTTCCGTCTGGTAGCCGCCATTGAAAAGCACCATGAGGAGCGTTACCGCGCACTGCTTAAAAACGTAGAGATGGCAGAAGTTTTTGCCAAGAGCGAGGTTAAAGTCTGGGAATGCCGCAACTGCGGGCATATTATTGTTGGTACGTCGGCGCCGGATGTCTGTCCGGTCTGCGCACATCCCCAGAGTTATTTTGAGGTACACGCTGAGAACTATTAAGCATTTATTGTACCGCGCGCAAGAATCGCTGCGCAGAACCAGGAGATGTGATTATGAACAAACAAACCATGTATAAATTAACTTACGGTCTTTTCGTCCTGACTTCCCGTTGGGACGGAAAGGATAACGGCTGTATCACCAATACTGCCATCCAGGTGACTTCCGAGCCAAACCGGATCAGCATCGCCGTCAACAAGGACAATCTTACCCATGATTTTGTAAAATCTTCCGGTAAGTTTAATGTTTCGATCCTCAGTGAGGAGGCGGATTTTGCTGTTTTTCAGCATTTCGGTTTCCAGTCCGGGCGCACGGTTGACAAATTGGGGGATTACAGCGCCTGCAAGCGCAGTGAAAACGGCTTGTACTATATTACGCAGGGAACGAACGGTTATATCAGCGCCACGGTAGAGCAGACGGTTGATCTGGGCAGCCATACCCTGTTTATCGCCCGGGTTGACGACATGGAAGTCCTGTCCGATGCCCCCGCTGCTACCTACAGCTATTATCAGGCGAATATTAAGCCGAAGCCGGAAGCGCCCAAAAGCGACGCGAAAACTTTCTGGCGCTGTACGGTCTGCGGTTATATTTATGAAGGCGAAGAGCTTCCGGCGGATTTTATCTGTCCCATCTGCAAGCATCCCGCTTCCGACTTTGTAAAGGCGGAAGCATAGATCATAAAAAAATAAGCCTTTTGCAATAAAATGAAGTGAAAAATCCTGGGTTCTGAAGATTCTGATACCGCAGATCAGGAATATGTGGGCTTACAGCCTCCTCTAAAATGCCCCTGCATCTTTTACGGATGCAAGGGCATTTTTTTCTTATTTTATACGTTATGAAAATTCTCTGCTAAGCGCTTCCGCCATTACATCAACCGGAGCTTCCTCTCCCGTCCATAAAGTAAAGTTGAGCGCCGCCTGTTGTACAAGCATTCCCAACCCCGTAATGGTTTGGGCGCCGCGTTTTTTTGCTTCCCGCAAAAAGACAGTTTTTGCCGGTTGAAAAACCACGTCGCAGACACACATCCGCTCCGTGACAGAGGTGTAGTCAATATCCGGCTTCTCTTCTTCATTGGGGGAAAAGCCCACAGAAGTCGCGTTAATCAGAATATCGGTATTGTGAGGAATGCCGGTTTCTTTTTCCCACGGCAGAAACTCCGCCGCACATCCCGTCTTTTCCATCAGAAGCGCCGCCAGCTCTTCGCCTCTTACCGCATTGCGGTTGATGACCGTGAGATGCTTTGCCCCGTTTAATGCACACTCTACCGAAATCGCCCGGGCTGCCCCTCCGGCGCCAAGTATGGTAATATTTTTCCCTTGCAAAGAGATCCCCGCATTTTTCAGTGCAGTAACAAATCCTTTGCCGTCTGTGTTTTCGCCGTACAGCTCCCCATCACGGTGGACTACCGTATTCACTGCCCCGATAATCGATGCCGCCTCGCTTAACTCATCCAGATAAGCAAGTACCTTTACCTTATGGGGCATCGTAAGGTTGATTCCCTTCATTCCCAGCACGCGTACGCTTGCCATTGCCGCCTCAAGATCCTCCGGCAAAACTCTGATCGTTAAATAACGATAATTCAGTCCTTTTGCCGCAAATGCAGCCTCCTCCACTACGCCGGTTGGGTTGTCATCCACCGGATCACCGAATACGCCTGTCAATTCCGCGCGATAATTTTTCATCATTCCTGCCGCTCCTTTCCGATCTGCTGTATAAAACGTTTAAATCCTTTGTTCTATTATAGCACAATCTGATAAACAGACAACTATGCTTTGCAAAGCCTGCCATTTGCCCTGCCCAAAAAGACAATGTGCATTTTAAAAAGTATTGCTTGACATCCCCATTAATCGTGCTACAATGAAATCAATGACAACCAAATAGCATACCTATGCTAGGGGAGCCTTTGGCTGAGATAGCGCCGCACGGTGCTGACCCTCACTACTTGAACCGGGTAATACCGGCGTAAGGAAGCAGATACCGAAGAAGCTCCTCCTGTCAAATTTTATTTATAGGAGGTTTTTTTATGTCATTTTTTGTATCAAATGTGGATGGAGATTTTCTCCTGACAACAGCCGGAAAAGTTGCTGTCGCTGTAATTCTTATCGCTCTTCTTGCCATTGCGGCTGCTGCTGCCGGCAGGACGGAAAAGAAGCAAAAAGCCATGAACACCAAGCAGCTTGTATTCTGCGCTGCGGCTATTGCTCTGGCAATGGTCACTTCCATGCTGAAGATTTATTCCTTTCCCTTCGGCGGTTCCGTTACTTTATTCAGTATGTTATTTATCTGCCTGATCGGTTATGTCTATGGCCCTGCCACCGGTATTTTAACCGGAGCTGCTTATGGAATCCTGCAGTTTCTGATTGAGCCATACATCCTCTCGCCAATTCAGGTACTGGTAGACTATCCATTTGCCTTCGGCGCTTTGGGGCTTTCCGGTTTCTTCTGCAAATCCAAAGGCGGGCTGGTCAAGGGTTATATCCTGGGGATTCTCGGACGTTATGTGTTCGCTGTCCTCTCCGGCTGGATCTTCTTTGGCACATATGCCTGGGAGGGCTGGAGCGCCCTGCCTTACTCAATGGCTTACAATGCCTGCTACATATTTGCAGAAGCGATTGTAACGGTTATCATCCTGCTGATTCCGGCAGTTGCGAAGAGCCTTAACCAGGTTAAGGTTATGGCGACCAATTAATCATCTTTCGGTGCGTGGCGCCGGACAAACAGGGAGGGCAGCTTTCGCTGCCTTCTTATTTAATGCTCCAGAATCAGTTTTCTTGCATAATCGATGCTTCCCGCAGACACGCTGAATTCGTCCAGCCCCATCTCCAAAAGCACCGGTACGGCTTCCGGGCTTCCTGCCATTTCGCCGCACATCCCGACCTTGATCTGCTCTTTATGCCCTGCTTCGATCACATGGCGGATCGCCCGCAGTACCGCCGGATTCATAAAATCATAGCGGTCCGCGATCTTTTTATTCCCTCTGTCCACTGCCAGCAGATATTGTGTCAGGTCATTTGTTCCGATGCTGAAAAAGTCCGCTTCTTTTGCAAATTCATCCGCCATCAGGACACTTGCCGGAGTCTCGATCATCATACCGGTTTCGATATTCTCGTCGAATTCTTTTTCCTCTGCGCGCAGCTCTTTTTTACATTCCTCCACAAGCGCTTTTGCCTCCAAAAGCTCAGCCACGGAAATTATCATCGGAAACATGATACGCACGTTGCCAAATGCGCTGGCACGCAGGATCGCCCTAAGCTGCTCTTTAAACATTTCTTTCATTTCCAGGGAAATGCGGATCGCACGCCACCCGAGAAAGGGATTTTCCTCTTCTTCGAATGTAAAATACGGCAGCTTTTTATCTCCGCCGATATCCAGCGTGCGGATCGTCAGTTCCTGCGGCGCCAGCTTTGCCGCCTCACGGTAGATTACAAACTGCTCTTCCTCCGTCGGGAAATGGCTGTTTTCCATGTAGAGGAATTCGCTTCGGAAAAGCCCGATTCCATCTATATTCATCGGCAGCGCATTGCGGATATCTTCCAGATTCCCCACATTGGCACATAAGAATACTCTCCTGCCGTCCTTTGTCACCGGTTCTGTCCCGCGAAGCTCTGCCAGCAGTTTCCGCTCTTTTTCATAGGCTTCTTTTTTCTGCAGGTATTCTTCCCGCACCGTGTCATCCGGGGAAATGACAATACTTCCTTTTTCTGCGTCCATACAGGCTTCCACGCCGTCCTCCACGCATGCAAGGATTCCTTTTGCGCCCACAAGGATCGGGATATTCATGTTCTTTGCCATAATGGAAACATGGCTGGTAACGCCGCCTTCCTCTGTGAGGATGCCTTTGACAAATTCCGGTTTCATCTTCACGGTATCGGAGGGATAGAGGTCCCTCGCCACCACGATGCTTTCCCGATCCATATTCGCCAGATCCGGCAGCCGCACGCCCTTCAGGCTTGCCATCAAACGCTTACCGACGTCTTTGACATCTGCGGCGCGCTCCTTCATATATTCGTCATCCATCCCCGCAAAGATGGCGGCGATCTCTGAAATCGTCTCATCCAGCGCCTGCTGCGCGTTCTTATTCTCTGATTTTATCTTTGCCAGCACGCCCTCCCGCAGCATAAAGTCCCCTGCAATCTCCTGATGCGCCGCAAAGATCTCATTTTTTTCTGCCAGTGCGCCCAATTCCTCTGTCACCTCATTCCGGGCGTTTTCAAATTTTCGCGCTTCATTTTCTGTCTCCTGCGCCGGCACGCAGCCCGTCTCCGGCGTCAGATCCGGCTGGCGGTAATAATATACCGGCGCCACCGCGATACCTCTTGATGCTGTTTTCGCTACCGTTATCCTCTCCATCGTTACCTCCCACGCAAACCCGTTCCCCGCATTTGATGATTACGTCTGATTTACTCTTGCCGCCCGGAATCTTCGGCAGGTTCAGGGCCGCCGCCTGTCGTTCCCATAATATGGGCGCTGGTATATTGGCAGTTATACAAGTTGATCTCCGCCTTAAACCGGCTGTTGGTCGGTCCTGCAAAGAAGTTCATGCAGCCGTCAAACGCCGGCAGACTCATGTCCGACAATAACCGGGTTGGTATCGATATTCTGCGGCGCTCTCTTATCCTTCTTCTTTCTGTGTCTTACACACTCCGTAAGAAGATATTCAATCTGTCCATTGAGGGAACGGAAGTCATCTTCCGCCCATTGTGCCAGTTCACGATAAAGAGAGGCAGATACTCTCAAGGGAATCTGCTTTTTCACTGTATCCTTTGCTTTTGCATTTTCCATCTGCACCCTCCTTTCTCTGCCGCGCCGCACCGCCGGCTGTCAACTGCGGGGCAGCGCACGGCAAACTGTCCCTTCCTTAATATATGGAGCCGCTGTTAACAATCGGCTGCGCATCCTTATTTCCACAAAGAACGACCAGCAAATTACTTACCATCGCTGCTTTTCTTTCTTCATCCAGCTCTACTATCTGATTTTCACTCAACTGCTGCAATGCCATCTCTACCATGCTGACTGCACCCTCCACGATTTTCTGTCTTGCATCAATAATCGCCGTTGCCTGCTGGCGCTGCAGCATCGCGGAAGCGATCTCCGGCGCATATGCCAGATGGGTAATACGCACATCCAGTATTTCGATCCCCGCTTCTTTTACCTTCTGCTGCAGCTCATCCTGCATAATATCCGCGATCTCCTGGCTGCTTCCGCGCAGTGTCTTTTCGCCTGACTCATCGTTGAGGTCATATGGATATTTGCGGGCTGCATTCCTGGTGATCGCATCACACTGAATTGACAGAAATTCTTTGTAATTTTCCACGTTCAGCACCGCCTGCGTTGCATTTTTTACCTTCCAGATGACGATCGTCCCGATCTCCACCGGATTCCCTAATTCATCATTCACCTTCTGGCGTTTATTATCCAGCGTCATAGTCTTTAATGATATTTTTTTCGAAAATACCTCTGTGCCGAGGTTCACATTCACCGCAATCTTTTCCTTGCCTCCAGACTCCGCACCCGCTATGGATTTATGCTCTGCCGTCGGATTAATCGCCGTACAAAACGGATTCACCCAGTAAAACCCGGCATCATATAACGTCCCATAATAATTTCCAAACAGCGTCAACACCAGCGCCTCATTCGGATGGATCACCTTCAGTCCGCACAAAAAGATAATCCCTGCCAGCAGCAATACCGCAAACAGAATAATCCCCAGTACCAATATCAGTGCGCCTTTCCCTGTTTCACTGGCAGCAATGCCTCCCACCAGAAAAAACGGGCTGCATACAATCATCAAAATACTGACCAGCAGCATCAGCATACCCGACTTCGCCTTCAATACCTTCTCCTTCGCACACGTTCCTTTTTCCATCATTTCCCTCCCTTTAAAAAGAATTTATTTGATATCATTTTGATATTATCATAATATAGCCAGATAAAACGGTTGTCAAGAACCTTCTTTTTTTGTATACTATATAAGAGTTATTATATCGAAAGAAAAGAGGATATTGGCATGTTCAGATTTATCATTGTCGCAATCACCGTGGTCGGTTTTCTGATTTTATCCATCCCGGTTCTGATTATTGAATGGATCATCGGAAAGTTCAATCCCCGCCTGCAGGACATTTCCTCCCTGCGGATCATCCAGGGCGTCTTCCGCCTGATTCTTTGGGAAACAGGCGCCAGGATCGAGGTCATCGGCTATGAAAATGTGCCGCAAAAGGAAACGGTGCTGTATGTGGGGAACCACCGCAGCTATTTCGATATTCTCATGACTTACTGCCGCTGCCCCAACCTGACCGGCTATGTGGCAAAGGACAGCATGGAAAAGATCCCCCTTCTCTCCCATTGGATGAAGCGCCTTTATTGCCTCTTTTTAAATCGTGACGATATCCGCCAGGGATTAAAAACCATCCTCACCGGAATCGAGCAGATGAAAAACGGAGTTTCCATGTGCATCTTCCCGGAGGGCACACGCAACCACGATCCCCAGCTTCTTCCCTTCAAGGAAGGCAGTATGAAGATGGCGGAAAAAACCGGATACGCTATCATTCCTATGGCAATTACAAATTCCGACGAGATCTACGAAAACCATCGTCCGAAAATCAAGCCTGCGCATGTTATTCTGGAATACGGAAAGCCTATTTATCCGAAGGAATTAAGTAAAGAGGAGAAAAAATTCCTCGGCGCTTATACACAAAATCAGATTCAGCAGATGCTTGACAAACATCAATGTTAATTTTTTCAATTTTGTATTGACAAAACGCGTGCTTATTGATAAAGTATTTCAAGAAATTCCTATGAGGGAGTAGCAAGCGTCCCAAGCGTAATAAGTCAACATACTGGTCTTTCGATCTGGCTTATTTTAAATTGCGAGACTCATGTATATGTTATAGCTATACATGGCGTCTCATAATCATGATTTATGAATCCCGGTTATAGCTTAACCCTATGACCGGGATTTTTTTATCGGTTCAGGGAATTTCTGATCCATATTTTTTATTAACATTCAGGAGGATTTATTATGAATTGGAGCCTTGTATTCTTCACAAACAGTATTCTGCTCGGTATTGGGCTTGCAATGGATGCTTTTTCTGTCTCCCTTGCCAACGGGCTGAACGAACCCGGGATGCGGCTGAAAAAAGCTTGCGAAATCGCCGGAGCCTTTTCCCTGTTTCAGGCGCTCATGCCAATGACAGGCTGGGTGTGCGTGCACACTGTCTCTCAGTATTTTAAAGCATTTGAAAAGATGATTCCCGTGATTGCCCTTGTCCTGTTATCCTTTATCGGCGGCAAAATGTTAGCAGAAGGCATAAAAAATGCCGATATCGGAAAAAATGCTCCCGCCCTCGGCTTTCGCGGCTTACTGATCCAGGCTATCGCCACCTCTATCGACGCGCTGTCCGTTGGCTTTACGATCTCCGATTATGGTTTTGTCATGGCTCTGGTCTGTTCCCTTATCATCGCTGCCGTCACCTTTTTCATCTGCATCAGCGGCATTTTTATCGGTAAGGAATTCGGTATGAGGCTTTCGAACAAGGCTTCCATTCTCGGAGGAGTCATCCTCATTTTTATCGGCATTGAAATTTTTGTAAAAGGTATCTTTTAAAAAACCCGTTTCTCTCCCTGTATGATCCTGTTTTATAAGCCCAGCTCCGCCTGATACTGTGAAATCAAAGACTGGGTTACTTCATCATCCGGCAGCGTTGCACGCATACGGCTCAGCAATGCGGATGCTTCCGAATAATTCCCCCCGCTTATGTAGCCAGCCACCGCATCACGGAAATCCTGTTCCGCCTGGGCGCTTAAACTCTGATATGCCTCCATCTCACTCTCGCCGAGGGCTTCCGTACTGATCCGCGCAAGTCCTCTTTTCACACCGCCGTAATCAATTCTTCCGGCTTCGTACTGTTCCGCAAGCTGCGCGATCTCTTCTGCCGCGTCTTCAGATGACACCGTCTGTCCGCCCGTTGTCTCTTCCTGCGTATTTCCGCCTAAAATATCCTGAACTGCCGGAAGCGGCAGTCTGCCGACAGAGACATCCTGCCCGGAAAGAACCCAATAGGCAATCGCCCCCAAAAACACCAGCAATATAATCAACAGAAGCGGAAAAATAACGCTCCAAATACTTCTTCTCTTCCTTCTTTTTTGTCTTCTCCTTCTCGCCATATCCGTCTCCTTTTTCTCTTACTTCTGCCATTGTACCATAAAAAGGGTTCTGAAATCAATCCAGAACCCTTTTCGTATGCCTCTATTTGCTTTTAAAAAGTGCCTTCTTCTTCCTCGAAATCTGCGAATTCACCGGCAGCATCTGTTGATACTTCCTCGGGAACTGCCTCGATATCCTCTTCCGCCGGAACCTCCTCTGCATAAGCCTCCTCTGCAATCGGCTCTTCCTGTACAGTCTCTACGCCATACGCTTCCTCGAACAGCTTCATAATCTCATTATAAAGGAATATCTCATCTTCCTCTGTTAACTGGCTGCTCTCCAGAATATTCTCAGCGTCCTTGAAGATAAGCCTTCTGATATATTTATCAATCTGCTGCAGCTGTGTATCCTCATATTCTTTATCTTCCGCCTGTGCCGCCGTCTCTTCCACAATATTCTGCGGAATCTGCACATCTGCCGCTTCCTCTGCCGCTACTGCCTGAGCGCCGTTTACAAGCACCTTCAATGTATATGCCTCAATCAGCTCTGGCAGTTCTTTTGCTGCCTCCTCCGTAAGGTATGTGACGTATGTGCCGTCCTCGTTGGCAATTACCGTCTCTGCAAACTCTTCGTCCAGGTCTTCCTTGATTTCCTGATAGAGCGCTTTGTCCGCTTCATCCGTAAGGTTTTCTTCCTTCAGCGCCTCGGTCTGCTCTTCCGTCTCGCCGATGGTAAGCCCTTCCTCTGTCTTTGCGTTACTCTCATCAATCTGTGTTTCTGCTTCGATCACCGCATCCGTTTGCGCTTCTGTCTCCACATTCACTGCGTCTGTCTCCGGCGCTTCCGCCTCTGTCGTAACCGCATCCGTCTCCAATGCCGCTGCTTCCGTCATCGTTCCGTCGTCAGTCGCTTCCGGGATATCGATTCCGCTGTCATTTACCTCTGTCTCTGTCTGCTGCTCCAGTACAGTCACCGTCGTATCATCCTCTACCACTGCTGCACCGTTTGCCGACAGCTCTTCCGCGTTGGTGTTATCCAGGATACTCTCTGTCTCTTCTGCCGCCGCTTCCTCTCCTGCCGCCGCGTCCGCTGCCGCCTGCGCTGCATCTGCCTGCTCCTGCGCCGCCTGCTGCTCGCTCTCTGATGCGCCCGCATCACCGATGACGTTCGCCTGTACACGCTCAAGTGTCGCTTTGAGCTGTTCAATATCATACTCCTGCTCGGCAATCTTCTGCATCATCTCCGCAATGACCATACTCTGATCCGGTGTCAGGCTGGTATTATAGTTGTTCGATACATTATAGACAATATTATTGATCTCATCGATATTCGTAATATTATTCTCTATTACCTCCAGCTTTGTCTGGTTCACAATTGCAGTAGCCGTACTCTGCCCTACCTCGTCTGCCAGATTCGCCGTCACTACCAGCTCCTGATTTGCCAGATCCTTCTTAACCGGATCAAGCGTCTCCTGGCTGGCTGTCTCATACGCCATAATAACGCCGGTCAAAGCTCCCGTACCGGATACCTTAAACGGCGACGCCGCTACCACCTGGCAATTCGTCACGCCGGATGTCGAAAGGGTGGAGGCGATCATATTACAGGTAACCCAGCTTAAATTTGCCGTCTTTACCTGAATGCCGCCTGAAGAAGTCGGCGATACCAGCGCACAGCTATAGGTATAATTCCCGATCTGCTCCAGCGGAACATAGGAGCCTAAGTGTTCTCTCTCATCCGTGTTGTTGATATAAATAAGGTCTACCTCATCATATCCCACGCCAAAATACCGCATCATCGTATTTTTCTGTTCTTCTGTCAGATCCGACCCCAGCGTAACCACCTTGCGGCTGTCCGCCATAGCCGGGACTGCGCATCCAAGCGCCAGGCATAACCCCACTAATATACTGCTTAACAGTTTCTTTCTCATTTCATAATCCTCCTTATTAATTTTCTTTTGTCAGGGCATCCACAATTTGCTCAAAATGCATGGCATGCGATGCCTTTACAAGCACATTATCGCCCTGCCGGATCAGCGAAGGCAGTTCTCTGAGCGTCTCCTCCACCCCGGAGAATACATGGATTTCCATGTCGGGAGCCGCCGCTTTTGCCGCCTTTGCCAGGCGGCTGCAAAGCGCCCCCACGCAGATACAAAGCTGAATATCAAGGCTTCCCGCATATGCTCCTACTTCCGCATGAAGCTCCTCTTCGCGCTCCCCAAGCTCGCCCATATCGCCCAGGATCGCTACTTTTCTTCCCTGCGTCTCATGCAAAATCCCCAGCGACGCTTTCATGGAAACCGGATTGGCATTGTAACAGTCATCCGCCACAATTATGCCGTTCTTTCTGATAATGCGAAAACGTCCTTTGAGCGCCTGGGCTGTTTCGATTCCCCTTTTGATCTCTTCCATGCTCATATGCATGGATACGCCCACTGCCACAGCAGCCAGCGCGTTGTATACCATGTGGTATCCCGGAAGGGGAATCGTCACGTCAAAGCTTTCGCTGCCCGCATAGATGGTGCATTTGATTCCATCCAGCCCCAGGCTTCGGACATTTTCGGCGCGGATCTCCCTCTCCTGTCCCATACCAAAAAAGCCTGGCGTTATCCCTTTCACCGCCGTCAAAGCGGCTAATTTATCATCATCTCCGTTCAGGATAATCTCTCCATCAGGAGCAATGAAATCAAAAATCTCAGACTTCGCCCTGAGGACGCCGTCCCGATCTCCCAAAAATTCCAGATGGCACTCGCCGATGTTCGTAATTACACAGATATCCGGCTTTGCCACCTTACTGAGACGGTGCATTTCTCCGAAATGGTTAATCCCCATCTCCAGAACCGCCACCTCATGCTCTTCCCGCAGGCGAAAAATGGTCAGCGGAACGCCAATCTCATTATTAAAATTCCCATCTGTCTTCAGTACCCGGTACTTTTCCGACAGTACCGAAGCAATCATCTCCTTCGTGCTGGTCTTACCCACACTTCCGGTAATCCCAACTACTTTTACTCCTAACTGCAGGCGGTAAAACTCAGCAATATCTTTCAATGCCTGAAGCGATGATTCCACCAGGATATATGCCCGCGCCGGATTCTCTGGCGCTTCCTCGCAGACTGCACACAGCCCGCCCTGTTCATAGACAGCGGGAATAAAACGATGCCCGTCTGCCCGCTCCCCTTTGATCGCCACGAAAAGGCTTCCCTTTGCCGCCTTGCGGCTGTCCGTGGTAATATCCGTTACTTCCTGCCCCTTCGCCTCCTGTGGACCGACATAGGTCCCGCCACAGGCTCTGGCAATATTCTCTAACGTCAGATTCTTCATATAACAGCCTCTCTATTTTCTGACCGATACCTCTATTAGTTTATCACAAAGCTCGGCAAATGTCATGCCTAACGCCCCGGCTTCCTGTGGAAGAAGGCTGGTCGGGGTCATCCCCGGAAGGGTATTTGCCTCCAGGCAGTACATGTTGTTCTGCTCATCCATCATAAAATCCATTCTTCCATAGCCCTCGAGCCTGAGCACCCGATATGCCTGCTCCGCATATGCCTGCAGCTTCCCGGTCAGTTCCCGGGAAAGGTCTGCCGGGCAGGTTTCGACCGTGCTGCCTGGCTGATATTTATTGGTATAATCATAGAATCCCACAAGAGGGGCAATCTCAATGACCGGATACGCTTTTCCGTCCACGACTCCGACAGAAAACTCTCTTCCTTTTACATACTGTTCAATCACCAGCTTATCTTCAAGCGCGAATCCATCCTCCAGTGCCTTCGCAAACTCTTCCTCTGTCCTGGCAATATAAACGCCCACACTGGAACCGCCGCAGGCAGTCTTCACCACACAGGGGACTCTGATCCCATATTCCTGCGCCGTCCTGCGCTCATCCGTGCTCCGCAGGATCATCCCTGCCGGCGTCGGCACGGCATTCTCCCGGAACAACTGCTTGGTAATCGCCTTATCCATCGCCAGCGCGCTGCCAAGATAACCGCTGCCGGTGTACGGGATTCCCAGCAAATCAAACGCCGCCTGAATCCTGCCGTCTTCCCCGCATGCGCCGTGCAGCGCCAGAAATACCACGTCCGCCCTTTTGCACAACTCCAGTACATTGGGCCCGAAAAATTCTTTCTGCTGCTTCTTTCGCTGTTCAATTGTATCATTAAAACTCTTTATGTACGCCTCTTCCCTGCCGAGGTCAAATTCCTCTGTAAAAGCCGTATCCGGCTCTATCTTTTCTTTCCCGCAAAACACATCGATCAAAATTGCCTGATGCCCTTTGCTTCTGAGCGCCTCACATACCTTCGTGCCTGAAACAATGGATACGTCTCTCTCCGTACTGGTCCCACCTGCCAGAACTACTATTCTCATATTCTCTACCTCTCGGATATTCTTCCCTTAAGTATACCTAAAAGGAAGTAATAATACAAGAGCATCATTACTTCCTTAACCTTAATTTTTCATTATTAATTTTTTATTTTGTCTCCAGAATTTTATCTATACTCACCAGCTTAATGCTGAGTACAAAAATTTCTGTGGCGATCGCCAGCTCTTCCGGCGTCGGGAACGACGGCGCAATACGGATATTGCTGTCCTGCGGATCCTTTCCATACGGATAAGTTGCGCCTGCCGGCGTCATCACCAAGCCCGCCTCCTTCGCCTTTGCCACGATTGCCTTTGCACATCCCGGCATGGAATCAAAGGAAATAAAGTAACCGCCCCGCGGACGAATCCAGCTTCCGATCTCAAGCCCGGTCAGCTCTTTATCCAGCACATTCAGCACCGCCTCGAACTTGGGACGCAGAATCTCCGCATGCTTGCGCATATGATTTACTATTCCATGAATGTCCTTGAAATAACGGACATGGCGAAGCTGGTTCAGCTTATCGTGCCCGATCGTCTGTATCGTCATATGCCTGCGGATAAACTCCAGGTTTGCCGGAGATGCCGCCACTGCCGCCACGCCGGAGCCAGGAAAGCTGATCTTTGATGTCGAACAGAATTTATAGACCATATCAGGATTTCCTTCTTTTTTACATTCCATCAGAATTTCAATCAGATGATCCTGCTTATCATCGTACAAATGGTGGACGCCGTAGGCATTGTCCCAGTAAATGCGGAAATCCTTCGCCGCCGGCTTCAGCCTTGCAAAACGGCGCACGGTTTCATCCGAATAGGTGATTCCCTGAGGATTCGAATACTTCGGCACACACCAGATACCTTTTACAGCCTCATCCTCATTTACCAGCTTCTCTACAATATCCATATCCGGCCCGTCCGGCGTCATCGGCACATTCACCATCTCAATACCGAAATATTCCGTTATGGCAAAATGCCGGTCATAACCCGGTACCGGACAGAGAAATTTTACCTTATCAAGCTTACACCACGGCGTGCTGCCCATTACGCCATGTGTCATGGAACGCGCTACCGTGTCAAACATAATATTCAAACTGGAGTTACCATAGATAATGATCTGGTTAGCCGGAACCTCTGTCATATCTGCCAACAGCTCCTGCGCCTCCGGGATTCCGTCAAGTACACCATAGTTGCGGCAGTCCACGCCTGTGCGGCATTTCAGATTGGAAGTGCTGTTGAGAATGTCCATCATTCCCATACTGAGATCCAACTGTGCTGCAGACGGCTTTCCCCTGGACATATCCAGATTCAGGTTCTGCGCCTTGATCTCCTCAAATTTCCTCTCCAGAATTACTTTCTCTGCTAACAGTTCTTCTTTGCTCAATTCATTGTATGCCGGCATTTTTTCATCCTCCTCGCGTCATTTTGTCTTCCTGGCAAATACATTTGTCCGTTACTTACATATTTTCAACAGACAATATTTTATTACCAGTTTCCCTGTTCGTCAAGGTTTTTCTTTTCCCGCCGCAGATAAGCTCTACTGCCGCAGGTAAATTCCCTGGGATTCAATCCAGTCATCAATGTCTTCGATGCATTCCTGCGCCCAGGTAGGGCTGAGTTCTTTCTTGTCTTCCTCTTCCTGCTCCTGTACTTCCTGTTCCTTCTTCTTTTCCATACGGTTGCCCTCCTTTTGATTATAATAATTAATCCCGCTCTTTGCGGTTAAAAAATCCTTCCTGTCCGATCTCCTGCGTCTTAACGCTGCCGCGCACTTTAAACTGCAGTTCGGGATTCTTAATGCTAACTCTGGTGTGTTCCGGTACGGAGGAGGTAAGGAAGGCATTACTTCCTATCACCGCTCCTTCCCCGATCACGGTTTCCCCGCCGAGAATGGACGCCCCGGAATATACCGTAACATTATCCTTCAGCGTCGGATGGCGCTTCACATTGCGCAGAGACTGCCCGCCTCTGGTTGAGAGCGCCCCCAGTGTGACTCCCTGATAGATTTTTACATGCTTTCCGATTTCCGTCGTCTCACCCACTACCACGCCGGTTCCATGATCGATGAAAAAGTATTCTCCGATCGTCGCGCCCGGATGAATATCGATTCCCGTCAGGTTATGGGCATATTCCGTCATAATACGCGGAATCATCGGCACGCCGAGGATATGAAGCTCATGCGCGATCCGGTTCACGGTAATGGCAAACACGCCCGGATAGGAAAAAATCACCTCATCCGTATTAAACGCTGCGGGATCGCCCTCATATGCAGCCTGCACATCCGTCGCGAGAATATCCCGAAGCGGCACCAGTCGCTGCATAAAGATCTCCACCAATTCTGCTGCGCTTTTATCTTTCGCCATTTTGCAAAGCACCTTGTCATCCGATGTGTAAATCAGCGCATTCTCTACCTGCTTTGTCAGCTTATAACGGATATCCTCCAGCAGATTGCCTACATGATAGGCAATCGTTTTGCTATGCAGCTTTTTCATCTCAAAATATCCCGGGAACAGCACCTGGCGAATCATTTCCAGTATTTCAATGATCCCCTCCCTGTTCAGTTTTTTATCAGAATCAATATTGCAGATAACCTCATTCTTTCTGTAATTCTGCAATAATGACGTTACCAGCTCATCCAGCTCCTTTATCTCTGATCTGCCCATATTTTCCTCTCCTCAAACTTTTCCTGCTGATGGAGGTAGTATAACACAGGACAAACCCCGTGCGCAAGACTTCTCAAACCGCAAAAAGAGACAAAACGCTGCCGCTAAATTTTATGATTTTCACCTCTTGACAGATTTTGATTGATACTATATAATAACTTTCGTTGCAGCGCAAGGTTGTGCAAGCCCAGATAGCTCAGTTGGTAGAGCAGAGGACTGAAAATCCTCGTGTCACTGG
>CAZAQD010000040.1:0-19625 GCA_964487425.1 uncultured Marvinbryantia sp. | reverse complement strand
TTTTTGCCCTTATGAGGTGGCGAGGGAAGCATAAACGCAAGTGAAATCGTATAAAGGGATAAGGCGGACACACTGCAATAAATCCTTTATTTTCAAGCGTTTTGGAGGGTTTTATTAAAGCCCTATGAGGAGCAGTAACCACTTATGAAATCGTGGTTTTCAAATCGGTATTTGAGGAGGTAAAAGACATGATATGGAAAAATGTGCGATTACTTTTTTCCGAAAGGAGTTGGATCGATTTGTTGCGGAAAACAATCTTCCTGTCATCGGTTATCTGAACTCGGAAGTATTTGATATTCCTGTGTATGAATATGTATATGGCGCCGATAGGCTTTGCATTACAATGGTATTTTGTGGTGCGCCTGGTGCAGTTGCAACACTTGAAGAATTACATGCTATTGGATGTGACAAGTGATGCCATATACAGAGAAACACCTGATATGATAGCATTAAGACGTAGTGAGGGATGTATCACCGTGGAAATGGAAGCGGCAGCTTTTTTTGCGGTGCCTCAATATTATCATATTCCGCTTGCCCAGTTATTATATGCTGGTGATGATGTAAGCGGTGAGGCGTGGGATTCGCGAAATTGGAATACGCAAAAGAATGTACGGTATAATTTGATTTCTACTGCAATTGAAGTCGTAAAGAAATTGTAGTGGACTATATGTTTGTGGGTTTAAAAGTGATAATTTTGCCGGTGCATAAACTTTCAAAGCGAACGGTATCATGTCACAAAATCACCAGTTGCTGTGCCAGCTCCTGATAGGGGCTTCCGCCAAATTTGTGGGTAATTACGCTGTGATAGATTTCGGAGGAACGGATATCGCACTGAAGCGACAGCAGGGCAGAAGTTTTCTGCCTGTCCGAAAAGGGTTCATAAGAACGGATCACCAAAGGGGCGTCCGCCAGCTTGGATAAGAGGGGCAGATGTCCTTTTTGCTTTATCTCATGAAGAAGAGGAGCGGCGCTTTTTTTAAAACCAAGTATTCTTGCATAACTGCAAAATGGCGCAGAGGTCCCAAGAGGGGATGTGTCCGCGGCGTCAAAATAATGCGGAAGATTCAAAAGAATGTGCAGCAGGGTGCGGCGTACGGTCAGTTCTGTCACATTTTTTGCCTTGACAAGAGACACAAAGGAATCAAAGTCCGTATATTCGTTGCGCAGCCGGAAGATGCGCTGTGCCAGCGTTACCGGAACGTCGTAGCAGGAGGCAAGCTCCAGATAGGACTCAGCCATCAGCAGGCGGTAGTGAAGAATGCCGGAGAAGTCATTTGCCGTCACCGGATAGGTTTTGTCGTATTCTTCCCGGAGGATTTTGGCGGCAGAGATGGGGATACCCTGCAGGATCTCTTCTGTCAGTTTATTCAGATGGGCGCGGATCGCGGAGGCAGAACAGAATTTTTCTGTAAGGCGCAGATCGTGATAACCGCTGCCGGCTCTTTTGAGCGCAAATGGTACGATGGCGCTGTTCAGGCGCTTTAGTGCCTTGAGATATTCAATAGCGAGAATATTGTTTGGGGTTGACAGGATATTGCCGATCATGGAAGGAGAAAACCGTGGGGAACCGCAGGGCGTTTGCGCGGATGCCCGGAGATAGCGGCAAAGAGCCTGTTCACGTGCCTTTGGGTAGGAAAGCCCTTCCTGAAGCCCGCTCTTTAGGAACGCACGATAACTGTCGGGTTCCTGAACCAGAATGTCTGCAAGCATCTGAAGCGTCTGCATATCTTCGCATTCGCTGCCGAAACAAAGCGAATCGACGCACCCGAGGGCGTGCAGAAGCGATACGGCGCCGGAGGCAAAGTATTCTGCGCTTCCGGTTGCGCAGATAAGCGGCAGCTCCAGTACAAGGTCCGCACCCCCAGCCAAAGCCATTTTGGCGCGGGTATGCTTATCGATAACGGCGGGCTCGCCGCGCTGGACGAAGTTGCCGCTCATAACGACAACAATATAGTCGGCGCCGGTGAGGCGCTTTGCTTCGCGGATATGATATTCATGCCCGTTGTGGAAAGGGTTGTATTCTGCAATAATTCCTGTGACTTTCATAGAATCCTCCGGTTTTTATATAAAAGAAAGTGCCAGATGGTAAACGACCGGGACCAGGATCGCAGGCAGCATATTGGCAAGCTTGATGCCTTTGTTGAAAATTAAATTGATCCCAACGCCGGTAATCAGGATGGAGCCGATAAATGACATATCGCCAATTAAGGCATCGGAGAGATAGGGCGCGATGAAGCGTGCCAGCAGAGTGATCGCCCCCTGGTAGATGCCAAGCGGGATAGCGGCAAATGCGGCGCCGATACCCAAAGTAGAAGCGAAAACCAGAGTGATAACACAGTCCAGGACCGCTTTGGCGGCAAGCATGGAATAATCGCCGGATAACCCGTCCTGCAGGGAGCCGACGATCGCCATAGCGCCGATGCAGATGACCAGCGTATTTGCCATAAAGGCATCGACAAACCGGGTGTCATGCGTGGCGTGGACGGCTGATTTGATCCGTTCTCCCAGATTTTCCAGATGTGTTTCAATCTGCAGGAATTCGCCGGCAAGGGTTCCGAGAATCAGTGAAAAGATCATCAGCATCGTGCCGCCTGCTTCAAGGGCTCCGTCCGAAGAGGCAGCCATCATTTGTGCCAGTGTTCCGCTGATGCCGATATACAGAGTACACAGCCCGAGCGCGTGCATGATCGCGACTTCATATCGTTTGAAAGCAGCGCCGTTTATAAATTTTCCAACAATGCCGCCTAAGATAACAGCGGCAACATTAATCAGTGTTCCCATATTGCTTGTCCTTCTTTCGTGGTTTTGAAGCGTTTGCTAACAGGGGGCGATGTTTTTTGCCCCGGCGTTACAGCAGTAGTTTATCATTGATCGCGAATCATTTCAATGGGGGATTGTATCGTGGGAAATAGCGGCTGGTTTGTAAAAAAATACAATATGCAGGCGGATTCGCTGTTGAAAAATTGTATTGATACGTTTATAATTGTTTCATAATAGAATTATTATGAAAGGAGTCAAAGAATCATGGGATTTATTGACGTAATTAAGGAGAGGGCGAGAAACAATAAGAAAACAATTGTGCTTCCGGAGACAGAAGACCGCAGAACTTATGAGGCGGTTGCGCAGATTCTGAAAGAGGATATTGCCAATGTGGTCCTGGTAGGAAGCGAAGAGGCTGTTAAGAAAGGCAGCGAAGGGCTGGATATTACAGGCGCAGTTGTTGTTGATCCCGCAACTTCTGATAAGACGCAGGGCTACATAGACAAGCTGGTTGAACTCAGAAGCAAAAAAGGTATGACACCGGAGCAGGCGAAAGAAATTCTTTTGAACCAGTATTTATATTATGGCGTTATGATGGTGAAAATGGGCGATGCAGACGGTATGGTATCAGGAGCATGCCATTCAACCGCAGATACATTAAGACCGTGCCTGCAGATCCTGAAGACAAAACCGGGTACAAAACTGGTGTCTGCATTTTTCCTGATTGTAGTGCCTGATTGTGAATATGGTGCAAACGGAACATTCGTATTTGGTGACAGCGGACTGGTTCAGGATCCGAACCCGGAAGAGCTGGCAGCAATCGCTGCATCTTCTGCAGATTCCTTCAAACTGCTGGTTCAGGAAGAGCCGGTTGTAGCGATGCTTTCCCATTCTACGATGGGCAGCGCAAAGCATACGCTGGTTGACAAGGTAGTGGAAGCTACGAAGATCGCCAAAGAACAGAATCCGGGGCTGAAGCTTGACGGAGAACTGCAGCTTGACGCGGCAATTGTTCCGAGCGTTGGCTCCTCTAAGGCTCCGAACAGCGATGTTGCCGGCAAGGCAAACGTGCTTATTTTCCCGAACCTGGATGCAGGAAATATCGGTTACAAGCTGGCTCAGAGGCTGGCAAAGGCAGAGGCTTACGGACCTGTTACACAGGGTATTGCAAAACCGGTCAATGACCTGTCACGCGGCTGCTCTGCTGAGGATATCGTAGGCGTTGTTGCCATCACCGCAGTTCAGGCACAGGCGGAGGATTAAGGATTAGGAGGATAGGAAGATGAATGTGTTAGTAATCAACTGCGGAAGCTCCTCTCTGAAATATCAGTTAATCAATTCTGATTCAGAGGAAGTTCTGGCAAAGGGACTTTGCGAGAGAATCGGAATTGACGGACGCCTGGTTTATCAGAAGGCGGGACTGGATAAAGAGATTACAGAAGCTCCCATGCCGACGCACAAAGAAGCGATCCAGATGGTGCTGGACGCCCTGGTTAATGAAAAGACAGGCGCGATCGCAAGCCTTTCTGAGGTGAGCGCGGTAGGACACAGAGTAGTACATGGCGGTGAGAAATTCGCAAGCTCTGTTGTAATCAATGAGGAAGTATTAAAGGCGATCGAAGAGTGCAATGACCTTGCACCGCTGCACAATCCGGCGAACCTGATCGGTATCAATGCCTGCGCGGAACTGATGCCGGGCGTACCGATGGTAGCAGTATTCGATACCGCATTCCATCAGACAATGCCGAAAAAAGCATATCTGTACGGGCTTCCGTATGAATATTATGAGAAATACGCGGTAAGGCGCTATGGTTTCCACGGGACAAGCCACAGCTTCGTTTCCAAACATGCTGCAGAGTTTATGGGGCTGGATATTGAGAATTCCAGGATTATCGTTGCCCATCTCGGTAACGGCGCTTCTATCAGCGCAGTAGTAAACGGCAAATGTGTGGATACTTCTATGGGACTTACCCCGCTGGAAGGACTGGTAATGGGAACACGTTCAGGCGATATCGACCCGGCTATTATGGAATACATTGCGAAAAAAGAGAATTTGGATATTGCGGGCGTGATGAATGTATTGAATAAGAAGTCCGGTGTGTTTGGCGTATCCAAAGAGCTGTCAAGCGATTTCCGTGACCTTGAGGATGCGATGAACGGCGGCAATGAATATGCGGCAAACGCAATGGAAGTGTTCTGCTACCGGGTAGCAAAATATATTGGTTCCTATGTAGCAGCCATGAATGGGGTAGATGCGATTGCGTTTACAGCAGGTATCGGTGAAAATGCAGGAATCGTGCGTGAGAAAGTCCTGGGATATCTGGGATATCTGGGAATCACGCTGGATGCAGAGGCAAATAAGGGACGCGGTGAAGATATGATGATTTCCACTGCGGATTCAAAGGTGAAGGTTGCGGTTATCCCGACAAATGAGGAACTGGCAATCTGTCGTGAGACGGTAGCATTGGTATAGAATCAGAAATAATACATACGATAGGATACTGACAATTGAGTTCAAAAAAGGCGATGGCATTTACCGTCGCCTTTTGGAGGAAGAGTGATGTTGGAAAATTTTTTCAAATTAAAAGAAAATAAGACAAACGTAAAGACAGAAGTTATCGCAGGTATTACGACATTTATGACAATGGCTTATATTCTGGCAGTGAATCCGAATATTTTGTCTGCTGCCGGAATGGACAGGGGCGCGGTGTTCACTGCTACGGCGATTGCCTCCTTTTTAGGGACGCTGTTTATGGCAGTGTTTGCAAATTATCCTTTCGCATTGGCGCCGGGAATGGGATTGAATGCCTATTTCGCCTATACAGTAAGTAGTATTGCAGATGGGCTATACCTGGCAGGTAGCGCTGGCGGCTGTATTTATTGAAGGTATCATTTTTATTCTGCTTTCCCTGTGCAATGTGAGGGAGGCAATTTTTAATGCCATACCGATAAGCCTGAAAAATGCGGTGAGTGTGGGAATTGGTTTATATATCGCATTTATCGGACTTCAGAACGCACAGATTGTGCTTTCCAACAGCAGTACGCTGGTAGGTTTATTTTCACTGGAAAGTTTTCAGGCACTCAATGATGGCAAAGGCTCTTTCCAGGACATCGGGATTACGGTGCTGCTGGCGGTGGTCGGCGTTATCATTACGGCAATCCTGGTTGTGAAGAAGGTAAAAGGAAATATTCTCTGGGGAATTCTGATTACATGGGTACTGGGAATTATCTGCCAGGTGGCAGGGCTTTATGTTCCGAATGCAGAGGTTGGCATGAATTCACTGCTCCCGGATTTCAGCAGTGGAATTTCTATTCCGTCTCTGAGCCCGATATTTGCAAAATTTTCTTTCAGCGGAATCTCATTGCTGCAGATGGCAGTGATTGTATTTGCCTTTCTGTTCGTTGACCTGTTTGATACACTGGGAACCTTAATCGGCGTATCGACAAAAGCAGGCATGCTGGACAAAGATGGAAGGCTTCCGAGGATCAAAGGCGCCCTGATGGCAGATGCATGCGCAACGACGGCAGGCGCGGTTCTTGGTACGTCAACGGTAACTACATTTGTAGAGAGCGCATCCGGCGTAGCTGAAGGCGGACGTACCGGACTGACAGCTCTGGTAACGGCAATCCTCTTTGGACTGTCTCTGCTGTTAAGCCCGATCTTTTTGGCAATCCCGTCGTTTGCAACGGCTCCGGCTCTGATTATCGTAGGATTTTATATGCTTGGAAATGTGGGCAGCATTGACTTTTCTGATTTTGCAGAAGGAATTCCGGCATTTATCTGCATTGCGGCGATGCCGATGTTCTACAGTATTTCGGAAGGAATCTCTATGGGAATTATTTCCTATGTATTGATTAACCTGATTTCCGGAAAAGCGAAGGAAAAGAAAATCAGTGTGGTAATGTATATCCTATGCGTTTTGTTCATTGCCAAATACTTCTTTATTTAGAATAAAATAGCGCAGCCACGCAGTACTGCCGTCCGGTACAAAAGACTATATCTGGTAAATTTGCGGTTGACAAACCACATGAGTCTGGTTATAATAGCAAAGTATGGATAGGAGGGCGCTATGCTGATTGACTTGAACGAAGTTTTAAAGAACGACGGAAAAGTGATGAAGTCAGAGTCGGCTTTGGGGTTTGCGGTGTATACTTCAAAGCTTGGCAAATTTCCTATCGTGAGCAGAGAACCGGTTTCCTTAACAATAACGAACAAGGGAGAGCGGAAGCTGCTGATTCTGGGGAGTACAACAGTAACACTGAAGATTCCCTGTGACCGGTGCTTAGAGGATGTATTTGTCCCGCTGGCGCTTCGATTTGAAAGAGAAGTCGATATGAACCAGAGTGAGGATGAGCGTACTGCGGCGCTGGATGAACAAAATTATATAGAAGGATACAATCTGGATGTGGATAAGCTTGTCTGTTCAGAGATAATGGTAAGTTGGCCATCGAAGGTATTGTGCAAAGAAGACTGCAAGGGAATCTGCACTGCCTGCGGGACCAATTTGAATCTGAGGACTTGTGACTGCAAGCCGACAGATTTGGATCCCAGGATGGCGAAAATCCAGGAAATCTTTAACAATTATAAGGAGGTGTAAACCATGTCAATCTGTCCGAAGAATAAATCATCTAAGGCGAGAAGAGACAAGAGAAGAGCAAACTGGAAAATGAGTGCTCCGAATCTTGTGAAATGCAGCAAATGTGGAGAGCTGATGATGTCTCACAGAGTTTGCAAAAACTGTGGCACATATAATAAAAAAGAGATTATCGCTCAGGACTAATAAGTAAAATTATCTAAAAAGAGTCGCAAGCGACTCTTTTTTTATGTTGATTTTTCTTATAATGTCTTGTATGATGAATAATAAAGAAACGAACGGCATAGGGTAAAGTACCTATCACCGGACAAAACCACAATGATGTAATACAGGAGGAAGATATGCAGAACGAAGTACGGGTTGTTGTGGACGCTATGGGCGGTGACAATGCACCGTCTGCACCGATACAGGGTGCGGCGGAAGCGGTAAAAGAGCGGGATGATATCCGTATCATTTTAACCGGAAGGGAAGAGGAAATACAAAAAGAGCTGGAAAAGTACGAGTATCCGCAAGAGCGGATTTCGGTTGTGCACGCGTCGGAGGTAATCGAAACGGGTGAGCCGCCGGTGAATGCGATTCGCAGGAAGAAAGATTCTTCTATTGTGGTCGGCATGAATCTGGTAAAACGAGGCGAGGCAGACGCTTTTATCTCTTCCGGCAGCACGGGAGCCGTTCTGGTAGGGGGACAGCTTATCGTAGGGAGGATAAGGGGAATTGATCGCCCGCCGTTGGCGCCTTTGATTCCTACTGCAGACGGAGTGGCGCTTTTGATTGACTGCGGAGCAAATGTTGACGCCAGATCTTCCCATCTGATCCAGTTTGCGAAAATGGGTTCCATTTATATGGAAAATGTACTTGGCATTTCGAAGCCGCGAGTGGGGCTTGTCAATATCGGCGCGGAGGAAGAAAAGGGGAATGCGCTGGTAAAGGAGACGTATCCGCTATTGAAAGAGTGCAAAGATATCAATTTTATCGGCAATGTGGAAGCCAGAGATATTCCGGCAGGCGTATGTGATGTGATTGTGTGCGAGGCTTTTGTAGGGAATGTGATTCTGAAACTCTATGAGGGGACGGCGGCAACGCTGCTGAAGAAGGTGAAGGAAGGACTGATGAGCAGCCTCAGGTCGAAAATCGGCGCCTTAATGATAAAGCCGGCACTCAAGCAGACGATGAAGACGTTTGATGCAACGCAGTATGGGGGAGCTCCGATGCTGGGATTAAACGGGCTGGTAGTGAAAACGCATGGGAGCGCAAAGTGCGGGGAAGTAAAAAATGCGATTATCCAGTGTGTTCAGTTTAGCCAACAGAATATCAATGAAAAAATAAAAGATAATATTATACTTGAAAAAACAATTCAGGAGGGATAATGATGGAATTTGAAAAATTACAGAAAATTATTGCAGAGATATTGAATGTTGACGAGGATGAGATTACCAATGATACAACTTTCGTAGATGATCTGGGGGCAGATTCACTGGACGTATTTCAAATTATTATGGGAATTGAAGAAGAATTTGATATTGAGATCCCGAACGACGAAGTGGAGAAGATCGTTTCGGTGGGGGATGCAGTAGAAGCAATCAAAAAAGTAGCGAATTAATGAGACGGGGAAACACCGGAGGGGTTGCTGCAGGGTATGATTTGTAAGGGTCGTGCCAGGTGGCAACCTTTTTTCGAAAGGAAGTAATATGAAAAGGGATTTAAAAGAGTTAGAGAAGCTGATAGGATATCAGTTTAGGGACAGGGAGTTATTGGAAAACGCCATGTGTCATAGTTCTTATGCAAATGAAATACGCGTCCGAAAATTGAAGGATAATGAACGCCTGGAATTTTTGGGGGACGCGGTATTAGAGCTTGCCAGCAGCGAGTTTTTGTTTCAGCATTATGAGGATCTCCCTGAGGGGGATATGACGAAATTAAGGGCAAGCATTGTCTGTGAGCCGACACTGGCACAATGCGCGGCGGATATCGAGCTTGGCAGTTTCCTGCGGCTGGGAAAGGGCGAGGAAATGACCGGCGGAAGAAACCGTGATTCCATCGTGTCCGATGCGATGGAGGCGTTGATTGGGGCTATCTTTTTGGATGGTGGTTTTGCTAATGCAAAAGAGTTTGTGGGGAAGTTCATTCTCAACGATGTGGAGAATAAAAAGCTCTTTTATGATAGCAAGACTATCCTGCAGGAAATCGCGCAGAGTTCTTTTAAAGGGGAACAGATCTCCTACCGTCTGCTGAGAGAAGAGGGGCCGGATCACAATAAAATCTTTGTGATGCAGCTATATATTGGAGAAAAGGGATTTGAGACGGGGAGCGGAAGAACGAAAAAAAGTGCGGAGCAGGAAGCAGCTTACCGTACTATTATTACTTTGAAAGGGAAAAAGTAAATGTATTTAAAGAGTATTGAGGTACAGGGATTTAAGTCGTTTGCCAATAAAATGAAATTTCAGTTTCACAATGGTATTACAGGGATTGTAGGACCAAACGGAAGCGGCAAGAGTAATGTGGCAGACGCGGTGAGATGGGTGTTGGGGGAACAGCGCGTAAAGCAGCTTCGGGGCTCCAATATGCAGGATGTTATCTTTTCGGGGACGGAGAACCGCAAGCCGCTGGGCTCTGCGATAGTAGCGATTACCCTGGACAACTCGGATCGCCAGCTCCCGGTTGATTATGATGAAGTGACGGTGACGAGGCGTCTGTACCGCTCCGGTGAGAGCGAATATCTGATAAACGGCACAAGCTGCCGTTTAAAAGACATTAATGAAATGTTTTATGATACCGGTATCGGAAAAGAGGGATACTCGATTATCGGACAGGGGCAGATCGATAAGATTTTAAGCGGAAAGCCGGAGGAACGCCGTGAGCTTTTTGACGAGGCGGCGGGGATTGTAAAGTTTAAGCGCCGTAAGCTTGCCGCGCAGAAAAAACTGGAAGATGAAAATAACAATCTGATACGTGTCAGCGATATTTTGTCGGAGATCAGCAGGCAGATAGGTCCTCTGGAGCGCCAGTCGGAGAAAGCAAAGATTTATCTCAGAAAGAAGGAAGAACTGAAAAGCCTGGACATTAATATGTTTTTGCGGGAGCTGGAGCGGCTGAGAGAGCAACTGGTACAGGTGGAAGAGAAAATCTCCATATCAGACGGAGAGATAGAGGGCGCTAAGGGCAGGCTCGAGAATACCAGGATGGAGTATGAGCAGATCGAGAAGAGCCTGGAGAAGCTAAACGGCAAAATCGAGGAAGGGCAGAACCGGCTGAACCAGGGGAAAATAGTTCGGCAGCAACTGGAAGGACAGATAGAGTTGCTGAATGAGCAGATACGGTCGGCGCAGGCAAACGACGAACATTTTCTTAACAGAACCCGTGCGGTGGATGAGGATATTCGCACGCGGGAGGAAGAAAAGGAACAGGAAGAGCAAAAGCTGGCAGAGCTTGGAGAAGCCGTGGCGCAATCTGCCTTGCAGGATGAGGAAAATGAAAAGCTGCTGGCAGAGCTTTCCAAAGAGGTGGGAAGCCTGGAGGAGAAGATCGCGCGCGGGCAGAGCGCTTTGATCGATCTTTTGAATCAGCGCGCTACCACAAAAACGAAGCTGCAAAGATACGATACGATGCGGGAGCAGTTCCAGATTCGCCGTGCTGAGCTCACACAGAAAATCCTGATGGCGAAAAGCGAAGAATCACAGTTGGAAGAGGTCAAAGTATCTTATCAGGAAGATTACGACAGGATCACAGAGGGAATCAAAAAGCTGGAAGAGGAAAGCGGCGCCATTGAGCAGGAAATCAACCGTGCGCAGGAAGAAGTGATCCGCTGCTCAAAGCAGTTGGAGGCAGAGCAGACGAATTACCATCGGGAAGCATCAAGGCTGGAGTCTCTGAGGAATATTACAGAACGGTACGACGGATACGGCAACAGCATCCGGCGGGTAATGGAACAGAAGGAAAAAGAAAAGGGGCTGTACGGCGTTGTCGCGGATTTGTTCAAGACAGAGAAGAAATATGAGACTGCCGTGGAAACCGCGCTTGGCGGTAATATTCAGAATATTGTCACAGACGATGAAAATACGGCAAAACGGATGATCGCGTTTTTGAAGCGCAACAAATATGGACGGGCAACCTTCCTGCCGCTTACTGTCATAAAAAAAAGAGGCGGGCTTGGCAGCGAGAACGCGCTCTATGAGCCGGGAGCGATCGGGGTGGCAAGCACGCTGGTGGAGACGGAGGCTGCCTATGAGGAGCTAGTGGATTTTCTTCTCGGAAAAACGCTGGTAGTGGATCATATTGACCATGCGATCGCCATCGCCAGAAAGTATAAGCAGTCCCTGCGTATTGTCACGCTGGATGGGGAGCTTTTGAATCCGGGCGGATCCATGTCCGGCGGCGCGTTTAAAAATTCCAGCAATCTTTTGGGAAGGCGAAGAGAAATCGAAGAGCTGGAAGCGGCGGTAAAGAGTAAAAAAGAACTGCTGGAAAAACTGGGACTGGAGGCGGAGGAATGCCGCAGGCAGAGAAACCGTTTCCGGGAAGAGCTGGTTCGGCAGACGGAGAAAATACAGAAAGAATATCTGCGTCAGAATACGGCAAAGCTGAAAATACAGGAGCTGGATTCCAGAAATGAAGAGTCCAGAAGCGGCTATGAGCAGCTTCAGAAAGAGCTGTCGGAGATTGAGGCGCAGATGCAGCAGATCGGCGCAGAGCAGTCCGTTATCCAGGGAGAGCTGAAGCAGTCTGAGACAGAGGAGCATGCGCTGGAAGCTTCTGTTCAGGAAGCACAGGACGGATTGGAAGAAAAACGCCGCCGGATGGAAGAACAGAATGGAAAATGTTCGGATTCCAAAACAGAAATGCTGGGGCTGCGGCAACGGAAAGAATTTATCCAGGAGAATATCAGGCGTTTGCAGCGCGAGATACAGCAGTTTGCAGGAGAAAAAGAGGAAATCGCGCAGAGCATGTCCGACGCCAGGGGAGACGTGGAACAGAAGCGGCTGCAGATTGTCCAGATACGGGAAACGCTGGAAAAATCTGCGGCAGGGGAAGCAGCAATGGAAGAAGAGATCGCATCGCTCCAGGAAGAACGGCAGAAAAAGAACGGCGTCCATAAGGAATTCTTCAGCCAGCGCGAAGAGTTGTCGAACCAGCTTAGCGAGCTGGATAAAGAACGTTTCCGCCTGGATAACCAGAAGGAACGGCTGGAGGATTACAGGGAGCGCCAGATCAATTATATGTGGGAAGAGTATGAGATGACGCCAAACGAGGCGCAGAAGTACCGCAGCGAAGAGCAGGAAAGTACGGCGCAGATGAAAAAGTGCATCAGCCAGTTGAAAAACGAGATTAAGAACCTGGGTCCGGTTAACGTAAATGCGATCGAGGAATACAAAGAGCTGGCGAAGCGGCATGAATTTTTATCGACTCAGCATGCCGACCTGATAAAAGCAGGCAAGGCGCTCGAGGAGATCATTACAGAGCTGGACAACGGTATGCGCAGGCAGTTTAAAGAAAAATTTGCCGTTATGCAGAGGGAATTCGAAAAGTCCTTCAAAGAATTGTTTGGAGGCGGAAAGGGATCTCTGGAGCTTGTGGAGGATGAAGATATCCTGGAAGCGGGAATTCGTATCATTGCACAGCCGCCGGGAAAGAAGCTGCAAAATATGATGCAGATGTCCGGCGGAGAAAAAGCGCTGACAGCGATTGCGCTTCTTTTTGCGATCCAGAATATGAAACCGTCGCCGTTTTGCCTTCTGGATGAGATCGAGGCGGCGCTGGACGAGAATAATGTTTCCAGGTATGCGAATTATCTTCACAAGTTGACAAAGAATACACAGTTTATTATTATTACACATAGAAGAGGAACGATGGCGGTGGCGGACAGGCTTTACGGCATCACGATGCAGGAAAAAGGGGTATCCACCCAGGTTTCCGTAAATATGGTGGAAAGTGAACTTGATAAATAAGGAGGACTGTGAATGGAAGAGAAAAAAGGCTTTTTCAGAAGGCTTGCCGAAGGGTTATCGAAGACAAGAGATAATATTGTTGCCGGAATTGACAATATTTTCAGCGGTTTTTCCAGTATTGACGAGGACTTTTATGATGAAATTGAAGAGATTCTTGTGATGGGGGATCTGGGGATTAACGCGACGACGTCCATCATTGAGGATCTGAAAGTCAAGGTGAAAGAAAACAATATTAAGGACCCGGCAGAGTGCAAGCGTTATCTGATTGACAGTATCAAAAACCAGATGGATGCAGGCGAGACGGCTTACGAATTTGAAAACCGCACTTCGGTTGTGCTGGTGATCGGCGTAAACGGAGTGGGCAAGACGACGAGCGTTGGCAAACTGGCAGGAAAATTGAAAGACCAGGGAAAACGTGTGGTACTGGCGGCGGCGGATACCTTCCGTGCCGCAGCAGGCGAACAGCTCTCGGAATGGGCAAACCGCGCGGGCGTGGAGATCATAACGGGGCAGGAAGGCTGTGATCCGGGCGCAGTCGTGTATGATGCGGTGATGGCGGCGAAAGCAAGGCACGCGGATGTACTGCTCTGCGATACGGCGGGAAGGCTTCACAACAAAAAGAACCTGATGAACGAGCTGGGGAAAATCAACCGCATACTGGAGAAGGAATACCCGGAGGCGTTCAGGGAAACGCTGGTGGTCCTCGACGGCACGACCGGGCAGAATGCGCTGGCGCAGGCAAGGGAATTTAAAGAGGTGGCGGATATTACCGGTATTATCCTCACAAAGCTGGACGGCACGGCAAAAGGCGGAATCGCAGTGGCGATCCAGTCTGAGCTTGGCATCCCGGTAAAATATATCGGTGTCGGTGAAACCATTGACGACCTGCAGAAATTTGATGCGGACCAGTTTGTAAATGCGCTGTTTCTGACAGGCGAGAATGAATAGACAGGTGGGACAAAAGAAATGTTGACATTAGAGAAATTTGAAGAAGCATCAGAAGTAGTGAAGAAGGTAACGCAGGAGACGAAGCTGGTATACAGTAAGTATCTGAGCGAACAGACGGGCAACAGGGTATATCTGAAGCCGGAAAACATGCAGATTACCGGCGCGTATAAGATCCGCGGCGCGTATTATAAGATCTCTACATTGACGGAGAAAGAAAAGGAAAAAGGGCTGATTACGGCTTCGGCGGGCAACCATGCCCAGGGCGTAGCTTATGCCGCGCAGGAATCAGGCGTAAAGTGCGTGGTAGTCATGCCGGTGACAACGCCGCTGATTAAAGTAAACCGCACGAAGGGCTACGGGGCGGAAGTGATTCTTTACGGAAATGTCTACGATGAGGCGTGCGAGTATGCGCAGAAATTGTCGGCAGAAAAAGGCTATACGTTCATCCATCCTTTCAACGATTTGGGGATCGCGACAGGGCAGGGAACGATCGCGATGGAGATCATAAAGGAACTCCCGCTTGTGGATTATATCCTGGTTCCCATTGGCGGCGGCGGACTGGCGACGGGCGTTTCCGTGCTGGTGAAAATGCTGAATCCGAATATAAAGGTGATCGGGGTGGAGCCGGCGGGCGCGAACTGTATGCAGGAGTCTTTGAAAAAGGGCGAGGTGGTCACTCTTGAAAATGTGAATACCATTGCGGACGGTACGGCGGTCAAGACGCCGGGGGATAAACTGTTCCCGTATCTGCAGAATAATCTGGACGATATCATTACGATCGAGGATGACGAGCTGATCGTTGCCTTTCTGGATATGGTGGAAAACCACAAGATGATCGTGGAGAATTCCGGCCTTCTGACCGTTTCGGCACTCAAGCATTTGAATGTGAAGAATAAAAAGGTGGTATCGATTTTAAGCGGCGGCAATATGGATGTCATTACCATGTCTTCCGTTGTGCAGATGGGGCTGATCCAGAGGGATCGTATCTTTACGGTTTCTGTACTGCTCCCGGATTCTCCGGGCGAGCTGGCGAAAGTGTCTACGGTGGTTGCGGATATGCAGGGGAATGTTATCAAACTGGACCACAATCAGTTTGTGAGCACCAACCGCAATAAGGCGGTGGAACTGAAGATTACGATGGAGGCGTTCGGCACGGAGCACAAAAAGCAGATCGTAAAGGCTTTAGAAGTGCATGGATACAATCCGAGGGTCATCCGGGCAAGTTTGTAGATGATGTCAAGAAAAAATACTTGACAGGTAATTTGATTTGTTATAAGATAGCTAAGGTGATTAGCGATGGAAAGATTTGTGGAGCGGACGCTGCTGTATGATTTTTATGGCGAGCTGCTGACGGAACATCAGAGAGCGGTATACGAGGACGTAGTACTGAATGATTTTTCATATACGGAAGTGGCGGATGAATATCATATCAGCCGGCAGGGCGTACATGACCTGGTCAAGCGCTGCAACAGGATACTGGAGGAATATGAGGCGAAGCTTCATCTGGTGGAAAAGTTTCTTTCCATAAAGGAAAAGGTGGAACAGATCCATGTGCTTGCGCAGGGACATCAGGAGATTGAGCAGATCTCGAACGAGATCTTAGAGGAGTTGTAAGTTATGGCATTTGAGAGCCTGTCCGAAAAATTACAGAATGTATTTAAGAATCTGCGAAGCAAGGGAAAACTGACAGAGACGGATGTTAAAACTGCGTTAAAAGAAGTCAAGATGGCGCTTCTGGAGGCGGATGTAAGTTTTAAGGTTGTCAAGCAGTTTATCAAGGCAGTCCAGGAGCGTGCGGTTGGTCAGGATGTCATGAACGGGCTGAACCCGGGGCAGATGGTCATTAAGATCGTTAACGAAGAGTTAGTGAATCTTATGGGGTCGGAGACAAAAGAGATTGCTTTAAGGCCCGGCAGTGAGATCACGGTGATTATGATGGCGGGACTGCAGGGTGCAGGAAAGACGACGACAGCGGCAAAGCTAGCCGGACAGCTGAAGTCCAAAGGAAGAGTACCTCTTCTCGTTGCCTGTGATATATACAGGCCGGCAGCGATCCGGCAGCTGCAGATTAATGGAGAAAAACAGGGTGTTGAAGTCTTCACTATGGGAGACAGGCAAAAGCCGGTCAATATTGCAAAGGCGGCGATAGAATATGCGAGGTCCCACAATATAAATGTGGTGCTTATCGATACGGCAGGGCGGCTTCACATAGATGAGGATATGATGAATGAGCTGGTGGAGATCAAGGATGCAGTCCGGGTAGACCAGACGATTCTGGTTGTGGATGCCATGACCGGGCAGGACGCGGTGAATGTGGCGGAGATGTTCAACGATAAGATTGGCATTGACGGAGTGATCCTCACTAAGCTGGATGGAGATTCCAGAGGCGGCGCGGCGCTTTCGATTAAGGCGACCTGCGGCAAACCGATCCTTTACGCCGGCATGGGCGAAAAGCTTTCCGATCTGGAGCAGTTTTACCCGGACCGTATGGCGTCGAGGATTCTCGGCATGGGTGATGTCATGACGCTGATTGAAAAGGCGCAGGCGAACCTGGATGAAACAAAAGCCAGAGAGATGGAACAGAAGTTTAAGAAAGCCCAGTTCGGTTTTGACGATTATCTGGAAAGTATGAACCAGATGAAAAATATGGGCGGGCTGTCCAGCATCCTCGGCATGATGCCGGGATTCGGCGGAAACAAGATGAAAGACATTGAGGGAATGATTGATGAGAAAGCGTTGGCGCGCACAGAAGCGATTATTCTTTCCATGACGCTTTCGGAGCGGAGCAACCCTGATCTTTTGAACCCGTCCAGGAAAAAAAGGATTGCGGCGGGCAGCGGCGTGGATATTAGCGAGGTCAACAGGCTGGTGAAGCAATTTGAGCAGGCGCGCAAGATGATGAAGCAGATGCCGGGAATGATGAGTGGAAAAGGTGGTAAAAGAGGTAAGTTCAGGCTTCCCTTTTAACATAGAATGCATTTAATATTTTAAGGAGGTGAAATACAATGGCAGTAAAAATCAGATTAAGAAGAATGGGACAGAAGAAAGCTCCTTTCTATAGAATTATCGTAGCGGATTCCAGATCCCCGAGAGATGGAAAGTTTATTGAGGAGATTGGTACTTACAATCCGAACACAGATCCCAGCGAGTTCAAGGTAAACGAGGAACTGGCTAAGAAGTGGCTTGCAAACGGTGCTCAGCCGACAGAAGTGGTTAGCAAACTTTTCAAGTTAGCCGGCATCGGGAAATAGAATAGGGGTGACGGTAATGAAAGAATTAGTGGAAGTAATTGCCAAATCGCTTGTCGAGCACCCGGAAGAGGTTGTGGTGACAGAGAAGGAAACTGGCGAATCTACTGTGATTGAGTTGAAGGTTGCTCAGTCTGATATGGGAAAAGTCATCGGCAAACAGGGAAGGATTGCGAAGGCGATTCGTTCTGTTGTGAAGGCGGCGGCATCCAAGAGTGATAAAAAAGTGATTGTAGATATTATGTAGCAGGAGAAAAGGGATTATGATGCTCCATTCGCCGGTTCGGGCGGATGAGAGTCTTGTAATTCTTTTTTTCAATCGGAGGTAAAAGTGGAGCAGTATTTACAGGTGGGAGTGATCGCTTCTACGCATGGGATTCATGGAGAAGTGAAGGTTTTTCCAACGACAGATGATGTGAAACGTTTTAAAAAACTGAAAGAAGTGATCCTGGAAGGAAAAAGGGGAAACCAGAACCTGGAAGTGGAGCAGGTTAAGTTTTTCAAAAATATGGCAATTTTAAAATTCAGGGGAATCGACTGCATTAACGATGTAGAGAAATATAAAGGCTGCCCGCTGTTAGTGACGCGGGAAAATGCTGTGAAGTTAAAGCCGGGCGAGTATTTTATCTGCGATCTGATCGGGCTGGAAGTGCTGGAGGACAATGGGAATTTGCTTGGCACATTAACGGAAGTAATACAGACCGGTGCGAATGATGTTTATGTGATTACGATGAAAAATAAAAAAGAAGTCTTGATACCGAACGTAAAAGATTGTATTATAGAAGTATCTTTGGAGAAAAACACAATGATCGTTCATTTACTGGAGGGGCTTCTGTGATCTTTCATGTTTTGACCTTATTCCCTGAGATGATAGAACAGGGCTTGAATACCAGCATAACGGGAAGGGCGATGGAGAAAGGCGTGATCGTGCTGGACGCAGTAAATATCAGAGATTTCGCGGACAATAAGCATAATAAGGTGGATGATTATCCTTACGGCGGCGGCGCAGGAATGGTGATGCAGGCAGAGCCGGTTTATGGTGCGTGTAAAGCAGTGGAAGAACGCGCAGGAAAGAAATTGCGCACGATTTATCTGACTCCCCAGGGGAAGACTTTCAATCAGGCGATGGCAAAAGAGATGGCGGAAGAAGAGGAACTGGTATTCTTATGCGGACATTATGAAGGAATTGACGAACGTGTGCTGGAAGAAGTTGTGACAGATTTTATCTCCATAGGCGACTATGTGCTGACTGGCGGCGAGCTGCCGGCAATGGTCATGATCGATACGATTTCGCGGCTTGTGGAAGGCGTATTGAACAACGAAGATTCAGCAGAGACGGAGTCTTTTGAAGATAATCTGCTGGAGTATCCGCAGTACAGCAGGCCGATGGTATGGAGAGGGAAGGAAGTGCCTCCCGTACTGATTTCCGGGCATCATGCGAATGTGGAAAAATGGCGTCGGGAGCAGTCGGTATTGCGGACGGCAAAGTGGCGTCCGGACCTGCTTGAAAAAGCGCAGTTGTCCGAAAAAGAAAAGGAAATGATGAAAGGAGAAGAAAGAAATGTTTGAAGATTTGGGAAAGAAGTTGGCTAAATTTGGCCAGAGCGCAATGAAAAAGACTGGAGAGGTAGCAGAGATTGCCAGCCTGCAGACGAAGCTTATGGGCAAGAAGAAAAAGATAAATGAGGAGTTTCTTGAGCTTGGAAAAGCATTCTATGAGGCGCATAAGGATGAGAGCACAGAGCTTACGGAGTCTATTGCGGCGATCAATACGCTTTACACAGAGGTGGCAGCGATTGAAGATGAAATTAAGGCATTGAAGGAGAAGCTTCCGGAAAGCGAGATGCAGGAAGCGGCTACTGAGGTGGTAAACGATATAAAGGAAGCGGCTTCTGAGGTGGCAGAGGGCATCAAAGAAGCGGTATCTGATGCGGAAAAGGCGGCAGAAAAAGCGGAAGCGGAGGAAACGGTTCAGGAATCTGCAGAAGAGGCGGCTGAGACAGCAGAAGAGGCAGTTGAGACTGTGGATGAGACAGTGGAAGAAGCTGCAGAAGAAAAATAGAAGCGGACAGCCTGAAGGAGAGTGTGAAACTTTTTCTGTAAAATCAGATCTCCTATGATAATGGTGTGAG
>CAZAQD010000039.1:0-19839 GCA_964487425.1 uncultured Marvinbryantia sp. | reverse complement strand
CTGCTCCAAGGATGAATTTTGTGAAAGATACTGCGAAAACGGTGAACCCTTAGAGGAAAGTATCCTGCGGATGGAAAGGAGCTATCAAAGATGATGAAGCTGCTGAAAAAAGAAATGAAGCTTGCCGCTTCGCCTTTGTCGTATATATTCATATCATTTGCCTTGCTTGCTTTCGTACCGGGCTATCCGATTTTGGTCGGTTCGTTCTTCGTATGCTTCGGACTTTTCCAATCTTTCCAAACGGCACGCGAAGCAAACGACATTACATACACGGCGCTTTTGCCTGTTGCAAAAAGCGATGTTGTCCGGGCGAAATATGCCTTTTGTGTTTTCATCGAATTCTGTTATTTTGCACTTACGGCGGCTGTTGCGCTTGTGCGTATGACAGCTTTGTCCGAAGTGGCGGTGTACAGAAATAACGCCCTGATGAATGCTAACCTTGTGTATCTTAGTTTTGTACTCCTGATTTTAGGACTGTTCAATGCCGTATTCGTTGGCGGTTTTTTCAAAACGGCGTATAAATTTGGAAAACCGTTTGTTATTTTCATCATCGGCGCTTTTTTGATCGTAGGCATTGGGGAAATACTCTTTCATATTCCGGGGCTCTCGGCACTTAATGCTTTTGGTTTTACGCATATCGGCTTACAGGCGGGCGTTCTCGCAATGGGAGCAATTTTATATGCCTTGCTGACGGCGGTATCAATGAAAAGAGCGATACGAAGCTTTGAGAGGATTGATTTGTAAGACGATATGAACAGTATGTTAAGCGAAAACATCCGTACATTGCGGCGGCAATCTTTGTAGTAATCGCAGTCTATGTTTTTGCGTTTGGGTGTTTAAGGTACAACCACGGCAGAATACAGTACTTACAACAACGATGATTGAATGCAGACTGAACAATGAAACCTATCACTATGAAATCACCTATGATGAGAACTTTCAGATCCATTATACCGGCGGCGATGCCTTTATTGTCAATCATGCAGAAACGGAGAAGTATAACAATGCTAATGCTCTGATTGCTCAAATTGAGGATTATTTCACTGCCCGTGGAGGCACATGTATTGTTTCAAGTGATGAAAATGAGTCATGATACTACTTATATTTTGTAAAGTGATGATAAGCCATAAACACAGTAGGAGAGGAGCCGATGAAATTGTGAACAATCACAATTCGTCAGCTCTTTCTTTTGCCTAAACTAAATAGTATTCCCGATTTTCCGAAAAATATTCAAGAAATCTTCGCAGGGGTATGCTAACGAAAATACTGCTACTGTTTCAGGAACCTTTTATTTTCTCCCTATCCGATCCGCAGATATTCTTTTTTCAGCTTCGCGATCTGCTCCTCTGCCGTGCGTTCCTCCCACTCGCCGGCAAACGCGCTTTCCTGTCCTTCCAGAAAAATTGTTTCCGTATCCTCCTTCATCCTGCGCGCCTCATCACGATCCGCCCTGATCTGCGCCAGGCGTTCCTGATAACTGCGCTCCGTCAGAAAAAGCGGAAGCAGGCGCAGATATTTCTCATACACTTTTTTAGACCTCAACGTCTGATAAGACTCCCAAAGGCATTGCGCCGCTTCTTCAAACCGAAACATCCGCGCATATGCGCCCGCCTGGCTTTCCAGGACAGAGGCATAAAAATGGATTCCCAGCCTTCCGGGACTCTTCCTGTCAAGAATCCGGTTATACTCCTCGATCGCGCTCACATACATCCCATAGCCGGTGAGATAATCTGCTTTCATTTTCCTGCGCATATCCTGCGGCTCTATCTGGATATTATGAAGCTGCTCCTTAAAAAGCTTCATCTGCGGCTCATCCAGATACGCGCATTCCTGCATGATTGCCATGACAAACGACGTGGATTCTTCCCCTTTCTCCAGAGCACGGAGCAGTATTTTCTGCAGCCTTTTAAGACCCAGCTCTTCTCCGAGCCAGTTGCAAAGCTTCTGATTAATGATCGTTTCATCGATCAGATATACATTCTCGCTGAAATAATAGCAAAGCTCTTCAATCGAATAAATATTCATACCGACGCTCTCTATATAGTAAGGGCGCTTCGCCCTTTCTATTCTGCAAAGATAGTATCCTTCCATCCGCTTCTCCTTTCCCCATGCCTTCTTTTTCTACATCAGCTCCAGTATGCTCTCCCATACCAGCCCGGACGCCGGAAAAAACTCGCCAAACCCCAGATCCCGTATCGTCACCTTGCAAAGCTGCGCCGACGTAAACGATGCCTTCAGCCAAAGCCTTGTCGTCCTCTGCGGCCTTAGCGGAATGCCTTTTAACGGTATCGTATATACTGCCGTCTGTCCGCCCAGCATAGATTTCGCATAAATCACTACCTCATCGGTATCGTCAAGGATAAACTCGCAACTATGCTCTGCGTCAAACCAATTGACTCCGGCGCTGACCAGCAGATAATTGCTTGTCTTCCCCCGCATCTGCATTTTCATGCTGAGGTTATTCTCAACCATATCCTCGCTTTGATAGAGATAGTTTGCCAGTGGATTCCCTACGCCCACACGCTTGCACGCCGCGTAACATGCCCCTTTCGTGTAGAGATTTCTTCCCTGAAACACACGACGGCAGCGGCAGAGATAGGAAAGGGAATCTACCGCCCAGGTTTTATCAAAGCTGTCTCCGATCAAAAAGGTCGCGGAGAAGGACTCCCCCGAGAAGGTATTCCGGATCATCTCCAGAAATCTGGCGTCCCGATACAGATTCCACTCCTCCTCCGTGCGCCCGCCCCTTACTCCAAGCCTCATCTCTTCTCCGGGAGTAACGGTTACCAGCGCAGGCTTCGTCCCATAATCCACGTTGAGGACATAGGAAGCAATCTTCGTATCCTCATACTCAAATAATGCGACTTTATGCGCCCACACCTCGCGCTTCTGGTTCAGCGTATAATAGAAAAAGCTTTCTCTGTGTGTCTGAAGCCATACATGGTCGCGTTCCATCCCCAGCATTTCACAGGCATTTTTGACCGCCTCGATCCATGACTGCCGAATCTCTTTCATCGTTACCATCATATATACCTGCTGCATCTCGATTGACGGTTTCACAAAATCGATACAGCTTTTCAGAAAATTAGCCAGTGTCATGATCCCCAGCTCCATTGCCTCCTCTGCCAGAGAAAACAAATCCTGCGGCGTCGGGATCAGATACCGGTTCTGATTCTCGGCGATACTAACCGTTACCGGCTCCATATTCCTTTCACTGTAAAATGATATCTGGGAAAAATCCCTGTCCAGATCCAATCCGATTATGGTTCTATTCATCTTCTGTCTCCCATGCTTCTATTCTGTCTTCTGCCTGCCATCATCCAAACAGCTCATCCACCAGATACTGCTGCCCGATATACTGTTCCTGAATTTCTCTGTATAAAGCTTCATCCTTTTTGTTTCTTGCCTCTATCATGCGGTTAATTAAATCGTAACGGCTTGTGCTTCCCCTCGGCGACCGCCTTGTATGGCTGAAGGAAAACTTTTCTGTATCTGTCTTCCCGCCCTTCGTTTCCACGGTAAAGTACCAGGTAAGCTTATCGAGATAGAACAGCGTAAATTCCTTCGTAAAAATCCCCTCAAACGTATTTTTCATCACAACGCTCTGCTCTTTCTCCTCATTGAGCTGATAATGGAGGATCACCGTGCTGTCCGGGGCTGCGCGGTGCTCTACAATAAACTTGTCCTCCAGGTGGAACTCTCTTTGAATCTTTGGTGAAAGCCTCTTATAGATTCGGAAGCGCATCCCCTGTGAATTGTATCTGCGCAAAAGATAATACAGCCATTTTTTCTGCCCCGGGCTGAGCGTTTTCTGTAAAGCATAAAACTTCAGCAGCGCCAGACGGCATACGTCCGCCACGCCGACGCTTCCCATCATCACCTGCTCCATATAGGAAAATACCGGTTCCCGCACCGGCAGATCCTGCACAAAATAACGGTACGACATCAAAGTGACATAAGCCCGGCAGATTTTTGCTTTCCCCTGGTTTTGGCGGTACGCGCAAAAAATTTCCTCCGTATCCTCCATGCCGCTCCTTTCAAACAAAAGCATCGTCAGAATG
Organism: uncultured Marvinbryantia sp.; assembly: GCA_964487425.1. Classification (GTDB taxonomy): domain Bacteria; phylum Bacillota; class Clostridia; order Lachnospirales; family Lachnospiraceae; genus Marvinbryantia. The sequence goes on along the minus strand of CAZAQD010000039.1, from coordinate 15,778 downwards.
CGCTCCTCCAGCACAAACGCTTCCAGGTAAAACCCCTGTCCGGCTCTCCAAAGCTTCTTCATATACTCGATCGGGCCTTCATAATAGCGCAGAAGGTACTTGAGCATTTCCTGTTCATATGTCCCCGCAAAAAAGCACTGCGCACAAATTGCCGTCAGAAGCTCATCCTCTTCGTACTCCCTCTCCTGCACGCAGTAATTGCAGATGCGTACCAGTGTCTGCGGCTTTATCTCTTCTATGCCGTAGCGCTTCACAAGCTCATACGCCCGCTCACCCATGCCTTCACTGATTAACAGCTCTGCCAGTTCGCCCCGATGCTCCTTTTCCAGCTCCGCATCGTCTGCCAACTGCAAAAACTCATACAGGCATTTTGCCGACGGATCTTTGCTGTAAAACTCCAGCAGCCTTTTCTCAAGCTGCCGCCTGTAGCTGTTTTTGACCTCCGGCACGCCAAGAAGCTGTACAAACCGCGCCACGTTTTCCCTGCTGATCTCTTCCCGATCCGAACGGCAGCAGTCCGATACAACCATGTCAGTGGACTCTTCCAGTATTTCCCGACAGTAATCCTCAAAGGCAGGGCGCGTCAGAAGCCGCTCCTTTTGATAAAGCTGCCCGTCGGCGTAACGGTTTCCCTCCCCGTCTTCCAGAAGAATACTGCAGTCCGGGCTGTAAATCCGCACATACGCCCGACCGTTTGCAAACGTGGCGCGCTGCTCCTGCCTAAGCTGCTCATGGACAACAATCACATTTTTTATCCGCGGATTATCGCAACGAATCTCATAAGTAAACAGCGCCTTTGACAATCCTTCCGCCAGCGGCTCATCCAGCACCTGCCTGGTCAGCAGCACATCGCAGATAAGCGCAATGTCGCGGTTCATCCTGCCGGCAAGTAGCTGTTCCTCCATAAACAGCTCCATCGGGGAACGGTAATTCTCATAGGTAATGGCATCTCTTGTGCGGTTGCGGATAATGTTGGCGTAGATTGCCGCCTTTCTCACATAATCCAGCGTATTGTGGTACATGAAATACATCCGCACTGCCTGCGGAAGAAGCCGGTCATTGAATTCCTCCATCGTCTCCACATAATATTCGTACAATCCGGTAATACGGACATCCTGCATGACGCCCAGCTCATACCACTTCGCATACGCTTTCGTATTTTTATGCCCCTTAATCAGCATGGTGCAGATTGCCGTGAGCATATTTTTTGTCGGATACACCTCATAGCAGCGGCATAAGATCTCAAACAGAAGCGGCTCAAAATTCTGGCACCGCGCGGCAAGCTGTGCCGTCTGCCCGCAGATTTCCCGATCCAGCAGGCGCTCCCTGCAGATAAACCGAAGCAAATGAACCTCAAAGTCCCCGAGGCTTCGCAGCATCAGCGGCTCCTTTTTTAATATGTCCACCGCTTCCAGATACATAAGGGGGCTTTTACAGCCGCCCAGATACTGCCGGCGGATCAAATCCAGCTTTTCCGTATCGTTTTTAATCAGATGCCCGTTCAGGCGAAACATCAGCCCCTGCAAAATCCAGTTTTCCTGATTCTCCAAAAACAGCCTGGCAACCTCATCCCGGACATATTCCACATACGCCTGGTCCTGATTATGGAACGTAGTCAGATACAGGTACAGCCCCTTCCACTGCGGAACGACCAGTTCATTTTTTTGCCCCGTCACCTGCTGCATCAAAAGCTCTGCCTCCAGGCTCTCTTCCCGGCGGTAGCGCAAAAGAATTTCATATAAATCGAAGAAAATATGGTTTCCACCTGCTTTCCGGTAGTTCTCCAGATAGCTTAAGGACAATCCCAGCCACTCCTTTTGCCCGACTCTTTTCGCGCGGTAATCAATATAAGCGGACATCATCCCCGTAATCTCCTGCTTCTGGCGGTGCGCGAAACGCCCGGAAACCAACTCCTCATTCCTGCGCGCTTCTACAACAACCGCATGCTCTTCACAGCCGTTCACGATGCGGATACGCGCAAAATTGCGCCCGGCGTGAAGCTTTTGCGCATGTATGAGATAGCTGATATTGTAGATACTTCCCACAAATTCCTCTGTTGTCACCTGCTGCCTCTCAATTGTCAGAAAGTCACTGTCACTGCTGATGCTAAGCCTCGAAAAGCCCCAACCGCTCTTTGTCACGATGATCTCTTCCCGCGTCGTCTCCTCCACGTCGCGCAGATAGATGTGATCGTTCTCCAAAGTAAGGCGCACCGGCTGCTTCTGCCCGCTTCCCACCAGAAACTGCTCCAGACTGTGATAGCTAACTGCCTGTCCTCTGATATTCTCGTAGAGCGCACGGCAGGACGCGTCCCAGCGCTCAAGAAGCTTCGGGAACTCTCTGGATACAAACAGCACATACGCTTCGCCAAAATCATTTCTGGCAAGCTCGGCAAACTCGCTCAGTGATAATGCTTTTCCAGCCATTTCCTTCTTTGCCTGCCCCTCTACCGCAATCCGGTACGGAAGGGTGTACTCGCCCGACGCGGTACAGAGAATAAAGGCGCCCTCCAGCACAGAGCCCGGCTTCATTCCCCTGGTGTCAAATTCGTAAGAAAACGTCTCCCGCCCGGAAAAAAACATAGCCGGGGCAAAGCCCGCCCGAACATTGGTAGAATACAAAAAGCCCTGGACGCTCTTCCCTTCATGTGCTCTAATCGAAAATTTCCCCCTGAAATTTTCTCCGCACAGGACGCTTCCCTCTATTCTCTCCTCCGAAATATCAAATCCTTCCGGCTCATATTCAAATTTCCCGTTCAACAAATCATTTAAACGTTTCTTCACTGAATTCTCCTATTCTATAAAAAAGATGCTGTGTGCCGGGCGAACGGCATCCTCAGCATCTTATTTTACATCAATGCAAAATTTTCTTCAACTCATCCATAAAAGTATTGACATCCTTAAACTCACGGTATACCGAAGCAAACCGTACATAAGCTACCGGATCCAGTTCTTTCAGGCGTTCCATCACAATCTCACCGATAATATTGCTGGCAATCTCACGTTCTTCCCGATTAAAGATCTCCGTCTCGATCTTGTCAATCGCGTCATTGATCTGCTCTGCAGAAATAGGGCGCTTGTAGCAGGCGCGCAGCACGCCATCCTCTATTTTCCTTCTGTTGTACTGCTCGCGATTCTGGTCCTTCTTAATGACGATCAACGGGATCGTCTCTACCTTTTCATAAGTGGTAAAACGCCTGCCGCATTCATCGCAAAGGCGGCGGCGGCGAATCGAGCTGTTATCATCTGCCGGCCTGGAATCCACCACTCTGGTATTGTCCTGATTGCAAAATGGACACTTCATCCTTTTCCCCTCCTGTTAATTTTATCCTTTATACTCCTAAAAAGAGTATATCCCAATAGAAGTCTTCATGTCAATTGCATATAATATTTACAAAAGAGATTTTTTGAGGCAACCATGCGATTATGTGAATTGCGGCAAAAAGAAGTGATTAACGTGTGTACCTGTTCCTCCTTAGGATGCGTGATCGATGTGGAGATCGATGTGAAAAACGGGCGCGTTACCGCCCTCATTGTTCCCGGCCCCGGACGCTTCTCCTCGTTCTTCGGGCGGGACAATGAGATTGTAATTCCCTGGCAATGTATCTGCCAGATCGGTAATGACATTATTCTCGTAGAGATCCCCGAGGAAAAATGTCACCGCAAGTAATTTCTCATAGACTTTAAGGCATTTTTTTCCAAACGGCTTACCTGCGCCTGGGAAATACCGATGTCCTCCGCCACCTCCATCTGTGTTTTCCCTTCATAAAAACGCATATTGATAATCCTCTGCTCCCGCTCATCGAGGCGCTTCATCGCCTCTCTGAGGGCAATCGATTCTACCCAGTTTTCTTCTTTATTCTTTTTGTCACTGACCTGATCCATTACATAAAGGGCATCGCCGCCCTCCGTATAGACCGGATCATAAAGGCTGATGGGGCTTTGAATGGCGTCCATCGCAAATACGATCTCCTCTTTGGAAATACCGATCTCCTCCGCGATCTCATTGATCGTCGGCTCCTTCAGGTGCTTTTTCATATACGCCTCTTTCGTATACATGGCTTTATATGCCGTATCACGGAGGGAGCGGCTGACACGGATCGAGTTGTTATCCCGCAGGTAGCGGCGGATTTCCCCGATAATCATCGGCACCGCATAGGTGGAAAATTTGACATCCAGCTCGGTATTAAAATTATCAATCGCCTTCATCAGTCCAATGCAGCCGATCTGAAACAGATCGTCCACATTTTCATTGCTTCCCGAAAATCTCTTAATCACGCTTAATACTAATCTTAAGTTGCCTTTGATGTACTGCTCCCTTGCTTTCATGTCCCCCTTCTTAATCCGGCGAAAAAGCTCGTCCTTTTCCTCATTCGTCAAAACCGGAAGCTTCGAAGTATCGACTCCGCATATCTCAACTTTATTAAGTGCCATTGCAAGAATCCTCCTAGAAAATAATTTCTAGTTAAAATAATTCTCACAATGACACCTGATTATACGATTTCAGAGAAAATATAAAAATTATTAGCCCTTGACAAAATTAATTTTTTACCGAAACAGCGCCGCCGCTGTGCAGGCAGATATGCGAATTATAAAATTCCTCAACCGCCCGGATCAAATACCGGGTATCCTTCACTCCGGCTGTCTCATACGCCGAATGCATGGCAAGCTGGGGCAGCCCGATATCCACCGTGTTCACAGACACATGCCCGCTTGAAATGTTTCCCAGCGTGCTGCCGCCTGCCTGATCGGAACGGTTAGAAAAAAACTGCACCGGCACTCCAGCACGCTCACAGATTTCCCGGAATATGGCGATGCTGAAGCCGTCGCTGGTATATTTTTGCCCCGCATGGGATTTGATGACAATTCCCTCATTCAGATAAGCACAGTTGGTATCATCCGTCTTCTGCGGATGGTTAGGGTGCACGGCGTGGGCATTATCCGCACTTAACATAAAGCTTGAAGCCACTGCCCGATAATACGCCTCTTCCCCTCGCCCAAGCCCTGCATTGATACGCCTGAGCACGTCCTCTAAAAAGGTAGAATCGGCTCCCTGCTTGGTCCCGGATCCCACTTCTTCATTATCAAAGCACGTATAGACGCCAATGCTTTGGGGATGGGACCCTCTTAAAAAGCCCTGAAGCGCAGAATACGCACACTGCAGGTCATCCAGATGGGGAGCGCCGATAAATTCTCCTTGCGCGCCGTAAATAGAAGGCTCCATCCGGTTGTACAGATACAGGTCGCTGCCGTAAACGGCTGATTCCTCCACGCCGAGTTCTTCGCAGACCAGGCTTTTAAGCGCCCCGCTCTTTACCTCTGCGCCGCCAAACAGCGGAAGCAGGTCGATTTGTTTGTTATAGGCATAGCCTTCATTTACTTCCCGGTTCATATGAATCGCCACGCTGGGAATTACCGCCAGATCCCGGTCAACCTTAAAAAGCCTGGAGGTGAATTTTCCTCCTTCCTTCAACAGCACCCTGCCCGCTATGGAAAGCGGACGGTCAAACCAGGTGGAACACAGCATCCCGCCATAGCCTTCCGTATTCAGCTTCAGGTATTTCCCGCGTACCTCTATCTCTGCATTCTCTTTCAGTTTAAATGCCGGAGAATCACTGTGGGATGCTACAATCTGAAATCCGCCGTCTGTGAACTCTCCGCCAATATGCAGTGCGATCACGCTGGAATCGTTTCTTGTCACATAATATTTGCCCCCGGCAGCCACCTCCCACTCTGTTGATTCCTCCAGGCGGCGATATCCGTTTTCTTCCAGCTCTTTTCTTATCTGCTCCACTGCATGAAAGGCAGTCGGGCTTTCCCGCAAAAACGAGATCAGCCCGCTTAACGCCTCTTCTGTCTTTTCCCCATTGATTGCTGATTTTTCCATCTTTCCCTCCAGGTTCGTCATGTACGGTGAATCTCCTTGTGTCCGCATGCCGGACATGTTACCTCGATCTTTCCTTTTCCCCTCGGCACGCGGATCTTCCTCCCGCAGCCTTTGCACTTAAAAATCTTATACGTCCCCCGCTGCTGCCAGCGCGTCCTGTAAAAATCGATTTTTTCTTTCAGCTTCCGGTTCTCCGCCTGTCGGTTCAGCACATCCCGGGAACACACACGGTATACTCCGTAGATAAGCCCGACAACCGCCAGATAATAAAACAGGCTGCTTCCGCTCAGCAGCGAAATCACATATAACACGATTGAACATCCATAGACTACCTTCGTCAGCTCATCCAGCCCGTTTCTGCCCTGCATAAAATTTCGAAATTTCCATTTCCACTTTTCCAAAATCGTTTACCTCCCGTCCGCTCTTCTTTGCTATGGCATAGACAAAATCCGTGACGCGGATTCCTCAAGCTGCCGCTTTGCTTCTCTGATATCATCCAGTTCCTCCTGTGTCACTTGATCCGCCCTGAACTTCGACAGGAGTCGCTGCAGTACATTGCAGTCGCTCCTTATCTGTTTCTTTTCCGCCCTGTCTATCTGCCTGCCCTGCGCCTTCAGCGCCTGCTGTACCTGTGCGAGCAGCCGCCCAGCTTCATTGCTCAGCTCCAGCGCCTCCCTGCGAAGCTGGTCAAGCCCTGCATACTGCTGCGCGTCGCGTACCGCCTGCTCGATTTCCATATCCGACATCCTGTCGTTTGCCGTAATCGTGATGGATTGTTCCTTTCCGGTATCCAGATCCCTCGCGGACACCTGCAAAATACCGTTCGCATCTATCGCAAACGTCACTTCAATCTGCGGCACGCCTGCCGGCGCCCGCTTGATGCCTTTCAGCTTAAATTTCCCAATGGTTTTATTATCCCTTGCCATCGGCCTTTCCCCCTGCAGGACATGGATCTCTACATCCCTCTGATAAGGCATTGCCGTGGAAAACACGCGGGAATAACGGGTGGGCAGCGTTGTATTGCGATCCACCAGCCGTGTTGCCACTCCGCCTACCGTCTCAATCGACAGGCTCATCGGCGTTACGTCGAGAAGCAGCATACTCTGTCCTGTCCCTGCCGCCACGATCGCGTTCCCCTGCAGGGTGCTTCCAAGAATCGCCGCCCCCTGCGCCACGCACTCGTCGGGGTTGATGTTCCTCGACGGATCCTTACCCGTCAACTGGCGTACCTTCTCCTGCACAGCCGGAATCCGCGTGGAACCGCCCACCAGCAGGACCCTTCCCAGCTCGGAGACGGCAATGCCCGCATCGTTTAACGCATTCTGTACTGGCGCCGCCGTTCGCTCGATGAGGTCGCTTACCAGCTCATAAAACTTCCTGCGTGTCAGCTCCATATCCAGATGCAGCGATTCGCCCTTTGCCTGAGTCAGATAGGGCAGTACAATATGCGTGCTCTCCGCTGTTGACAGCTCCTTCTTTGCCTGCTCCGCCGCCTCATTTACCCTTTGTATTGCCGCAAAATCGCGCGTCAGATCCACATGCTGCCCCGCCTTAAATTCCCTCACTATCCAATTGCTGATCCTGGCGTCAAAATCATCTCCGCCCAGATGATTGTCGCCGGCAGTCGCCAGCACCTCAATCACGCCCTCGCCGATCTCAATTATCGAGACGTCAAAAGTCCCGCCGCCGAGGTCATAGACCATGACCTTCTGCGGCTCCCCGTGATCCAAGCCGTAAGAAAGCGCCGCACTGGTAGGCTCGTTGATGATACGCTTTACCGTAAGCCCGGCAATCCTCCCGGCATCCTTCGTCGCCTGCCGCTGGATGTCGTTGAAATATGCCGGCACCGTAATCACTGCCTCTGTCACCGGCTCGCCTAAAAATTCCTCCGCATCCTTTTTCAACTGCATCAGGATCATCGCACTGATCGTCTGCGGCTTATATTCTGTCCCGTCAATGCGGATGCTCCAGTCCGTCCCCATTTGCCGCTTTATGGAGCTGATCGTCCTTTCCGTGTTCGTAACTGCCTGCCGGCGCGCGGCTTCTCCTATCAGGCGCTCGCCATTTTTGCTAAACGCCACAATGCTGGGCGTTGTCCTGCCACCGGAAGAAGACGGAATCACCACCGCCGTTTCATTCTCAATCACAGACACACAACTGTTTGTTGTACCCAAGTCAATTCCTATTACTTTCCCCATTGCTTTTCCTTTCTTTTCGCGTCCCTTAACAGCAGCGGCAAAATGCGCAGAAGAACTGCAGCGCGCAGAAACTCAGGCACATACGGTTGATGCCCTCGGCATCCCTTTGAAATTCCTGTCCCGCCTCATTATAGCTGTTCCCTGTCTGGCGCAGGCTCTGCAAGGTCTGTTGGTATACATTGTTATACGGCTCCATCTGGACCGCCTTTTGTATCTGCTCCAACGCCAGGATCTTATTGCCCTCCCCATAGTTGGCAAGAGAGCTTAAATAGTACCACCTGGCGTCTCGTCTCCCGCTTACGATGCTGTTTAATGTCTGGGTTGCATAACGATACTGCTTCATATTGATAAAATCGATCGCCTGCCGGATATCCCCGGCATCCTGCGCCTGCGCAGTCGGCGTGGGCGGCTCGGTATAGGCACTGCCGCCAAATCCCCACCAGAAATCTCCGAAATCGCCAAAGTCGCCGAAGCTGCCGTAACCGCCGTTTCTCTTCCCATAATAGCCATCCTGGTTTCTCTGCCCGTAAGAACCGCTCTGATAGGTTCCCTGGTTCCACTGGCTCTGTCCGTATGGATTCCCATAAGCGTTGCCGTAACCTCCCCCGCTGCCCTGCTGCTGCCGCTTCTGATACTTCTCCGGGTTGTTCAACATATCATAAGCTTCGTTCACTTCATTCATCTTCTCCGCTGCCTTCGGGTCATCCGGGTGAAGATCCGGGTGATACTCCTTCGCCTTCTGCCGGTAAGCCCTTTTTATTTCGTCTTTCGTGGCGTCCCTCGAAATCCCCAGCACCTTGTATGGATCGTCAATCATGAGGTTTCTCCTTCCCAAGTACCTTCGCGTAGTATTTCTGCCATACTCCGCCGTATAATATATTCCTTAGCAAATGCGCATCCTGCACCAGCGGAAGCTTTTCCGCCTCCAAAGCTGCATGCCCGATCGCCGCGCTCAAAATCTCTTCCATTTCCTCCGGCTTTTTCTGCATCTTCAACAGCGGATTATACCTTCCGCTTTTCACGTCCTTCTTATAATCCACCGCCGCATCCATCAAATACACAAACCTGCCCAGCTCATATCCAAAGATACGCAGGCTGTTGCTCCAGAAATCCTCCTCATAGACAAAAAGCTCCGACATCATCATCCCCGAACTGTTTACTGCGGCATCTGGGCAGGAAACCGGGTTTTTTTCCACTTTGGAAAGCCTTTCAATCCCTTCTTCGATCGCCCGGCACTGTCTGGGATAACGCTCTTTGACTTCCAGATATCCTTTTTTTAAAATATCCCCGTATTTCCGGCTGAGCTGGCTTTTCTCATCTTCCCAGTTATCCAGGCATTTATAATAAGAAAGGGCGATCGTCATATCCGCCGCATAATCAATATATCTGCTCTCCATTGCCGTTTTCATGCGAAGAGGATGAAGCTTACAGCGAAATTCCGTCCGCTCCTCCTGTGGTTCATACAGGGAGGACAAAAACAGCGCCAGAAAAGTCATATCAAAACTCAGGCTCAGCCTTTCCAATTGCCCGAAGCGGTTCTTCAATGCTTTGCACAGGCCGCAGTACATATTCTGATAACGTTCGATTTCCTCTTCCGATAGTCCGCTCCTATTACAGATAATATATCCAAACATATGATCGGCTCCCTTCTGCCTGCGAGTGTCTTTTTCCATTTTAACAGCATCTTGCCTTCTTCTCAAGAGCTACTATCTAGTATAAGACAAAATCCGCCGAAATGCTTCTAAATTTTTTGTAAACATCCTTAATTGTCTATATAGAAAAACAGAGAACCGTATCTCTCAGTTCTCTGTTTTTCCAACCCAGGCATTTTTCCGGTACTCTGAAGGGGAAACGCCGCACACGCTTTTAAATGTTTTCATAAAATGCTTCTCATTTTCAGGTAATTCACAAAATATTTCCTCATTTCTGCATGGACTGCTGTCTTGCCATCCCCCGCTTCTGTTGGCTATTCAAAGCGTACAATTTCTTTTTTCAGCCGCCCGATGATCTTCTTTTCCAGTCTCGAAATATAGGATTGGGAAATCCCCAGAAGATCCGCTACTTCTTTTTGCGTCTTTTCCTCTCCGTCTTTTGTGTTGATTCCGAAGCGAAGCTGAATAATCATCCGCTCCCGCTCAGAAAGCTTTTCTATTGCCCTCTGCAAAAGCATATATTCGACCTCTGTTTCCATATCCCGGTAAATCACGTCCTCATCTGTTCCCAGAATATCAGAAAGCAAAAGCTCGTTGCCGTCCCAGTCCACATTCAACGGCTCGTCAAAGGAAACCTCCATCTTGGTTTTGTTTGTCCTTCGAAGATACATTAAAATTTCATTCTCAATGCATCGGGATGCATAGGTTGCAAGTTTGATGTTTTTCCTGGGATTAAAGGTATTGATCGCCTTAATTAGTCCAATGGTTCCAATTGAAATCAGATCCTCCACACCCACTCCTGTATTATCAAATTTTTTGGCTATGTATACCACAAGCCGCAGATTATGCTCGATCAGCAAAGCCTTCGCCCCGTCCGGCTCCCCGCTTTCCAGCTCCTCTATCGCCTGCGCCTCCCTCATCGGCTCCAGAGGCGCCGGCAGCACCTCGCTTCCGCCAATATAATGAATGTCCCTCGCCGGTTTTTTCCAGATCATATTTGACACCGACGGGATCATCCTGAATTGAAACCGGTTCGGCATAGATACCTTTAACACCATGTTTATACTGTCCTCCTGCTACTCTATTATTTGCGGATGTAATATCATCTGATATTCCCCACCGTAGGAAACCGCCGTCTTGCTGATGGCAGCCGCTACCTTCTTTGTATTCCACACGCTCTCCCCATGTTTTATACGGACGCTGTCCAATGTCATTACCGGCAGAATTCCACGTTCTTTCCCAATAGAATGATAAGGAATGTAAGTAAACCTGCCGCTGGATTCCCCGGACGCCCGAAGCCGCAGCATACATTCCAGTTCTTCTATTTCTTTGGCGCTTAACAGTGCGCATGCCACCTGAAAATCCACGATCTGCACCGGTTTCCCGGTTCCCGGCATGACAAGCTGGTTTCCACTGTCCATAAGCCCTTTTACGCTTACCGTCTTTCCCTTTTCCGTTATCGTTACTTCATATACGTATTGCGCCCTGTTTTTTCTTCTCTGCCACACAGTAAATACCGCACGCGCCCCCACATAACCGACAGGCATTGCCGCAAAAAAACTCATGTGCAGATAGCGTTCAAGAAGCTGCCAGATTGCGCCAAGCAGCAATGCAGACAGATAGAATACCGTTACCGTCCTCATCACGGTATCCCATCCATACGCTCCGTAACTGACCGCCACCATTGCAACTCCATATAAAAAGCTCAGCGTCACCGATAAGAAAGCCATTCTGTGAACAGGCGCCACAGCGATCGCACACGCGCATACTGCTCCCAGCACGCTGGAAGCTATCGTGCGCCATACGGCGCAGGCACATTTTTCCGCCTTCCCCGTCATACGCAGTATCAGATAATTCATCACCAGGTTTTCCAGAAAATAAACATCTATGTAGAACTCATAATACACAGGAAATCCTCCGCTCTCTTACATCCCAAGTATAGCGAACACATGCCGAAAGATTTGTCAAAACAACTGCAAAAAAGCCAGATTTTTTCGACAAAAAACCCATGCCGTCACCCGACATGGGTTTTCTGATCTTATATGATATAGAATTACTGCTCTAAAGACTTTTTCTTTTTGCTGACTTCACTCCATGCATTACCAGAGCAATCGCAATGACACCGTAGCAGAGGAACACCCGGAAATACTCTCCGATAGCCGCATTTCCGAAGAGATTCTTTCCTGCTGCCGGAGCAAGGATGAACATCAGGTGGAGCAGCACCGTACCAGGCAGTGCCTGCCCGTTCGTTGCGCGGACAACTGATGCGCCGCTTACCAGAATCGCCGCGCCCGCGTAAAGCCCTGCCTGTCCGTGCGCGCATAAACAGAAACAGTAACTGGTATAAACCATTGGCAAAATAGCCGATTACCAGACCGCCATTCATTCCCAAACGTACCAGCGTATTACTGATCTGTCCCGGTAATGACAAATTATAAATAAATGCCATCAGACAGAGCAGAATATAAAACAGTCCAATCAGTTACTATGCTCCCGCATTTTAAACTACGCCAGGCGTATATTCTCATCCAGCAATTCCCTTCCTGATTGCCCCAGTCCCTTGAAATAATATTCTACACCGGATTCTATCGCGACAAATCTTGGCATAACCCCTTTGGGCAAATGGGAAAGACAGTCCTCATAAAGCGTTTCCAATCTTTCCACCGTGACCTTCCCGCCCTCAATCACAATCTTCTCGGGATTCAGAATACAGACCAGATTGACTATGATTTTTTTCAGAATCGCCATTTCATCCGCTTCTTCGCCGGTCAGCATACAGCCGACCTCGCCCGCAAAGCTTTTAAAGCCCGGATACAGCTTTCCGTCTATGATAATTCCTGCGCCGATCCCATTTTCTCCCACGTGGAGATATACCATGTTCTGCGTCCCGTCTTTCACGCTGTATGCATAACCGACGGCAATGGCGTTAATGTCATTCACGACCGTTACCGCCAGGGAAAATTCCTGTTCCAGAAATGCCTTCAGGTTCAAGTTTTCCCACTCCGGTATCCGGGGAATCGCAAATACTTCCCCCTGCGCAGAAACCGCCCCGGGCACTCCCACGGTAATGGCTCTGATATACTTATTCGCACTTAGCACCTGGCGTATCATCCTGCACAGTTGTTCCAGGCTGGACTCCTCCTGGTTTCTGATTTCCCTTCCCGCCGCTTCCTTTTGCAGTTCAAAATCGGTCACGAGATACTGAAGATCCGTTTTCTCCGCCGCAAAAGAAGCAATGCAGGACTGCTTATTATTGAGCGCAAATACTTCCGCCTTCCTGCCGCCCGTTGATTGCGCCATGCCGAGGCTTACCACCGTCTTTTCTTTTAAAAGCTGGCTAATCAGCACATTCACCGTAGGCTGGCTGATCTGTGTAATCGCCGACAGTTCCACTCTGGTCGCCTGCCGGTATTTCGAGAGCGCATCCTTAATCAGCCCGATATTTAGTTCCTTCATCAACGCCGGTTTTCCTGTTAAATCCCCTTTTTGCTGCATCTTCTTTTTCCTTTCACGCCCGGATATGTTCAAGAGCAAGCGCAACCGCTCCGGTTACAGGCGCCGCTTCCGGGATCACTGCATAAGCGTCCGCCGCCGCTTCATGGACTGCTTTCATGAACGGCTCGATCAGCAGAGTATCCCTTGTTTTAAACAGGCTTCCCACCAACACGACCGGAATCCGTTCCTTTTCCATATGCAGCCTGCGGATCACTGCCGCCGCATATCTGCCTTCCTCATACCCCATATCCGATATGATTCTCACCGCAACCGGATCGCCTTCGTGCGCCAGTTGGAATACAAGGATCGGAAGCTGAAACTCCTGCTGTTTCGGTATTCCCTGATTTTTTAAGATACTGCAAACTTCGTCGAGAGTTTCCACTGCGAACAGCGAAGGGATTCTTTCTTCCAGAAGCGTCTTCTCTGCCGTGCCTTCTTCGGAACGGAAGGCAAAATGCAGCGCCGCCTGCGCGATTTCATTGCCGCCCCCTAAATTCCCCGTAATGTAATCAAGGTTCCTCAACGTCAGTTTTTCTCCCTCGCCATTCTGCCCTGAATGCCCCGCACCGGTTCCGCAGATCGATACCACGCCGACATTTTCGCGAACCGCCGCACGAAATCCAATCCAGGAATCATGCACGATTTCAAATGGCGCCGTCCCCATGATTTCTTTTACGGCGGGTGTCAGGATCTGATAGTCGTCTTCCCCGTCGGCGCCTGCCATCCCCAAAACCGCATATTCAATATCCGCAAGCTCTGTCCCCGCGCTGCGCAATGCTTTTCCGATCGCCTCCCGCAGTGACAAAACAGTTGTCTCTATCCCGCAGGTCTGATGATTTGCCGGTCCGGCTAAGCCCTCTCCGATTATGATTCCCTGTTTATCAGCAATTGCGCAGTGTGTTTTTGTTCCGCCCGCATCAATTCCCAATACAAACATGCTGCTCACCACTCTCTTCTAATTTTTTGCGTAAAACTGCGGCAGATATTCTTTGTGCGCCTCCAGCATCTCCTCCAAAAGCCCGCGCGCGTCCTTCACGTCATGCACCAGCGGATGATTCAGAAACGCCAGCAGCGCTTTTGTCCTGTCACCGGTTACCGCCGCTTCAATCGTCAGCACTTCATATGCCTTCACCTGCTCGATCAAGCCAAGCACTGCCTGCGGCACTTCTTCCATCGGAAGCGGCGCCGCGCCGTCCCTGCCGATCACACAGTTCGTCTCTATCACTACGTCATCTGCAAGCTGCCCGATCGTCCCCTGATTCGCCACGTCTACTACCTGCACATCTTTTCTGTCATTATAGATGCTGTCGATCAGGTTAATCGCCGCCTGTGAATACCTGGCTCCGCCGCGCTTCGCCAGTGCCTCCGGCTTTTCCTTTAACGCCGGATCACGGTAGCAGGCAAACAGATTTTTCTCCACCTCTTTTACCTGATCCGCCCTGGTTCCGCAAAGATCCAGCGCCTCCATCATCTCATGCTGCAGCATTTCTTTTTCTGAATAGAAGTACTGCAGGTAAGGAGAAAACATGCAGCCCATTTCCCTTGCCAGACGGTCCATTTCCTCGTTTTTATCAATATTCTTAACAATGCCCTCACTGTTGGCAACAGCCAGCGCTTCCGGCAGCCTGTCGCTTCCCTGGTGAAATGCCTGCGTCATAACACTGAGGTGATTCAGCCCGATAAACCGGCAATCCAGCTCCTCTGCCGGCACGGAAAGCCGCTTCGCCGCGTCATAGCACATATTGATCGGGACATTGCACAGTCCGATACACTTGACATTAGTATGCTTTAAAATCGCTTCCGTAACGATACCGGAAGGATTCGTAAAATTAATCAGCCATGCGTCGGGACATATGCTTTCAATGTCTTTGCAGATATTCAGCATCACCGGTATCGTGCGCAGCGCCTTCAGGCATCCGCCCGGTCCCGTCGTTTCCTGCCCGATGATCCCGTATTTTAAGGGCAGCCGCTCATCCTTTGCCCGTGCGTCCAGTCCACCGACCCGGATCTGAGTAATGATAAAATCCGCGCCCTCAAGCCCCTGCGCCCGGTCGAAGGTATAGTTTAACTGAATATCCAGCCCTGCCTTTTCCACCATGCGCTTTGCAAATTCTGTATTAATGCGGACCTTTTCCTCTCCCTCCTCAATATCGATCAGGGTGATCTTCGTTACAGGCAGGGTATCCCTGTGCATAATCACTCCTTCCACCAGTTCCGGTGTATAGCTGCTTCCTCCGCCGATTACTACTAACTTCATGATCTTCCTCCTCTCATCTCTCTATCTAATAATTCCGTTCCATTATTTAGGTTAATTAAATAAGTGGACAAGATAATTTCCCCTTCTTTTATTACTTTCCTTCTCATACTTATTTAAGTAAATTAATTATGTTTTGATCATATCGCGCAGCTTTCCTGTTGTCAAGAGCAAACATAAAAAAAGGATATGTGAAAGAAAAATATCCGCATATCCTTCTCTTTTATAAATCCTTAACCCCGTCTTTGGTAGTTAACACCATATTTTTTAGGAGCAAAAACCACATATATCTC
>CAZAQD010000038.1:0-20345 GCA_964487425.1 uncultured Marvinbryantia sp. | reverse complement strand
GCCATAATACCAATGTTTCTGGTTCTCTCTAATGGATATTCTCTTCCAGCCAAGGTTTTTTCCTCCTATATTTAGTCGGCACAAAATTTCCAGCGTATGCTGAAAATTAGAAACGATAGTGGGCAAACGCTTTGTTTGCTTCCGCCATCTTGTGCATGTCTTCTTTTCTCTTTACAGCTGCACCGGTATTGTTTGCAGCATCCATAATCTCGTTCGCGAGTCTCTCTGCCTGAGTCTTCTCTCCTCTCGCACGAGAATAGGTGGTTAACCAGCGAAGAGCCAATGCCTGACGACGGTCAGGGCGAACCTCGATTGGTACCTGATAGGTAGCTCCGCCGATACGTCTTGCTTTCACTTCGAGAGCCGGCATGATATTGTTCATAGCCTCTTCGAATACTTCAAGAGCTGGTTTTCCTGTCTTTTCCTCTACACTGGCAAATGCACTGTATACAATCTTCTGAGCTACACCCTTCTTGCCGTCTAACATAATGCTGTTAACAAGCTTGGTAACTACTTTGCTGTTGTACATTGGATCTGCTAATACGTCTCTTTTCTGAGTATGTCCTTTACGTGGCACGTTACTTCCCTCCTTAAGAATATTTGTTCATTAAATCATCGGTACTCACATGTGTCGTTCTAATGTGTTTCGTGCTCGAAAACTTCTATTGTAACCTGCAACCACCTGGTAATAGAATCCCGGCACAAATACTAGTTCTGTTTGTGATACGAATTTTATTGTAACATCTTCGTTTCATTCGAGTGAAAACAAATACGCACTTTAATCGTGTCTGTTTTCCTTCCTCACTCTCTATTTCTTAGCGTCTTTCGGTCTCTTTGCCCCGTATTTGGAACGAGCCTGTCTTCTCTTAGCAACGCCTGCCGTATCCAGTGTACCACGGATAATATGGTATCTTGTACCTGGCAGGTCCTTTACTCTGCCGCCGCGGATCAACACAACGCTATGCTCCTGCAGGTTGTGTCCTTCACCCGGAATGTAGCTGGTGACTTCGATGTTGTTTGACAGACGTACTCTGGCAATCTTTCTAAGCGCTGAATTCGGCTTCTTAGGTGTTGCGGTCTTTACTGCTGTACAAACTCCTCTTTTCTGCGGTGCAGATACGTCAGTTGCTCTCTTCTGCAGAGAATTGAAGCCTTTCTGAAGAGCCGGTGCAGTAGATTTCTTTGTAGATGTCTGTCTGCCTTTTCTTACTAACTGATTAAATGTTGGCATTCCTCTTACCTCCTGTGTTATTCCCTCGTGGGTTGTGGTTGCCGGTTATTTCGCCTATATTATATGAAATAACGCTGAATTTGCGTGCAAAAAGTAACTACGTCTTTCCACGCACGGATTTAGTATACAAATTACGGCTGATTCTGTCAAGGATTTTTTCAATCATTCTCATCTTTCTTCTTAGGATTTTCTTAAATTCGTGGACAGTTCGAAAATACCATGCTATGATAGTCAACTAAGAGAGCAATTGCAAGGAGGCATATTATATATGGTAAGAACATTGTTAAAACCTTTTTCCTTTCTGCCGGCTCTGATCCTGATGTACGCAATCTATAATTTTTCTGCCCAGCCGGCAGAAGTTTCCTCACAGCTCAGCTTTCAGGTGAGCTGTAAAATAGTAGAAGCTGCAGATTATGTATTGGACACGAATCTTGAACAATGGCAAATTGAAAACTGGGCATCCAGAATTCACTCTGTCACGCGTAAGCTTGCGCATATGACAGAATACTTTGCCCTGGCAGTAGCCGTTTCCTTTCCTCTGTATGTATATGGGGTCCACGGTATCTGGCTCATGCTGCTGGCAGGATTCATCTGCGTCGGGTTCGCCTGCGGGGACGAATATCACCAATCCTTTGTGGATGGGCGCAGCCCTTCTCCAAAGGACGTCGCCATCGACGGCTTCGGTATTTTCTGGGGTATTATTTTAGTAAGAATTATCGGATGGACGGGACGCAAGACTATCTTCCGCTCCAGGAAGAAAAAAAACAAGAAAGTGCAGGAGCAGCCCAATTACCAGCAGGCTCCGCCTCAATACCGCCCGGGTTTTTCCCCTGATGAGGCATATTACCGGCAGGGTCAGCCGTCCAAGCAGCAGCGTTATCCCCAGGGTCAGTATAGCGGCGGGTACAGGCAGCAGGCTCACCCGTCAGGCTGCCCGCCGGAAAATGTGGAAAGCACAGGCGCGTACCATCCGTATAAGAATTCTTATCGGACGTATGAGAATCAATAATTTAAAATAAATATCCTGTCGAAAGCCTTTGTCATACGGCAGTCAAAAACGGAGCCGGTTCACACCAGCTCCGTTTTCCTGTTTAAAAATTATTCCTCTTCCAAAATCTCTTCCAGTAATTCATCTACGTCTTCATTGTCCAGAAGCTCGTCGTCAATCTGATCCAGCTCTGCCAGTTCATTTATGATCGACTCCTCTTCCTCCTCAATGCCGTCGGTTACCGCTTCCTCTTCAATCGTATCGGTATTGAGGCGGACGTTGCGGTATCTCTTCATGCCGGTTCCGGCAGGAATCAGCTTACCGATGATTACGTTTTCTTTCAGTCCGATCAGCGGATCGATCTTACCCTTGATCGCTGCCTCTGTCAGTACCTTCGTAGTCTCCTGGAAGGATGCCGCTGATAAGAAGGAATTCGTTGCCAGGGAAGCTTTCGTAATACCAAGCATCACTCTCTTGCCTTCCGCTGGCTGCTTGCCCTCTGCGACAAGCTCCTCATTCTTATCATCAAAATCAAGAATATCAACCATCGTTCCCGGCAGGAACTCGGAATCTCCGCTCTCCTCAATGCGGATCTTCTTCAGCATCTGATGGACGATCATCTCAATATGCTTATCGTTGATCTCCACACCCTGCAGACGGTATACACGCTGTACCTCCTGAATCATATAGTCCTGAACGGCACGCACGCCTTTAATCTTGAGAATGTCATGCGGATTGACGCTGCCTTCTGTCAGCTCGTCACCCGCCTCCAGAACTGCGCCATCCTGCGCTTTGATTCTGGAACCATACGGAATCAGATACGTCTTGGACTCTCCTGTTTCCTCATTGGTAATCACAATCTCTCTCTTCTTCTTTGTATCACGGATCTCCACCCTGCCGGCGATCTCCGTAATGATTGCCAGTCCTTTCGGCTTTCTTGCCTCAAACAACTCCTCGACACGTGGAAGACCCTGTGTGATATCGCCGCCGGCAACGCCGCCGGTGTGGAAAGTACGCATGGTCAACTGTGTACCCGGCTCTCCAATGGACTGTGCCGCAATAATACCGACCGACTCGCCCACTTGGACAGACTCGCCGCTCGCCAGATTCGCACCGTAGCATTTTGCACAAACACCGATATGCGATTTACAGGTGAGTACGGTACGAATCTTGATCTTCTCAAACGGTTCCCCGTTCTCATCCACGCCTTCGCTCATAATACGGGCTGCTCTCTTAGGCGTAATCATATGATTTGCCTTTACAAGAACCTCGCCTTCCTTATTGCAGATCGTTTCGCAGGAGAATCTTCCTGTGATTCTTTCCTGAAGGCTCTCGATCTCTTCTTTTCCATCCCGGAATGCTTTCACATACATACCGGCAATCTCATCTCTGCCCTCACAGCAATCCACCTCATGGATAATCAGATCCTGTGAAACATCGACAAGACGCCTTGTCAGGTAACCGGAGTCGGCTGTACGAAGAGCTGTATCAGACAAGCCCTTACGCGCTCCATGCGCGGACATGAAGTATTCCAGTACGTCCAGACCCTCACGGAAATTGGACTTGATAGGAAGCTCGATCGTATGTCCGGTTGTATCTGCCATCAGTCCACGCATACCTGCCAACTGCTTAATCTGCTTATCAGAACCACGGGCGCCGGAATCCGCCATCATATAAATATTATTATATTTATCCAGCCCATCCAGCAGCGCTTTCGTCAGCACATCGTCTGTTGTCTTCCATGTCTCGACGATCTCTTTGTAACGCTCTTCCTCCGTAATCAATCCGCGCTTGTAGTTTTGCGTGATCTTATCCACCGTATCCTGCGCTTTCGCAATCAGCTCCGGCTTTTCAGGCGGCACGGTCATATCGGAAATGGATACCGTCATCGCCGCTTTGGTCGAATACTTATAGCCCATAGACTTGATATCGTCCAGCGCTTCCGCCGTCTTCGTCGCTCCATGCGTATTAATAATCTTCTCCAGGATCTGCTTCAGGCCCTTCTTGCCCACATGGAAATCTACTTCCAGGTTAAGGGCATTTTCCGGGTTGCTTCTGTCCACAAATCCCAGATCCTGCGGAAGAATCTCATTAAAGATAAATCTTCCCAGAGTGGACTCAACCACGCCTGTCCGCTCCGTTCCATCTGCCATGTTTTTCACGACGCGGACCTTGATTCTGCTCTGAAGCGTAATCACCTGGTTTTCATAAGCCAGAATCGCTTCATTCAGGTTCTTGAAGAACTTACCCTCGCCCTTAGCGCCCGGACGTTCCTGCGTCAGATAATAGATACCGAGCACCATGTCCTGAGAAGGCACGGCTACCGGACCACCGTCGGACGGCTTTAACAGGTTATTAGGTGACAGAAGCAGGAAACGGCACTCTGCCTGTGCCTCAACCGACAGCGGAAGATGCACTGCCATCTGGTCGCCGTCGAAGTCCGCGTTAAACGCGGTACATACAAGCGGATGCAGCTTAATCGCCTTACCCTGGACCAGAATCGGCTCAAATGCCTGGATTCCCAGACGATGCAGCGTAGGTGCACGGTTCAGCATTACCGGATGCTCTTTAATTACCTGCTCCAGAACATCCCAAACCTGCGGCTCCAGCCTCTCCACCATCTTCTTTGCGTTCTTAATATTATGCGATGTGCCGTTCGCCACCAGTTCCTTCATAACAAACGGTTTAAACAGCTCAATCGCCATCTCCTGCGGAAGCCCGCACTGATAAATCTTCAGTTCCGGCCCTACGACAATAACCGAACGCCCGGAATAGTCTACACGTTTTCCGAGCAGATTCTGGCGGAAACGCCCGGATTTTCCTTTAAGCATATCCGACAGAGATTTCAGCGGCCTGTTGCCCGGTCCTGTAACCGGACGTCCGCGGCGCCCATTGTCGATCAGCGCGTCCACTGATTCCTGCAGCATTCTCTTTTCATTTCGAACGATAATATCAGGAGCGCCCAGCTCCAGCAGTCTTTTCAGACGATTATTACGGTTAATAATACGACGGTACAGGTCATTCAGGTCGGAGGTTGCAAAACGTCCGCCGTCCAACTGAACCATCGGACGGATATCAGGCGGAATAACCGGCACCACCGTCATAATCATCCACTCCGGTTTATTACCGGACTCCTTAAACGCCTCTACCACTTCCAGGCGTTTGATGATTCTGGCGCGTTTCTGCCCGGACGTCTCTTTCAGCGCCGCCTGAAGCTCTGCTGCTTCTTTATCGACATCGATCGCTTCCAAAAGCTCCTTCACTGCCTCGGCGCCCATTCCCACACGGAACGCATCGCCATACGCTTCTCTTGCTTCCTGATACTCTTTCTCCGTCAATACCTGTTTGTAAACCAAATTCGATTTGCCCGCGTCAAGCACAATATAATTTGCAAAATACAGTACTTTTTCCAATGTTCGCGGAGACAGATCCAGCATCAGTCCCATTCTGGAGGGGATTCCCTTAAAATACCAGATATGGGATACCGGCGCTGCCAGCTCAATATGTCCCATACGTTCCCTGCGGACGCTGGACTTTGTAACTTCAACACCGCAGCGGTCACAAACTACCCCTTTATAGCGGATCTTCTTATATTTACCGCAATGGCACTCCCAGTCCTTGCTGGGTCCGAAAATACGTTCGCAAAACAGGCCGTCTTTTTCCGGCTTCAGAGTCCTGTAATTAATGGTTTCGGGTTTTTTTACCTCGCCTCGGGACCATTCTCTGATTTTATCAGGAGAAGCCAACCCAATCTTGATTGAATCAAATGTTATCGGCTGATACGCTTCATAATTTATTGTTTCTGGCATGAATGGTTCCCTCCTTATTCAATCTCATCATCATAGCTGTCATCCAGGTCCTTATAAACGTCCTCTTCCTCTTCATCGACCTCTACCAATTCTTCGCCTTCAAATTCCTGGCGGCTGAATCCGTAGCTTCCAAGAGGCGCTTCCTCTCTCTTATATCCCCTTTCTCCTTCAATAACGGAACGGATATCTGTCTCACCACAATCAATGGTTTCCATAATCTCCACTTCCTTCTGGTTTTCATTCAAAACCTTCACATCCAGCCCCAGGGACTGCAGCTCTTTTAACAATACCTTAAAGGATTCCGGGATACCCGGCTCAGGGATATTGTCGCCCTTGATGATTGCTTCATACGTTTTTACACGTCCGATTACATCGTCGGACTTCACTGTCAGGATCTCCTGCAGAGTGTAAGCAGCCCCGTATGCTTCCAGAGCCCAAACCTCCATCTCACCAAAACGCTGGCCGCCGAACTGCGCCTTACCGCCAAGCGGCTGCTGGGTTACCAGTGACTACGGGCCTGTTGAACGCGCATGGATCTTGTCATCAACCAGATGATGCAGTTTCAGATAATGCATGTGTCCGATCGTTACCGGGCCGTCAAAATATTCGCCGGTTCTTCCGTCGCGCAGCCTTACCTTACCATCCCTGGAAATAGGCACGCCCTTCCAAAGCGCCCTGTGATCCCTGTTTTCATAGAGATAATCCATTACCTCCGGCAAAAGCTCTTCCTCATGCTTCGCCTTAAACTCATCCCACTCCAGATTGACATAATCGTTTGCCAGATCCAGAGTATCCATAATATCTGCCTCATTCGCCCCGTCAAAGACTGGCGTGGATATATTAAAGCCCAGCGCCTTTGCAGCAAGACTTAAATGAATCTCCAACACCTGTCCGATATTCATACGTGACGGCACGCCAAGCGGATTCAATACGATATCCAGCGGACGCCCGTTCGGAAGGAACGGCATATCCTCCACCGGAAGGACACGGGAAACAACACCTTTGTTTCCGTGACGTCCCGCCATCTTATCGCCGACAGAGATCTTTCTCTTCTGGGCAATATAAATGCGGACAGCCTGATTGACGCCAGGCGCCAGCTCATCTCCATTTTCCCTGGTGAATACCTTCGCATCGACAACGATACCATATTCGCCGTGCGGAACCTTCAGAGAAGTATCTCTTACCTCGCGCGCCTTCTCACCGAAAATCGCGCGCAGCAGCCTCTCCTCCGCAGTCAGCTCCGTTTCGCCCTTCGGCGTAACCTTACCTACCAGAATATCCCCTGCACGCACCTCTGCACCAATGCGGATAATACCTCTCTCATCCAGGTCCTTCAGCGCGTCATCGCCAACGCCCGGAACATCTCTTGTGATCTCCTCCGGCCCCAGCTTGGTATCTCTGGCTTCTGTTTCATATTCTTCAATATGAACCGATGTATACACATCGTCCATAACAAGTCTTTCACTCAACAATACCGCATCCTCGTAGTTATAACCTTCCCAGGTCATAAATCCGATCAGCGGGTTCTTGCCCAGGGCAATCTCCCCATTGGAAGTAGAGGGACCGTCTGCGATAACCTGTCCTTCCTCTACACGGTCGCCCTTGAACACGATCGGTTTCTGATTGTAGCAGTTGCTCTGGTTGCTTCTGAGGAACTTCGTCAGATGATATTCCTCTCTCTGCCCGTCATCTGTCAGAATCACGATCTCCTTCGACGTCACCCTTTCTACCGTGCCTGCATGCCTGGCAACCACGCACACGCCGGAATCGACTGCCGCCTTCGTCTCCATACCGGTTCCCACCACAGGCGCTTCCGTCGTCAGAAGCGGCACTGCCTGGCGCTGCATGTTAGAGCCCATCAGCGCACGGTTGGCATCGTCGTTCTCCAGGAAAGGAATCAACGCGGTTGCCACCGAGAACACCATTTTCGGAGACACATCCATATAATCAAACATAGAACGGTCGTACTCCTGCGTCTCCTCACGGTAACGGCCGGATACATTTTTGCGGACAAAATGCCCTTCCGCATCCAACTGCTCATTCGCCTGCGCTACATGGTAATTATCTTCTTCGTCCGCCGTCATGTAGACAACCTCGTCCGTGACAACCGGATTCTTAGGATCTGTTTTGTCAATCTTACGGTACGGCGCCTCTACAAAACCATACTGGTTGATCCTTGCATAGCACGCCAGGGAGTTAATCAGACCGATGTTCGGACCCTCAGGAGTCTCGATCGGGCACATTCTTCCGTAATGGGAATAGTGTACGTCACGCACCTCAAATCCGGCTCTGTCTCGTGACAGACCGCCGGGACCCAGTGCGGACAGACGCCTTTTATGGGTCAGCTCACCCAACGGGTTATTCTGATCCATGAACTGCGATAACTGGGAAGATCCGAAGAACTCTTTCACAGCCGCCGTCACCGGCTTAATATTGATGAGGGACTGCGGGGAAATGCCTTCCAGATCCTGCGTTGTCATTCTCTCGCGCACCACTCTCTCCAGCCTGGAAAGGCCGATACGGTACTGGTTCTGGAGCAGCTCGCCCACCGCTCTGATGCGGCGGTTGCCCAAATGGTCAATATCGTCATGATTGCCAAGCCCATATTCCAGATGCATATTATAGTTGATGGAAGCCAGAATATCTTCCTTTGTAATATGCTTCGGAATCAGGTCATGGATATTACGCCTGATCGCCTCTTTGATATCGTCTATATCGTCATTTTCTTCCAGTATAGATTTCAATACCGGGTAATATACTAACTCTGTAACGCCAACTTCCTTCGGGTCAACATCCACAAAATTCGTGATGTCCACCATCATACTGGAAAGTACTTTTACATTGCGTTCTTCCGTCTGAACCCACACATACGGAACCGCCGCATTCTGGATAGAATCTGCCAGCTCACGGCTCACCTGTACGCCTGCCTCCGCCAAAATCTCTCCGGTGGACGCATCCACTACGTCCTCTGCCAGGACATGCCCTGCAATACGGTTGCGCAGCATCAGCTTTTTATTAAACTTATAACGCCCCACTTTGGCAAGGTCATACCTTCTCGGGTCAAAAAACATCGCCATAATCAGGCTTTCCGCGCTTTCTACCGCTAACGGCTCTCCCGGGCGGATCTTCTTATACAGTTCCAGAAGACCTTCTTTATAATTAGTAGAAACGTCTTTTGCCAGAGTCGCCAGAATTTTCGGTTCCTCGCCAAACAGTTCAATAATCTCAGCGTTCGTACTGATGCCGAGTGCACGGATCAGCACGGTAATCGGAACCTTTCTTGTCCTGTCAACCCGGACATAGAATACATCATTGGAGTCAGTTTCGTATTCCAGCCATGCGCCACGGTTAGGAATTACTGTGGAAGAAAACAATCTCTTACCTAATTTATCATGAGCAATCGCATAATAAATGCCCGGTGAACGCACCAACTGGCTAACGATAACACGCTCAGCGCCGTTAATCACAAAGGTACCCGTTTCCGTCATGAGTGGAAGGTCTCCCATGAAAATCTCATGCTCATTTATTTCGTCCGTCTCTTTATTGTGAAGCCTCACTTTGACTTTCAAAGGCGCCGCGTAGGTCGCGTCCCTTTCTTTACACTCTTCAATAGAATACTTCACATCATCTTCGCAAAGCTTGAAATCCACTAATTCCAGACTCAGCTTCTCACTGTAGTCGCGAATCGGTGAGATATCATCAAAAACTTCCTTCAATCCTTCGTCGAGAAACCACTGATATGAGTCTTTCTGAACCTCAATCAGATGCGGCATTTCCAGAACCTCTTTCTGTCTTGAGTAACTCATCCGGAAACTGTTGCCACTCGCGATAGGACGTATCCTGTTTTTCTCCATTGACGTTTCACCCCTGTCCTTTTCTATAAAATGTGCAGTATTTTTGGGCATAACTCACCCTTTTGGGCGCACTCCTACACAATAGTGCAACCTATACTATAGCACAAGCGTCAATGCCTGTCAACAAAAATATGGAAGCATTTCCCCAAAAAATCGGGAAAAATTTTCAAAAAAACCAAAAGGGAAGACCGGCGCCCCTGCCAAACTGCAGGGATACCAGTCTCCCAAAATCTGCCTTCCCAAGACTCTGTCCTTTGGATACTATTGTCACACTTCTACAAATCCAGCTTCATATCGCCCGCCTTGATCCAGCCCTGTTTTCTCATAAACTCCGAAATCGCCAGCGTAACGACTGCCGGAAGGATAATCTGGATCGCCAGAATCTTAATCAGAACAATATTTGCCGGTTCAGATACCGTCATTGTCTGCCATGTCATGATCTGTCCAACCAGCCCCGCCGTGCCCATACCGGAACCGGTCGCATTGCTGGTCATTTTCAAAACCATTGTTCCTACCGGTCCCAAAATGGCGCTGGACAAAATCGCCGGCAGCCAGATCACCGGTTTGCGCACAATGTTCGGTACCTGCAGCATGGAGGTCCCGATCCCCTGTGCGAGCATGCCGCCCATCTTATTTTCTCTGTAGCTTGCCACGGCAAAGCCCACCATGTTGCAGCAGCAGCCAACAGTAGCCGCCCCCGCAGCCAGTCCCGAAAGGTTCAGGATCACGCCCAGAGCCGCCGAGCTGATCGGCAGTGTCAGGATCATCCCCATCAACACAGACACCACCACACCCATCAAAAACGGCTGCTGTTCTGTCCCCCAGTTAATCATCGCTCCCAGGCTTGCCATAATCTGTGAGATCGTCGGCCCCACCAGAAGCCCGATTGCCGAACCGGCGCCAATGCTTACAGCCGGGGTTACCAGAATATCCACCTTTGTCTTGCCCGCCACGAGATGCCCCGCCTCAATTCCGATATAGGCGGCGATAAACGCGCCCAACGGTTCTCCCGGACCTGAAAACTGCATCACCCCATCAACCAGTACTTTTCCAGCCGTCAGATTTCCCGCAAATGCGCCCACCATACCGGAGACCGCCGCCGAGAGGATGACCAGCGGGCTTTCCTTATATCTGCTTGCCACGCCGACGCCGATTCCGGCTCCTGTCAGCGCCGCCGCCACTTTTCCAATCAGAAAGATCGTGTTGCCAATTTCTCCTCCAACCAGCGTTCCGATCTGCTGGATAATCGTCCCTACAATCAGCGTCGCAAACAATCCCTGCGCCATTCCGCTTAATCCATCAATAAATACACGGTTTAACCATTTCCGTATCGCTTTCATTTTTCCTCATCTCCCATTGCCTTGTCAGGCGCCTTGACGGCGCCCACCATATCTGCTGCCACTCACCGGAAAAATATGCCGCTCCCGTCAATCGTTTTCCTAAATCCTTACCGCCGTCTCCAGCGCAACCCGCATCATATTCGTGAAGCCATTCTGCCTTGCCTCGGCATCCAGCTCTTCCCCGTTTACGATCGAATCGGAAACGGTAAAGATGCCAAGCGCCTTCACGCCTGCCCGCGAAGCATTACAGTAAAGCGCAAAGCTTTCCATCTCAATGGATAACACGCCCATCTTTGCCCACTGCTGCCATTCCGGTGTCTCTGTATAAAATACGTCCGAGGAAAGAATATTTCCCACGCGGTGCGGATACCCAAACTCTGCCGCTGCCTCCTGTGCCGTCTTGAGCAGATCATAATCCGCGATCGCGCACATGGCGCCCGGAAGCTGGTACTGATGCGCATAATTGCCGTCCGTGCAGGCTCCCTGCGCCATAATAATCTCGCCCAGCTTAATATCTTTCGCAATAGCTCCGCAGGAACCGACGCGAATCAGATTCTTTACCCCATAAAAATGAATCAGCTCATGGCTGTAAATGCCGATCGACGGGCATCCCATACCTGTTCCCATAACCGACACTTTTTTCCCTTTATATGTTCCGGTATAACCGAACATATTTCTTACCTTGTTAAACTGTACAATATCCTCCATGAATGTCTCCGCAATCACCTTCGCGCGAAGCGGATCCCCCGGCAGCAATATTGTTTCTGCAATGTCCCCCATCTTTGCTCCATTATGCGGTGTAGCCATAATAAATCCCTCCTTCATTTTTTCTTATTGTTTAGTGTAACACAAAAAAGGGGCCGGTGCAATGCACCAGCCCCCTGCTTTGTCAGCTCAATTATTTCAGAGTAACCTTTGCGCCTTCTGCTTCGAGTTTTGTCTTCAGCTCTTCCGCTTCTACCTTAGATGCGCCCTCTTTTACTACCTTCGGTGCGCCGTCAACTACTTCTTTTGCTTCCTTCAGACCAAGTCCTGTAGCTTCACGAACAACCTTGATAACCTTAACCTTGTTCGGTCCAACTTCTGTCAGCTCTACATCGAACTCATCCTTCTCTTCTGCTGCTTCTGCCGCTCCGCCTGCTGCTGCAACTACAACGCCTGCTGCTGCAGATACACCAAACTCTTCTTCGCATGCTTTTACTAATTCATTTAACTCTAATACGCTTAACTCTTTGATAGCTTCAATAAATTCTGCTGTTGTCAATTTTGCCATTTTATTTTCCTCCATTTTATAATTTTCTTTTCTATTCGTTGTGTTCGCGAACGGCATTCGCACTAACCTCACGCTGCGTTTATCAGCTTGCGTTCGCTAAGTACTCTATGCCTCTTTTGATTCTGCGATCCGGCTGATAACGCGGGCAAAGTTTGCAATCGGAGACTGGATGCTTCCAAGCAGTTTCCCAAGCAGTTCTTCTCTTGACGGAACCTGTGACAGCGCCTGAATGCCCTGCTCATCATAGTAGCCGCCTTCTACCACGCCTGCGATCAGTTTCAATGACGGAACTGTCTTAGCATATTTTGCAATGATTCTTGCCGGAGCAGTCGCATCCTCTTTGCTGATTGCAACCGCATTCGGGCCTTCCAGATGTTTTGTCAGCGGCTCGCAGTCTGTTCCCTGGAATGCGAAATTCATCATTGTGTTTTTGTACACTTTGTAGATCACGCCTGCTTCTCTTAATTCTTTACGAAGAGCAGTGTCCTGTTCTACATTGATGCCGCTGTAAGCAACCAATACGATAGACTGTGCATCTTTGATATTCTCGCTGATCTCTTCCACGATCGGTTTTTTCAGTTCTACTTTCGCCATGAAATGGTGCACCTCCTTTATAGTTTGTGTACCGCCGTAAAGAAACCTCCCTATCGCACGACAGAGAGGTTCATAAATCATTTCCATATTGAAATTCTTTACTTTCCTCGGCAGGCGTTTTCATCCTTATGCCTTACGGCACCTGCTGTCTTCGGCAGTTCTTTTTTAAGATAGCATATGAAAATATGCTTGTCAAGAATTTTATTCCTAAATCTGATATTCCGGCGCTTCCAGCATATTGATATTATTCAAAAATTCTTTCAGCCTTTCACTCGTCGGATTTTCAAAAATCTCTTTTGCGGTTCCATCCTCCACAATTTTACCGTTTTCCAGGAAAATTACTCTTTTGGCGACGCTTTTTACAAAGCTCATCTCATGCGTCACCAGCAAAATGGTGTTTCCCTCATTGGCAATCTGCCGGATTGTCGTCAGCACTTCATTTACCAGCTCCGGGTCCAGCGCCGAAGTCGGCTCGTCCATCAGCAGAAGCTGCGGCTTCATCGCCAACGCCCTCGCAATCGCCACCCTTTGCTGCTGTCCGCCGGAGAGATGACGGGGATAATGATAGAGCTTATCCAGCATCCCTACCTTTTCCAGTTCCTCCAGCGCAAGCTTCTTTGCTGTCTCTTTATCCTTTTTCTGCACAACGACAAGCCCCTCCATCACATTTTCCAGGACTGTTTTCTGTTTAAACAGGTTAAACTGCTGAAACACCATCTCCGTGCACTGCCGCAGCTTTAATTTTTCTTTCGCGCTTTTGCCTGTCAGGTCATACGTCTCCCCATTAATCGCGATCGTCCCCGATTCCGGTTTTTCCAACAGGTTGATACAGCGCAGCAGGGTGGATTTTCCCGTACCCGACGGTCCGATGATCGCTACTACGTCCCCCTTCTCAATACTAAGGTCAATCTGATCCAGGACCACTACATCATCAAACCGTTTGCTCAGATTTTTTATTTCAATCAAACTCATCTCATCCACATCCCTTAATCACGAATTCTATCCTGCTTTTTGAAACAGCTTCCTGCGGATTTTCTTGCCATTTTCATCTCTGGGCGGAAGCACTTCCGGTACGCTGATTCTCTTTTCAATATATTTTATCAGTTTTTCAAGGAAAAACGTGACTACCCAATAAATAATTGCCAGGGAACAATAAATCTCAAAATAACGGAAATTCCTTCCGGCAATAATTTTACCCTGCGCCGTCATTTCCACCACCGCACAGGTAAACGCCAGGGATGTCCCCTTAATCAGGTTAATGATCGAGTTCCCCAATGGGAGCAGCGCGACCGATACCGCTTCCGGTATCACGATGCGGCGAAGAAGCTGCCCACCCGTCATGCCCAGCGCTTTTGCCGCCTCCGTCTGCCCGCGGTCAACCGACTGCAGCGCCGCACGAATCGTCTCGGAATCAAAAGCGGACTGGTTGATTCCCAGGGCGACCATTGCAAATACAATGCTGGGAATCGCATTGATGTTATAATTTGTCCCGTACTGATAATTGATCGATTTCAGAATTAATGGAATCCCAAAATAGAAAATGTACAACTGCACCAGCACCGGCGTTCCCCTGATTACAGATACGTAGCAGACTGCCGCCTGAGACAAAACCGGGATCTTATTCATCCTGACGAGGGCAATGATTAATCCGAGAACCAGCCCAATCAAAGCAGATACCACGGTCAGCTCCAGCGTCACCGGAAATACTTCCAGCAGCGCCGGGATCGATGTAAACACGATTTTTGCATCAAATAACTTTTCCATAACCGTTACCTTTTACAGCCTTATACCTGTGGACCGCGGAAAACCAGATGATATGGGTTTCGCTCATCGCTCAACTTTAAGAAGGCTTCCTCTCTTTCTTTTACAATGTCAATGGAATCCGCAAATTCAGGAATATGTTTAAGCTCATCTGCATACCGCCCAATGTTCACATAATCGCCGGATTTGGCAAAATTCAATTTATATATGTAATAGTAAATATGGTCAAACCGCAGCAGTGTCTGATAAAGCAGCAGATCCGCTTTCCCCGGCTTATCGCCCAGCAGATATTTTTGTTTTCCCAGCCGCCTGTCAATTTCCCCAAAGGCATCCTTGACCTGATATGCCCATCTTTCGTACTCGGTCTGGAACGTTGCTTCTCCCGCCTTC
Source organism: uncultured Marvinbryantia sp. (assembly GCA_964487425.1). Classification (GTDB taxonomy): domain Bacteria; phylum Bacillota; class Clostridia; order Lachnospirales; family Lachnospiraceae; genus Marvinbryantia. The sequence goes on along the minus strand of CAZAQD010000038.1, from coordinate 5,105 downwards.
TGTATCGGAAGCAGCACATACTCCTCCAGATAAGCCAGCTCCGCCTCTTCCTCACGGTGAGCGAACTGCGGTCTCGTTTCTTCAAGATACCGGTATTTATTTTCCGGGTCGGACGACAGGCGTTCTCTTCCCACCGGCTCTTCCCATCTCCGGGAATCAGGGCCGATGGATTCGATCCCATATACATTGCCGAGCTTTGCCCGCATATGAGGGGAAAGCTGATAATGCTTTTTAATCAATTCCAGTTTGGTATAGTCGCCAATCCCCTCCGTCTGATAAAGATCTCTGGTGTATCCCCAGAGGTTCGGATAATCTTCCAGGCGCTTTTTGTTTACGCCGAATACCAGATGGTAATTCACCTGATAACGGACGAGCGCTACATATAAATGGATATCCGAAAGGGTAATATAGTCGCCGAAAAGAAATCTTTTGCCGGAAAGCCTTTCCTCCAGCTCATCCAACACCTGAAAATAACTCTCAAATGCCTTGTCATACGCCTCCTGCGTTCTTGCGAATCCGCATCCATAGGCATTGACCCTTTTAAGGTCTGTATTCAATTCATCGATCTGCTCCCGCAGCTCGAGCGGATAGAGGTCCGGCGCATTCTCTTTAACAAACTTTGTCCAGTCTCTTACCAGATAGGTCGGCAGATTCCAGGCGTCGTTGTTAACCGCCTTGCCCGTCACGGCGTCCGCAATAAGCGGCACCGTCGATCTGCCTGTAAAGCCGGGATCGGAAGCTAAATATACATCGTCCAGATAATGTACCTTCAATACCGGGTCCACTTCATCCAGGTCTTCACTGAACACCCAGCCTCTCGGATCCCTCAAAACGCCTGCTTCCCCGACGCTGATTACGCGGTCGAGCCCCAGGATCCGCAGCAAAAGAACCGCTTTGTTGGAATGCGGGCATCCCGGCATCCAGATCAGGCGATAGCGGTCCGCCACCACCTGCCACTGTCCCTCTCCGTCGCCAAACGTCCTGTCAAATACAAACTTCCTCTCCTCTATTGCTTTTGTTTTTTTGTTGATCTGATGTCGGAATGTATTTTCAAACAGCTCCACGCCTTCAAACGCCTTTATGTATGACATTTTATCATCTGCCTCCTATCTGTCCCATACTCTTTCTACCTGTATCAGCTTAAAATCTCCGGTTCCTTCTATCTCGCCGTAATCCGCCGTATAGCCCAGCTTCTCATAAAAGCCGACTGCCGACTTCCGGCTGGAAATCACGATCCTGGAATATCCCTGTTCCCTTATCCAGGCTTCCGCCGCCTCTATCGCAAGCCTTCCCACGCCCCGGTTGCGGTATGCGTGCACCGTTACAACCCTCTCGATTTTCGCATAGCCCTCTTCTTTCAGCAGACGAATCCTGCAGGTCCCTGCCGGCTGCTTCTGATCCATCACCAGGATATATTCTGCTTCCAGCGAATCTTCGCCAAATTCATACTCCAACGGGATCTGGTATTCCAGCATCCCCTCCTGCCGGACATAAAAGACGCCCGCCAACTGCTGTAAATTATTCTGTACCCGTATTGCTTCCATCTATTTCACCTCTGGTCTCTTTTTGCAAAACTCTTTTGATAACCCCTTACGATTGCATCCAGATTGGTCGTTGACTCAAACGCAGGTATACGGTAAAGTTCATTTGTGTATCTGGATAAATTCGGGAAATCCGCTATTTTATTGCGGTTCGCCCCAAACAGGGGATTGTATACCGCATCAAAACGGATCAGCGTCGTAAACAGGCGGATATCGCTGTCGGTCAAACGGCTGCCAAACAGATACCGCTGGTGTGACAGCCGCCCCTCCAGCCAGTCCAGGCGGGCAAACAATCGCTCAAACGCTTCTTTGCGCTGTTCTTCCGTAGGGGACGTGCCGACTTTGTACACCCCGGAATTCACATCTTCGTAAATGATATCGTTCAGGTCATCAATCTCTTTGCGCAATGCCGGCGGATACAGATCCGGTGCACCCGCTTTATGAAACGGCTCCCATGCCACTTCCCATTCATGGGTAATATTAAAATAGTCATTATAGACTACCCTGCGCTCTTTCACGTCGATCAGCGTAGGAACGCTTGCCCTGCCCGGATAATCCGGGTCGTTTTCATCGTAAATATCCACCAAGTACCGGATCTTCAGCACCGGATCCACACCGTCCGGGTCCAGGGAAAACTCCCACCCCAGGCGGTCATCTTTTTCCGGAAAAACCGTCCCTGTACTGATTACATCGTCCAGCCCAAGCAAGGCAAAGATAATTTTGCTGCGATGGGCAAACGGACATGACTCAGACCAGATCAGGCGATACCGCCCCGACTCCACCGGCAGCCCGCCCTTCCCGAAATGGAAATGAATCAGATGCTCCTCTTCCCGGCTTCGGTCCGTCATAAAGTTCTTTTTCTTTTCTTCCTCTGATAAAGACGCCATCGCGCCATTAAACCTCGCCATGCCTGCCGCACCTCCTCTTAGTTGATGGTTTCCTCATACTGGTCAGCATCCGGCGCCAGATCAGATCCCAGATATTCTTCTGTCAGCTTTGACAGTGTTCCGTCCGCCTGCAGCTCCTTTAACACTTCGTCGATCTCTTCCCTTAACTCCGGCTGGTCCTGCGGCAACAGATAATAAGCATAAATGCTGGACGCGATCAAATCCGCCTCATCATCCGGCACCGGTGTCGCCACCAGATCCAGGTCAAACTCTTCTACATAAGCGTTAAACATTGCCAGATCAAAAATCTTAAAGTCTGTGGCGCCGTCAATCAGCCTCTGCAACTGCGCCGCCATATCCGCCTCTGTATAGATAATCTCTACCGCCTGGTCGGGATTCTGCTCATTCCATGCCTCCACTGCATTCGTAACGCTTACGCCCGCGCCGTCCTCAAATACCTTGCCGCCGATCTCGCTAAAGGAGGTAATCGGTTCGTCGTCCGGTCTGGTGACAAATACATACTGAACCTTTACATACGGATAAGAGAACAAGTAGGAAGCGCCGCGCTCATCGTTATAGCTGAGCACATTAAAAGCGATCTGGTAATTGCCGGAATTAAGCCCGCCGAAAATTGCATCAAAAGACGCCACTTCAAACTGTAGCTCATACTGCGGCAGGCGGTCAAATACTTCCCGCAGTACCGCCGCATCATAGCCGTCTACCTCTCCGTCATCATTTACATATATGTAAGGGATAGGAGCGCCGCCTGTTGCCGCCTTGATGATCGTCGTATCGGATGCCTGCGCGCTGATTCCCAGTCCCGCAAATGCTCCTGTAATCAATGATAATGATAATACTGCTGCCAAACTTCTTTTTTTCATAATATTTTCCTCCTTTGTTTTACCCCTTTTCTTTTATTTCATATTTTCATACTTTTTTAGTAGGAAAACTATGGTATATTTAAATTACCACCGAATCCATGTTTTGTCAATCCTCTTTCTGTGTTTTTGCCTTTATTTTTTTCGGCATAAAAAAGACCACTATCTTTCTTTGATAATGGTCTTTCCTTTTCTATTCAGTTTTCTATTTTATTTAATAAATCGGAGTCTTTTATCTTCCTGCTATCTATATTAACTATTACCTTGTGGTAATCTTTTCAATATGAAGAGCATTTCTTTATCTGCTCTGTCCGCTGTCTTCTCTCCGATTATTTTGATATTCTTATATCGTTCGGATCAGATTCTCTGATAAAGGTCATTACCGCAGGAAATATTCGCCCTACCACACTCATATTGAATTTTCTGTATTGATACTACGTCCATTGGTCCGACCTCCTTTGCTTAGATTCAAGAACAATCAACTGACAAGGTATTAAGATTTCTCGTCTCCTATTACGTATCCGTTATTGTTTTTTGTTAAAATTATTCTAACATTCCGCGCCTTATTTGTCAATACTATTTTTTAAATTTTTTAAAATTAATTTTTTATTTTTGTGTATTTTGTATTAATTGTTGCGAATCTTTATTATTTTGTGTAATATTCAGATAATTTATCCTGTTATTCTCCCACGCACGGGCGCTTCGTTTTCTCCGCCGGAAGCTGCGCCGCCACACAAAAAACCCGAAGCCTGATGGCTCCGGGTCCTTTATCCTGGAACTTATAAAAACTTAGCAGTGTTCAGCTTTACGCCAGGTCCCATTGTAGAGGTAAGCGTAACGCTCTTGAGGTACTGTCCCTTCAATGCTGCCGGTTTTGCTTTTATAATCGCTCCGATAAGCGTCTGGAAGTTGTCCGCTAACTGCTCCTCTGTGAAAGAAGCTTTTCCAAGCGGCACGTGAATAATGTTTGTTTTATCCAGTCTGTACTCAATCTTACCAGCTTTGATATCCTGAATAGCTTTGGTTACATCCATCGTAACGGTTCCGGCTTTCGGGTTCGGCATTAAGCCCTTCGGTCCAAGTACACGACCCAAACGTCCAACAACACCCATCATATCCGGTGTCGCTACTACAACGTCGAAATCCAGCCAGCCTTCGTTCTGAATCTTCGGAACCAGTTCTTCTGCTCCTACATATTCAGCTCCCGCTGCCAGAGCCTCGTCCGCCTTTGCGTTCTTTGCGAATACCAAAACACGAACCTTTTTACCGGTTCCATGCGGTAATACAACAGCACCACGAATCTGCTGGTCGGCATGGCGTCCATCACATCCGGTTCTGATATGAGCTTCAACTGTCTCATCAAACTTTGCTACAGCATTTTTCTTTACTAAACTGATTGCATCAGCAACATCATAAAGAGTTGCGCGGTCATATGTTTTTGCCGCTTCTAAATATCTTTTTCCTCGTTTCATATTAAATAACCTCCTGGTGGTATTTGCGGGAATTTCCCTCCCACTTAATTGTCTCAATTTACACGGGTTGTTCACTCAAGGCAGTTCTACCCCGCCTTTGCTAAGCGTTCAATGCCTACTCTTCTACCGTGATACCCATGCTTCTTGCCGTACCGGCAATCATGCTCATAGCGGCTTCGACGCTCCCTGCGTTCAGGTCCGGCATCTTCATCTCTGCAATCTCGCGAACCTTATCTTTACTGATTGTTGCAACCTTTGTCTTGTTCGGAACACCGGAACCGGACTTAATGTTGCAGGCCTTCTTCAGCAAAACTGCTGCAGGCGGAG
>CAZAQD010000037.1:0-20638 GCA_964487425.1 uncultured Marvinbryantia sp. | reverse complement strand
ATAGAGAAAAAGAGAGTAGAAAGAAACAGTACCTTTGTGGTACAATGTAGAAAAACAAATCTTCTTGGGGGTCATATGGAAGTAGTGCAGGAGCTTATCGGGTTTGGTTTGCGGTTTATGAGGAAAATGAAGAGAGATCGCGTGGATGCCTATGCGGCACAGTCGGCATTTTTCATTATCATGGGATTTTTCCCTTTTTTTATGCTGTTGCTGACGCTGATCCAATATACGAATATCACCCCGGAAGCGGTCATGGATATGCTGATTGAAGTACTGCCAAACAGCTTTTATCAGATCATCGAATCTGCGGTAAAAGAGCTGTTTAATAATTCCATCGCAATTTTGTCGAGTACTGCGATTGCGGCAGTCTGGGCGGCGAGCAGAAGTGTGCTGGCAATCACCAATGGGTTAAATTCCGTAAGAGACGTTCACGAAGACCGGAATTATTTTTATATGCGCCTGCGTTCCGGGGTATATATTGTGTTTCTGCTTCTGGCGATTATTATGGCAATCCTGTTGCTGCTGTTCGGTAACCGCATACAGGACACTATTTTGCAGTTCTTTCCCGCGCTGGCGAAATTTACCGCAGTAATTATCAGCGTGCGCGCGCTGGTTTCGATATCCGTATTGTCCCTGATCTTCCTCTCCATGTACAGCGCCCTGCCAAACTGTAAAATGCATATCGTGCGCCAGATTCCCGGAGCTGTTTTTACCGCTGCCGCATGGTCGATTTATTCGTATGGGTTTTCCATTTATTTTGATTATGCCGGTACGGTATCCAGCATTTACGGCAGCCTTACTACGGTGGTGATGATGATGCTGTGGGTATATTTTTGTATGTGGCTGGTTTTTGTGGGAGCGGAAGTAAATTGCTATCTGGAATATCCCGAGTCCTTTTTGGCGGATGAGATCCTGTAAGCCGCAGCCTTTGCGAGAGTTTTTGCTTGACAGGAAAGAAAGAACTGTATAAAATAGGGCATAGGAAAAAGGCAATGAAGGTGTAAGTAGAACATCATTTTCCAACAGAGAGAGGAAGTCGCCGGCTGTAAGCTTCCCCGGGTTCAGATGATGGCTTGAATTTCCCACCGGAGCTGCATCTTTGAAATTTAGTAGGAGATGACGTATGGTGCACGTTACGCATAGAGAGCGCCTGTCGGTGACAGGAATCAGGGTGGTACCACGGAACAGAGAGCTTCGTCCCTTTTGGGAGGAAGTTTTTTTATGCGTTTCGGCGTATGCAAGGTGGCGGGGACAGAAGCGTTCCACCCAGCGGCCGCGAGGAAAAACTCGCGAATATCATTCAGTAAAGGAGAATCATTATGAAAGAAAGATTGCAGGCAATCAGAGAGGAAGCCGTAAAGCAGATCCAGCAGACAGACGCGCTGGAAAAATTAAACGATGTGCGGGTAGCATTTCTTGGGAAAAAAGGCGAACTGACGGCGGTACTGAAAAGTATGAAAGATGTGGCGCCGGAGGATCGTCCGAAGGTAGGACAACTGGTGAATGATACCAGGGCAGCTATTGAAGAAGTCCTGGAGGAAACAAAGAAAAGGCTGGAAGCAAAGGCGAGAGAAGCGCAGTTAAAGGCAGAAGTGATTGATGTTACGCTGCCGGCGAAAAAAAATCATGTCGGACACCGCCATCCCAACACCATTGCGCTGGAGGAGGTAGAGAGAATCTTTATCGGCATGGGGTACGAAGTAATTGAGGGTCCGGAAGTCGAATATGACCTGTATAATTTTGAAAAGCTGAACATACCGGCGAACCATCCGGCGAAGGATGAACAGGATACCTTCTATATAAATAAAGAGATTGTATTAAGGACGCAGACCTCTCCGGTGCAGGCGCGTACGATGGAAAAAGGCAAGCTTCCGATTCGTATGATCTCACCGGGACGTGTATTCCGGTCGGATGAGGTTGACGCGACACATTCACCGTCCTTCCATCAGATCGAGGGGCTGGTTATCGACAAGAATATTACCTTTGCCGACTTAAAGGGAACGCTGGAAGAGTTCGCAAAAGAGCTGTTCGGTCCTGAGACGAAGACAAAATTCCGTCCGCATCATTTCCCATTCACAGAGCCAAGCGCGGAGGTAGACGTAAGCTGCTTCAAATGCGGCGGCAAGGGATGCCGTTTCTGTAAAGGCTCGGGCTGGATTGAGATTCTGGGTTGCGGCATGGTGCACCCGCATGTATTGGAAATGTGCGGCATTGACCCGGAAGAATATACCGGCTTTGCTTTTGGCGTGGGGCTGGAGCGTATTGCGCTTTTGAAATATGAGATTGATGATATGAGACTGCTGTATGAAAATGACGTAAGATTCCTAAAACAATTTTAACCCCGAAAGGCAAAAGGAAGCATTGAGAAAAGGAGAAATACAATGAATACTTCATTATCATGGATTAAAGCATATGTCCCGGAACTGGAGTGTACGGCACAGGAATACACGGATGCCATGACGTTATCGGGAACAAAGGTAGAGGGATATGAAAGGCTGGACAAGGATCTTGACAAGATTGTGATTGGGCAGATCCTTTCTATTGAAAAGCACCCGGATGCGGATAAGCTGATCGTATGCCAGGTAAATGTAGGCGCAGAGACGGTTCAGATCGTGACCGGCGCGCCGAATGTAAAAGAAGGAGACAAGGTGCCGGTCGTTCTGGATGGCGGACGCGTAGCGGGCGGACACGACGGCAAGATGACGGAGGGCGGTATCGCCATTAAAAAAGGAAAACTGCGCGGCGTGGAATCCTGTGGCATGATGTGCTCGATTGAGGAGCTTGGCTCTTCAAGGGAAATGTACCCGGAAGCACCGGAGTACGGTATCTATATTTTTGGCGAGGACGCCGTGGTTGGCGAGAACGCTGTGAAAGCGCTGGGGCTGGATGACGTGATTTTTGAGTATGAGGTGACATCAAACCGCGTGGATTGCTACAGTGTGATCGGGATTGCAAGGGAAGCGGCGGCAACTTTTGAAAAGCCGTTTTGCCCGCCGCAAGTGAAAGCGACAGGCAATGGCGAGGATGCCAATGATTATGTAAAAGTAACCGTGCAGGATGCAGATTTGTGTCCGCGCTACTGCGCAAGAGTCGTAAAAAATATCAAGATTGCGCCGTCGCCGCAGTGGCTGCAGAGACGCCTGGCAGTCAACGGCATCCGTCCGATCAACAATATCGTGGACATTACCAATTATGTGATGGAAGAGTACGGGCAGCCGATGCATGCCTATGATTACGACACGCTGGCAGGGCATGAGATCATCGTGCGCCGTGCGGCGAAGGATGAGAAGTTTGTTACGCTGGACGGGCAGGAGCGTACGATGGACGACTCCGTGCTGATGATTTGCGACGGAGAGAAGGCAGTCGGCATTGCGGGAATCATGGGCGGAGAAAATTCGATGATTACGGATGATGTTAAGACCATGATGTTTGAGGCGGCGTGCTTTGACGGCACTAATATCCGTTTGTCGGCAAAGAAGATCGGGCTTCGCACCGACGCTTCCGGCAAGTTTGAAAAGGGGCTTGACCCGAATAACGCGCAGGCGGCGATCGACCGTGCCTGCCAGTTGATCGAAGAGCTGGGGGCAGGAGAAGTAGTAGGCGGCATGGTAGATGTGTACAGCAAAAAGAAAGAGCCGGTGCGCATTCCTTTTGAGCCGCAGAAGATCAATGCGCTTCTGGGAACGGATATTTCAGAGGAAAAGATGCTGGAATATTTTAAGCGCGTGGATTTGGAGTACGATGCGCAGGCGGGCGAAATTATTGCGCCGACCTTCCGCCACGATCTGTTCCGCACGGCAGACCTGGCAGAGGAAGTGGCAAGATTTTATGGGTATAACAACATTCCGACCACGCTTCCGAGAGGCGAGGCGACGACCGGAAAGCTTCCATTCTGTCTGAGAGTGCAGCAGGTGGCAAGAGATATCGCAGAGTACTGCGGATTTTCACAGGGATATTGCTATTCCTTCGAAAGCCCGAAGGTATTCGATAAGCTGCTGCTGCCGGAGGAGGATGCGCTTCGCCAGGCAGTGGTGATTTCCAATCCGCTGGGCGAGGATTTCAGCATTATGCGTACCCTGCCGTTGAATGGGATGCTGACGTCGCTGGCATTTAATTACAACCATCGGAACAAGAATGTGCGCCTCTATGAGCTGGGGAATATATATCTTCCCAAACAGCTCCCGCTCACTGAGCTGCCGGAAGAAAGGATGCAGTTTACGCTGGGAATGTATGGAGAGGGCGACTTCTTTACGATGAAGGGAGTTGTGGAAGAATTTTTTGAGAAGGCGGGGCTTTTGAAGAAAACAACGTACGACCCGAACGCCGGAAAACCGTACCTGCATCCGGGACGCCAGGCGAACATCATCTACGACGGCAAAGTGATGGGATACCTGGGTGAGATCCATCCGGCGGTAGCGGATCATTACAATATAGGCGAGAAGGCATACGTGGCGGTTCTGGACATGGAAAATGTGACGGATGCGGCAACCTTCGACCGCAAGTATGAAGGAATTGCCAGATTTCCGGCTGTTACGCGCGACCTCAGCATGGTGGCGCCCAAAGAGATACTTGCCGGACAGATCGAGGCGATGATCGTACAGAGGGCAGGTAAAAACCTGGAAAGCTGCAAGCTGTTTGATATCTATGAGGGCACGCAGATCAAGGCGGGGTATAAATCGATGGCATATTCCGTTGTCTTCCGCGCGAAAGACCGGACGTTGGCGGAAGCGGACGTAACGGCGGCGATGAAGAAGATTTTAAATGGACTGCAGTCAATGGGAATCGAACTGAGACAGTAAATTCATATGCCGCGAAAGCTATCAGGCTGTCGCGGCAGTCTTATAAGAGGAAACAGTATGAAGATATATGTATTGCGCCACGGGGAAACAGACTGGAACCGGCAGCGTCTTCTTCAGGGGCGAAGCGACATTGCATTAAATGAGAACGGGCGCAGGCTGGCAAAAGAGACGGCAGAGGGCATGAAGGATATCCCCTTTGATATCGTTTTTACCAGTCCGCTAAAGCGGGCAAAGGAGACGGCGCAGATCGTTTTAAACGGGCGTGATATTCCGGTCATAGAAGATGAGCGGATTATGGAAATCAGCTTTGGTGTGTACGAGGGAAAACCGTGGCGAAAGACGTCTGAGTTTTCCGGCGATCCGAATATTTATAATTTTTTCAACCATCCCGCTCAGTACCGGACGGTAGAAGAAGGAGAGTCACTGGAGCAGCTTGCGAAGCGCACGGCGGAGTTTATGAAGGACATCTGCAGCAGAGAGCAATTGCAGGATAAGACGGTACTGGTTTCCACGCACGGCGCTGCGGCCAGGGGGCTTTTAAACAGCCTGCGCCAGTGGGATATGGATGATTTCTGGGGTGGCAGGGTGGCGCCCAACTGCGGCGTGGCGATTATTGAGAGCCACGATGGCAAACCGGTTCTGCTGGAGCAGAATAAAACGTACTATACGTTTGTTGAGGAATTCAAATTTGACTAGGGAGAACAGGAAATGAAAACATCGGATTTTTATTTTGACCTGCCGCAGGAGCTGATCGCGCAGGATCCCCTGGAGGATCGTTCTGCGTCCAGGCTTTTGGTGCTTGACCGCCAAAGCGGGAGCACGCAGCATCGGATTTTTCGGGAAATCACAGACTATCTGGAGTCGGGCGACTGCCTGGTTGTAAATAATACCAAAGTTATTCCGGCAAGGCTTTTCGGCGTGAAAGAGGGAACAGAAGCAAAGATCGAGATTCTGCTGTTAAAGAGAAAAGAGAAGGATATCTGGGAAACGCTGGTAAAGCCGGGGAAAAAGGCGAGGCCGGGAACGAAAATCTCTTTTGGAGGAGGGCTCCTGAAGGGGGAAGTGCTGGAGATTGTGGAAGAGGGAAACCGGCTGATACAGTTTACGTATGAAGGGATATTTGAGGAGATTCTCGACCGGTTGGGACAGATACCGCTGCCGCCCTATATTACGCATCAGCTCCAGGATAAGAACCGTTATCAGACCGTGTACGCCCGGCATGACGGCTCCGCCGCCGCACCGACGGCAGGACTGCATTTTACGCCGGAGCTTTTGCAGGCGATCAAAAAAAAAGGCGTCCATGTTGCCCATGTGACGCTTCATGTGGGACTTGGGACATTCCGCCCCGTTAAGGTGGAGGACGTCCATGACCATCATATGCACTCTGAATTCTATATTGTGGAGGAGGAGCAGGCAAGGATGATTAATGAGACAAAAGCAAAAGGCGGGAAAATCATTTCTGTAGGGACGACAAGCTGCCGTACGCTGGAGTCCGCCACAGATGAGAACGGCATTCTCCATGCCGGAAGCGGCTGGACCGATATCTTTATCTATCCGGGCTACCGTTTTAAAATGATTGACCGCCTGATTACGAATTTTCATTTGCCGGAGTCCACGCTGCTGATGCTGGTATCGGCGCTGGCGGGCAAAGAGCATATCATGAACGCGTATGAAGAAGCCGTAAAAGAAAAGTATCGTTTCTTCTCTTTTGGCGATGCTATGCTGATTCTTTAAAGCATCATTTTTTGCCGGCGCGGCTTTAGCGCATAAGCGCCGACAAAGTCTCATAAAAATCCGGGTAGCTGATCTTCACGCAGTCGGCTCCGAGGATTTGCGTTTCCTGCTCGGCGCATAGCCCGGCAATGGCAAAGGACATGGCGATCCGGTGGTCGAGCCTGCTGTCGATGACAGCGCCGTGGAGCGGATAGCCGCCATCGATCACCATACCGTCCTCCGTAGCTTCAATGTGAGCGCCCATAGAGGAGAGGTTTTTCACCATCACATCGATGCGGTTGGACTCCTTGACCTTTAACTCCTGTGCATCCCTGATAACGGTGGTGCCGCTGGCAAAGCAGGCAAGAATGGCAAGGATGGGGAGCTCATCGATCAGGGTGGGAATGATAGCGCCGCCGATTGTCGTTCCCTTCAAAGAGCTGTGGCGGACGAGTAAGTCGGCGGTGGGTTCTCCGCCGACATTTTTTTCGTTCAGCAGGGTGATATCTGCGCCCATGTCGCGCACAACCTGAAGAATCCCGTCCCGGGTGGGGTTGATGCCGACGTGCCGGATCAGGATCTCAGAGCCGGGCACCAGCAATCCGGCGGCAATGAAATAGGCTGCCGATGAGATATCTCCCGGCACTTCTATATTTCTGCCCCTTAAATGCGGCTGGGGTGCAATAACGGCGGTCGTGCCCTCCGACCTTATGTCGGCACCGAAACCGGCGAGCATAAGCTCCGTATGGTTTCTGGAAAGATACGGTTCTGTGACGCGTGTCTCGCCGTCCGCATAAATGCCCGCGAGCAGAATCGCGGATTTTACCTGGGCGGAGGCTACCGGAGACTGATAATGGATGCCGTGAAGCCCTGCCGCCTCACGGATGCGAAGCGGCGCACAGCCGTTTCCTTTTAAGCTTACAATATCCGCGCCCATCTGCGACAGCGGTTCCATGATACGCTTCATGGGACGGCTCTGGATGGAGGCGTCTCCGTTTAAAATGGTTTCGAACTTCTGTCCGCAGAGAATGCCGGAAATCAGGCGGGTAGTCGTACCGCTGTTGCCGGTATCGAGAATCTGTGAAGGCGCGCAAAGCCCGTGAAGCCCCTTGCCGTGGATCAGGATACGGTTGGGGGTATTTTCAATTTCAACGCCAAGCCTGCGAAAGCAGTCTATTGTGGAGAGACAGTCCGCGCCCTGGAGAAAATTCGTGACTTTGGTCGTGCCGTCGGAGATTGCCCCGAACATAACGGCGCGGTGGGAGATGGACTTGTCCCCCGGTATCGCAATTTCTCCCCGCAGAGGAGAAGCTTTTTGAAATTTCATAGGATATGCCTACCTTTCGTATACAGTATAGTGATATTTGCGCAGCAGCTCAACCGCCTTCTTCAGCGCCTCTTCTTCATAGAATTCCACACGCAGGACCGCTTCTTCAAATTCCCGGTTATGTACGATGCCGATATTGCGCAGGCTGATCCCGCCTTTCGCCAAAAGAGCGGCAAGCGCAGCGATTCCGCCGGCTTCATCGACCATATCGCAGTAGAGCATATAGACCTTCTTTAACGGACCGCTGGGCAAGTCCGAGAAGGAGTTGCGGTATTCCCTGGAATCTGCAAACAACTGATGGATGGCAGCGCCGTCGCGTCCCTTTAAGTGAGAGCGCACGTTTTCCAGGCTTTTTATATAAGCGTCCAGCACGGTAATGATATTTCCCGCGTTCGTGGTGCAGATTTGCTCCCACATTTCCGGGGAGGAGGACGCAATGCGCGTGATGTCCTTAAACCCGCCGGCAGCCACGGTGCGCATCGTCTCGTTCGGCGTGTCTTCGTCATGGACAAGATTCACCAGCGTAGAGGCGATGATATGCGGAAGGTGGCTGATGGCAGCCGTTACAAAATCATGCTCATGATAATCCAAAACCAGAGGCAGCGCCTTTAAGGAGGCAACAAGCTCGGTGTATTTTTTTACTTTATCTTCGGAAACTTTGGCGGAAGGGGTAATGATATAGTAGGCATTTTCCAGTAAAAGGCGTTTGGCGTTTTCAATGCCTGTTTTTTCAGAGCCTGCCATAGGATGCCCGCCGACAAAGTGCGCTTCCATATCAAGCGCCGCCACGTGCTCATGGATATCCGTTTTCGTGCTGCCGGCATCGGTTAGAATACAGCTCTCTTTCAGCAGCGGCTTCAACTGTGCCAGATAAGCGGCGTTTGCTTCCACAGGAGCGCACAAAAAAATGTAATCACAGCGGGAAAATTCCCGGCTTACGTGATCGTATGCTTCGTCAATAATCCCCTCAGCTAAGGCGTAATCGGTCGTCCGCCTGCTTCTGGTGTGCGCCATGACCGTGGCGAGGGGGTAATAATATTTGATGGCTTTGGCGAGGGAGCCTCCGATCAGCCCAAGCCCGATAAAACCTGCGGTAAATGTATCATTCATAATAAGACTTCCTTTTAATCATCAGCAATAATACGATAATTTTACTATTAAAAGTAGCTTTCTGTCAATGCTCTTGCACTTTAACGCACAAAATCGAAAAAGAGTTAGGCAAAATCCATAATTTGCTTGCTATTTGAAGGTAATTTTAGTAGAATATATCCATAGGCTTTATGTGGGGACATTTTCGGCGGCACGGATAGCGGCTGCGGGAAAAATGAAACCAATAAACTAGAATTGGAGGAAGGTATATGAAGGTTTATACAACAGACAGGATTCGTAACGTGGTAATTTTAGGTCACGGGGGTGCCGGAAAGACCAGCCTTACAGAGGCAATGGCATACCTTTCAGGAATTACAAGTCGTATGGGAAGCGTGACGGAGGGTAATACTGTAAGTGATTTTGATAAAGAAGAAATTAAGAGAAAATTTTCAATCAGCACTTCGGTATTGCCGATTATCTGGAATGATATCAAAGTGAATATCCTGGACACGCCCGGATATTTTGATTTTGTGGGTGAGGCAGAGGAAGCGGCTGCAGCGGCAGACGCGGCAATTATTGTAGTTTCCGGCAAAAGCGGCGTGGAAGTGGGGACACAGAAGGCATGGGAGCTTTGTGAAAAGTATAAGCTGCCGAGAATGTTCTTTGTCACCAACATGGACGTGGATAACGCCAGCTTCCGTGAAGTAGTCGAGACACTGACCGATTTATACGGCAAAAAGATCGCGCCGATCTATTTGCCGATCCGTGAGAATGAGAAATTCGTAGGCTATGTAAACGTAGTGAAAAAAGCGGGCAGGCGCTGGATTGGAAAGGGCGAGAAGCAGGAGTGTGAGATCCCGGACTACTCGATGGAATATCTGGAGAAATACAGAGAGAATCTGCTGGAAGCAGTGGCAGAGACTTCGGAAGAATTTATGGACCGCTATTTTGCCGGTGAGGAATTCTCTACGGCAGAGATCATGGCAGCCATGACCGTGAATGTATCCGACGGCTCTATCGTGCCGATTGCGATGGGTTCCCCGGTTAACCTTCAGGGTGTGGCAAATCTGCTGGACGACATGGTGCAGTATTTCCCGAGCCCGGATAAGAGGCACATTGCGGGAATCAACACCAAGACCAATGAAATTTATGAGGCGAATTACGATTTCGCAAAGGCAAAATCAGCATTTGTATTCAAGACCATCGTGGATCCGTTTATTGGAAAATACTCCCTGATTAAGGTTGCGTCCGGCGTTATCAAGAACGACGATACGTTGTATAATCCGACAAGGGATGCGGAGGTGAAGCTCAATAAGCTTTATGTATTGGAAGGAAGCAAGCCGGTTGAAGTGCCGGAGCTTCACGCGGGAGATATCGGTGCGATTGGCAAGCTGAACCTGACAAAGACGGGAGATACGCTGTCTACAAAGATAACGCCTATAAAGTATGCGGGAATCGATACATCGACTCCTTACACCTATAAGAGATACTTTGCGAAGACAAAGGGCGACGAAGATAAGATTTCCCAGGCATTGGCAAAGATGATGCAGGAAGACCTGACCATGAAGGTAGTGAACGATTCAGAGAACCGCCAGACGCTGATCTATGGTATGGGCGACCAGCATCTGGATATTATCGTGAGCAAGCTGCTGGGCAAATATAAAGTAGAAGTAGAGCTTGGCAGGCCGAAGGTAGCGTTCCGCGAGACGATTCGCAAGAATTCGGACGTAGAAGCGAAATACAAAAAGCAGTCCGGCGGACACGGGCAGTACGGTCATGTTAAAATGCGCTTCGAGGCTTCCGGCGACCAGGAGACGCCTTATGTATTCGAGCAGGTAGTAGTGGGCGGCGCAGTTCCGAAGAACTATTTCCCGGCAGTAGAAAAGGGAATCCAGGATTCTGTTCAGCGGGGACCTTTGGCGGCATATCCGGTTGTGGGCGTAAAAGCGACCCTGTACGATGGCTCCTATCATCCGGTAGATTCTTCTGAGATGGCGTTTAAGACGGCTGCAATCCAGGCATTTAAGAAAGGCTTCCTGGAAGCTTCACCGGTTCTCCTTGAGCCGATCGTTTCCTTAAAGGTTACGGTGCCGGATAAATACACAGGCGATGTAATGGGAGATTTGAATAAGCGCCGCGGGCGTGTGCTGGGCATGAACCCGGACCACAAGGGCAACCAGATCATCGAGGCGGATGTCCCCATGATGGAGCTTTACGGATATTCCACACAGCTTCGCTCTATGACCGGCGGAAGCGGAACCTTCTCCTATGAGTTTGCAAGATATGAGCAGGCGCCGTCTGACATTCAGGCAAAAGAAGTAGAGGCAAGGGCAAATAGTGTGAATTCGAATGAAGATTAAAGAATAAGATAGCAGTAAAGTAACTTACAGGCCCGTCCGGTACAGGATGGGCTTGTATTGGTGGAGGCAATGGGATGGGAAACCTGATGATCGGCATGATGATAGCGTCCATGATGCTGTCGGCGCCGCAGAATATTCCGCAGCAGGAGGTTGAGGATGCAGTCTGTGCAATACGCCAACAGACGCTTAATCCATATGAGGCTGGCGGGCTCTATGAGCATATGGAGATTATTTATAAAGCCGGGGAGGAACGGGTAGTCCTGACGGCAGACGATGTGATAGACTGGGTGCGTTACTGGGAGGACGGGCATTGGGACATCGACGATGACCGGATCACGGAGTTTGTAGAAAGCCTTCGTGAGAAATTTGATACCTGGAACTATGATAAAATATTGAAAACGACAGGCGGCAAAGTTATCAAAATCCCGGCAGGAGAATATGGCTGGCGGCTGGATACGAAAAAGGAGATTGCGGAGATTTCCAAAATGCTCAGGCGAAATGGGACGACCGTGCATAATCTGCACTTTTCGTCGGAGGCGGCATCCCACACAAGCCCCGTCCGGGACTATGGGGATAGTTACATAGAAATTGACCTTACCGGTCAAAAGCTCTGGCTTTACGAGGGAGGAGAACTGGTATTGGAAAGCGATATCGTCTCCGGCTTGATGAATACGGACAGGCAGACGCCGCCGGGCGCTTACGCGATTTATTACAAGCAGTCGCCGGCAGTGCTGAAAGGGGAGGATTATCAGACGCCGGTTTCTTACTGGATGCCTTTTAACGGCGGGATCGGGCTGCATGATGCCACCTGGCAGCCATCCTTTGGCGGAGACGCCTGCTATTACCGGGGATCGCACGGCTGTATCAATCTTCCGATTGATGTGGCGGAAGAGATTTACAGTTATATGAAAAAAGGGTTCCCCGTATTGTGTTATTATTAAGAAAAGTTAGATGTCTAAACTTTATAAAAAGTTTAGACATTTTTTATTGTAAGATATGGCAGGAGGTGGTAATATTGTTCAATGTCTAAGTAAAAGAAGCGGAGGTGATTGTTTGAGAAGAGAGGAAATGGAGCTTCTCATGGGCCGCTGCTCCTGCATGGAGCATGAAGTAGAAAAGTACCGGTTCCCAGCAGTTAAAGGAATATGCGGAAATCCTGCAGGTTATGAAAGAGAATCTTCAGCAGGCAGAAAAGGCACTGGACGGGAAGGGATGTGACAAAATTGTTTAAACTGGTAAAATACCTGAAGAAATCAGTACCAATGATTATCGTGATTCTGGTGCTGCTTTTCATACAGGCGAATTGTGACCTGACTCTGCCGGAATATACGGCAAATATCGTCAACGTGGGTATCCAGCAGGGCGGCATCGAAAGTGCGGCAGCAGATACGATTCGCGAGGAGACGATGACAAAGCTTTTTTTCTTTATGGATGAGGAGCAGCAGCGTATCATAGAGGAGCATTATACGCTGGCGGACGGTATATGGAAGCGGAATCCTGTCGATGCGCAGGAGAAAGCGCTTTTGGAGAGCGCGCTGGCAAGACCGATGATGATACTTTACGCCATGACTTCGGAAAGTGCGGATACCTCAGCGATGATTGGCGGCGGGATCGAGATGCCGGAAGGGGTCGATCCGATGCAGGCGCTCGCCCTGATGCCGGAGGAAATGGCGGCGAAGATGGTGGAAAAAATCAACGAGTCGCTTGACCAGATGCCGGAATCTATCATTTCCCAGGCGGCAATCGGATTTGTAAAGGAAGAATATGAGGCGCAGGGGATCGACATGGGCGCACTGCAGACGAATTATCTTCTGCGAAGCGGAGTGAAGATGCTGGGGCTGGCGTTTCTGATTATGGCGGCGTCGATTACTGTAACGTTTCTGTCCTGCCATGTGGCGGCGGGGTTAAGCCGCGATCTGCGGGAGCGTGTGTTCAGTAAAGTAATTTCTTTTTCCGGTGCGGAGTATAATAAATTTTCTACGGCGTCGTTAATTACCAGGAGTACCAACGATATCCAGCAGGTACAGCTTTTGATGACCATGATTTTCCGCGTCGTATTATACGCGCCGATCATGGGAGTCGGCGGAGTCATGAAAGCGTGGCAAACAAATGCGTCGATGACCTGGGTGCTTGCGCTCGCAGTCATCGCCATTATGCTGGTGGTGTTTGTGCTTTTTAAAGTGGCGATGCCGAAATTCAAATCACTGCAGAGGCTGATTGACCGTATGAACCTGGTTACAAGAGAAATTCTGCAGGGCGTTCCGGTCATCCGCGCTTTCAGCACGGAAAAGCATGAGGAGGAAAGATTTGAGACGGCAAACCATAACCTGATGCGGACAAACCTTTTCGTAAACCGCTGCATGACCTTCATGATGCCCTTGATGATGCTGATTATGAATGCGACGACCGTACTCCTGGTGTGGACAGGAGCTGCCGACATTGACAACGGCGCGATGCAGGTCGGCGACCTGATGGCGTTTATCCAGTATACCATGCAGATTATCATGTCTTTCCTGCTGCTCACGGTAATGTCCATTATGCTGCCAAGAGCCAGCGTATCGGCAGTAAGGATCAGTGAAATCCTCGAGACAGAGGTGCTTTTGCAGGATCCCGTGGAGGCAGAGCCGTCAGAAGAAATGCACAGGGGCGTGGTGAAGTTCAGGGACGTATCCTTTGCTTATCCTGATGCGGACGAATGCGTCCTGGAAAACCTGAGCTTCACGGCAAAGCCGGGAGAGACGACCGCGATCATCGGCAGCACCGGATGCGGAAAATCCACCCTGGTGAACCTGATCCCCCGCTTTTATGATGTGACAAAGGGACAGGTGCTCGTGGACGGCGTAGATGTGCGGAAGATGACGCAGCATGAGCTGCACGACAAGCTTGGCTATGTGCCGCAAAAGGGCGTACTGTTTTCCGGTACGATCGATTCCAACCTGCGCTACGGTATAGAAGATGCACCAAAAGAGCAGATAGAGAAAGCGGCGAAAATTGCCCAGGCATACGATTTTATCATGGAAAAGGAGCAGAAGTTTGATTCGCCGATCGCCCAGGGCGGTACGAATGTATCCGGCGGACAGAAGCAGCGCCTGTCGATTGCCAGGGCGATCGCCAAGAATCCGGAAATCTATATCTTTGACGATAGTTTTTCCGCGCTGGATTACAAGACGGATGTGGCATTACGAAGCGCCCTGAAACAGGAGATCCGGGAGGCAACGACTATTATTGTGGCACAGCGTATCAGTACCATTCTCCACGCGGAGCAGATTATTGTACTCGATGACGGACATGTGGCGGGCATCGGAACGCACAAAGAATTACTGAAAAACTGCGAAGTATATCGCCAGATTGCATTCTCACAGTTATCGAAGGAGGAATTAGCCGATGAGTAATGAGAAGCAAAGACCAAAAAGAATGGGCATGCCGGGCGCGGCGCCGGGGGAAAAAACGAAGAATTTTAAAGACGCCGTCAAAAAACTGATGGTGCACATGGGGCGTTATAAGGTACGCTTTGCCATCATGATGCTTTTTGCGGTAGCCAGTACGATTTTTTCCATCGTCGGTCCTACGATACTTGGAAATGCAACGACAGAGATTTTCAACGGGCTGGTGGCAAAGATCAGCGGGATTGGCGGTATCGATATGGGTAAGATCGGACAGATCCTGCTTACGCTGCTGTGCCTGTATCTGTTAAGTGCGGCGATGTCCTTCGTACAGGGCTTTATCATGAGCGGGATTTCAAACGACGTGACCTACAACCTGAGAAAAGAGATCTCTAAGAAGATCAACCGTATGCCGCTAAAATATTTTGAGAGCAGGACAACAGGAGAAATCCTCTCCAGAGTGACAAACGATGTGGATACGCTGGGGCAGAGCCTGAACCAGAGCGTGACGCAACTTATCACCTCTGTCACAACGATGATCGGCGTATTGATTATGATGCTGCGCATCAACGGTTTGATGACGCTGTGCGCGCTGCTGATTCTGCCGGTATCGATGCTGATTATTCAGAATGTGATGAAATATTCGCAGAAATATTTCCGGCAGCAGCAGGAGTATCTGGGAAATGTCAACGGACAGGTGGAAGAGGTGTATGGCGGTCACAATATCGTCAAGGTATTTAACAAAGAAGAAGCAGTGCTGGAGGAATTCCGCCAGACAAACGACAAGCTTTATGAGTCCGCCTGGAAGTCCCAGTTTTTCTCGGGGATGATGATGCCGGTGATGCAGTTTGTGGGCAACCTCGGCTATGTAATGTCGGCGCTGATCGGCGGATTTATGGTAATCAACGGCAGAATTGAAGTGGGGCAGATCCAGTCCTTTTTCCAGTATATCCGCAGCTTTACCCAGCCGATCCAGCAGATTGCCCAGGTGACCAACCTGCTGCAGTCCTCGGCGGCAGCTTCAGAGCGTGTCTTTGAGTTTTTGGAAGAAGAAGAAGAGGACCTGCTGGCGGAAAATCCGGTGCATATCGGGGCGTTAAAGGGAGAAGTATCCTTCGACCATGTAAGCTTTGGCTATACGGCAGACCAGATCACAATCCATGATTTCTCCGCAGAAGTAAAACAGGGACAGAAGGTTGCGATCGTCGGTCCTACCGGGGCGGGAAAGACAACAATGGTAAAACTGCTGATGCGCTTCTATGATGTGAATTCCGGCGCCATCAGGATTGACGGCAACAACGTGAAAGACTTTAACCGCAGTGAGCTGCGGGAAATGTTCGGCATGGTTTTGCAGGATACGTGGCTGTTTAACGGCACGATCATGGAGAACATCCGCTACGGGCGCTTGGACGCCACGGACGAAGAGGTGATGGCGGCAGCCAGGGCTGCGCATGCGCACAACTTTATCAAGACGCTTCCCGGGGGCTATCAGATGGTGCTCAATGAAGAAACCAGCAACATCTCCCAGGGGCAGAAACAGCTCCTGACGATCGCCCGGGCGATTCTGGCGGATAATAAGATTCTCATTCTCGATGAGGCGACCAGCTCCGTTGATACGAGGACGGAGGTGCGTATCCAGAAGGCGATGGATAACCTGATGAGAGGGCGCACCAGCTTTATCATTGCGCACAGGCTGTCAACGATCCGCGACGCAGACATGATCCTGGTTATGAAGGACGGCAACATTATCGAGCAGGGAAATCATGAGGAACTGATGGCAAAGAAGGGATTCTATGCCGATCTGTACAACAGCCAGTTTGTCAAGACGGCGGTATAGGCGATCCGGGTGTGAGAGAAGCAATGAGATTTTACGTAGCCCCGCTGGAGGAGCTGATTATCCATCTGCGCACCCAGAAAGATTTTTACCGGGGGACGCCGGATTATCAGGCGTTTGGGCGGGGAGTCCTTAGAACCCCGGGGCTGATCGGGGAGAACAGTTCGCGAACAGCCAAAGGGAGATAAAAAAGCTGATGAAGGCAAAACGGCTGGCAGAATATGAAGCGGTAGCCGGGAGTATTTTTGAAAACGGTGGAGTTTGAATACCGAAACAGAAGCTTCATGAAAAAAGGGTAAACCATGAAAGAATGGTTTACCCTTTTTGCGATCCTTTATTTCGCCAGCATCATCATGATCTCATTGCTTCTGCTGATGAATTTTGTCATCGCCTCCGGTGAGAGCGGTGCGTGTGCGAGCATAGCAAGGTCATAGAGCTGTTCGCACATCATTGATGTATTCTCGCTGTCCTTATTATTCAGGATGTACTGCACAAGCTGGTTGTTGGCGTTGAGCACCAGTGTCTCCGAGCTGCCAAACATGGACGGGTCCATGCCGTACATATTGTACATCTTCATCATTTCCTGCATACGGCGGCTTTCTTCAGATAACGTAATCATCGAGGAAATTTTTTCATTTTTCAGCTTTTCCACCTTCACTTCCAGTTTTTCCTTTGCAAGCGCTTTGCGGAAAATTTCTGTCAAAGCATCGGCAGCCTCTTTTAGCTCCTCCTCAGAGGCGTTTTCCTTGAAGGACTCCGTCACATCGGCGTCGATTCTCTGGAAATGTACGTTTTCTTTCTTCTGCTCTACATGTGTGATAAATGGAGAGTCGATGTTGTGCTTCAGGATAGCGGCGTCCAGACCTTCTTCCTTAAACATGTTAATGTACTGGCTCTGCTGAGCCTCATCTGTTACGTAGAAGAGGGTAGTCTGCGGCGCTTCCGGCTTCTCGGAATCGTCTGCCGCCGTATCTGTGGTTTCTGTACTTTCCGTGGCTTCTGTATTTTCTGAAGATTCCTTCGCATCTTCTTTCTTATTCTCGGCAATAAAATCATCCAGAGTCAGATATTTGCCGTCCAGGTTCTTCACAAGGATGTAGTCCATCATGCGGTCGCTGAACTTAGTGTCTTTTAAGCAGCCGAACTTGATAAACGGGCTGATATCATCCCAGTATTTCTCATAATTTTCACGATCCGTCTTGCACATGCCGCTTAACTTGTCGGCAACCTTCTTGCTGATATAATCGGAAATCTTCTTTACAAAGCCGTCGTTCTGCAGCGCGCTTCTGGATACGTTAAGCGGCAGGTCCGGGCAGTCGATGACGCCTTTTAACAGCATCAGAAATTCCGGGATTACTTCTTTGATATTATCAGCGATAAACACCTGGTTATTGTAAAGCTTGATTGTTCCCTCGATGGAATCATATTCTGTGTTGATCTTCGGGAAGTAGAGGATTCCTTTTAAGTTGAAAGGATAATCCATATTCAAATGAATCCAGAACAACGGTTCCTTGTAGTCCATAAACACTTTGCGGTAAAATTCCAGGTACTGCTCATCCGTGCATTCATTCGGATGCTTCGTCCACAGCGGGGCAGTATCGCTCAAAGAAACCGGGCGTTTTTTGATCTTTGCCTTCTCCTGTGCGGGAGAAACCTCTACGATTTCTTTTTCCCCGTTTTCGTTTTCCTTTTCTTCGGTCTTTGCCTCTTCATGGATATATTCGATCACCTCGTCATCGTCGAGAAGCTCGTCCTTTAATACTGTTTCATATTGCGGCTCTGCGTCGGCGTTTGTCAAAAAGATCTCCGTCGGCATGAAGGAGCAGTACTTTTCCAGGACTTCCCTTGCACGGTATTCATTGGCAAATTCCAGGCTTTCTTCATTTAAGAAAAGCGTAATCTCTGTACCAACGGCAGTCCTGGAGCCTTCGCTGATAGTGTACTGTGTGCTGCCGTCGCATTCCCAGTGAACCGCCGTCGCGCCCTCTTTGTAGGAAAGAGTATCGATATGCACCTCATCAGCCACCATAAAGGCAGAGTAGAATCCCAGACCGAAATGTCCGATGATCTGGTCATCGGTAGCGTTGTCTTTGTATTTCTCCAAAAAAGCAGTAGCGCCGGAGAAAGCGATCTGCGTGATGTATTCTTCTACCTCCTCAGCCGTCATACCAAGACCGGTATCAATAAATTTCATCGTCTTGTCCTTAGAGCTTACGATGACCTCGATCTTATTTTTGTAGTCATCCGGGAATGTGAAATCGCCCATGAGAGAGAGCTTTTTCAGCTTGGTGATGGCGTCGCATCCGTTGGATACCATTTCACGAACGAAGATATCATGGTCGGAATACAGCCACTTTTTGATAATAGGGAAAATGTTCTCACTGTTAATAGAAAGATTACCTGTTTTATTCATTGTATCACCTCATCAAAATTTATTTCTGGTAATGAGTATAATACTGAAAAAAACAGTTGTCAAGAAAAAATAGCACTCAAATGAGGTGAGTGCTAACAAAAATCCGCCAAATATTTTTTGACCATCTGATCCCACGCCTGGTCCAGCGATTTGTCGAGGGTAAAGAGGTGCAGAACCGTACCGGTGGTGCAGGTAAGGGAGTCCGTCTGAAAATGAATATTTAAAAAGATGCCGCAGATATCGCCTGCGCCAAAAGAAAGCTCCGCCTGCGCTAAGAGCCGTTTGACGTTGGCGGGAGAAAGCCGGAACACGATTTTGAATTTGAGCGGCGCGTGCTTTCCCTTAATCAGGTCAAGGCAGAAAGGGCGTACCTGCTTCCAGGTGCAATAGTCCTGCTCCGCAAGCGGCTGTTCCTCCAGCTCCTCATGAGAATAGTAATCCTTATTCAGCCGTCCGTCTATGTGAAAGTCGGAAAAGGTGGCAAAAGCCGCCTCAGATAGCTGGAAGGCATCAAAATAGTCCGATAACAGGAGTTTGTTCATAAATGTTTTGACATCTGTAATCTGCAGGGAAATCATAGTATCTGCCTTTCTGTTATTTGTATTTCATAGCGCAAAAGCAGCAGAGGGTTGCTGTATGGCGGGACTGTAATTAGTATATACTAGAAAAGTGGAAATGAAAAGAAGAAAACTCTTTTCAAGACGCGATATATGTGTTATGATTATGTAGTATTCAAAACTATGTTCAACGAAAATTTAAACCATGTGAAACGTTCGGCATATAAGCAGGAGGAATGAATTAGGATGAGTTACAAGGTTGTGATTGATAGCTGCGGCGAGCTGACAGAGGAAATGAGAGAGGACGGGCATTTTGAGAATGTAGCCCTGACGATGTATGTGGATGAATACACCATCGTGGATGATGAAACGTTTGACCAGGCTGATTTTCTTAAAAAAGTGGCGGCAAGCCCCAATTGCCCGAAATCCGCATGTCCATCCCCGGAAGCTTATAAGAATGCTTTTGCATGCGGAGCAGACAGGGCTTATGCAGTGACCCTTTCCGCAGAGCTGAGCGGTTCCTATAACAGCGCGCAGCTTGGGAGAAAATTGTTTTTGGAGGAACATCCTGAGAAGAAGGCTTATGTGTTTAATTCCCGCTCGGCATCCATCGGCGAGACGCTGATCGCTTTGAAGATTCAGGAATGCGAGGAAGCGGGAATGGAATTTGAAGAGGTGGTAGCGGCGGTGGAGCATTATATTGCCGGGCAGAATACCTGGTTTGTGCTGGAGAGCCTGGAGACGCTGAGAAAGAACGGGCGTCTGAGCACGATGAAGGCGTTTATCGCAACGGCACTGAAGATAAAGCCGGTCATGACGTCGACGCCGGAAGGGACGATTGAGCAGCTTACCCAGGCGAGGGGCGTGAACCGGGCGCTTGTGCGCATGGTGGAGGCGATCGCGGAGAAGACCGAGCACGCCGAAGAGAAGATCCTTGCGATTTCACACTGCAATTGTCTTGGCAGAGCGCAGATGGTGAAGGAAGCGATCATGGAACGGATGAAGCCGAAGGATATCCTCATCGTTGATACAGCAGGCATCAGCAGTATGTATGCCAGTGACGGCGGAATTATTGTGGTAGTGTAGCGGAGAATTTGCGGCATTGCCGAACGCTAGCGTAAAATTTTAGTCGGAAAATAAAAAATGGTATAAAAAGAGAACAC